>CAZJCZ010000196.1:0-4118 GCA_964544575.1 uncultured Flavobacteriaceae bacterium | reverse complement strand
GATCAAGATTTTCATTTAAAAATGAGATCACATATTTTTCGGTTTCGGCAATAAGCTTTTCCATAATAATCAGGTGATTTTACGTAAAAATACTAAACTTTGGTCAATGTAATATTAAAACAATATTTAGTCGTTATTTATAGGATTCCTTTCGTTTCGTTTTCAGAAAGTAGGCTTGTAATGAAATTAGTATAATTTCGACTATATTTAGGCAAAAAGCATATATATTAATTAAAAAAGAAAGGAAACAACAGTATGCTTACTTGGAAAGAAGTTATTAACTTTTCCGTTAAAGGAAATCCCACTCCAGACAGACGTGTAGAGAAAACAGAAGAAGAATGGAGAGCTCAATTAACTCCAGAGCAATTTAGAATTACAAGACACAAGGGGACTGAAGCACCTCATAGTGGAGCACTTTGTAGTATTTATGATGAAGGAAAATACAATTGTGTGTGTTGTGACACACCCTTATTTGACTCCACAATTAAGTTTAGTTCAGGAACAGGATGGCCTAGTTTTACACAACCAATTAAGGAAAATGCAATTAAATACCATAAAGATTCATCTTTTGGGATGGTTCGCGTTGAGGTCATGTGTAATACTTGTGATGCTCATTTAGGACATGTATTTCCTGATGGCCCAGATCCAAGCGGATTGAGGTATTGTATAAACTCTGAATCTATGCAATTGGAAAAGGGGGCTACTCATGATAGATAATAATTTACAATTGGCCACTTTTGGTGCTGGCTGTTTCTGGTGTACAGAAGCTGTATTTCAAGAAGTAAAAGGTGTAAAGACAGTAGTTTCTGGTTATTCTGGTGGTAGTGTTCCTGGGAAACCGACTTATAGAGAAATATGTTCAGGTTTAACCGGTCATGCAGAAGTTGTTCAAGTTACTTTTGACGCAAATGTCATTTCATATGAAGACATTTTAGTCATTTTTATGACCACTCATGACCCAACCAGCTTGAATCGTCAAGGAGCAGATCGAGGTACTCAATATCGATCAGTTATTTATTATCATGATAATAAGCAAAAAGAAATTGCCGAAGTGGTGATAAAGGAAGTCGCACCATTTTATGAAAACCCTGTAGTTACAGAGATAGCAGCTTTAGATATTTTCTATGAAGCTGAAAAAGAGCATCAGGATTATTATAGAAATAATCAAGCTCAAGGCTATTGTAGCTTTGTGATTACACCAAAATTGGCAAAATTGCGTAAACTTCACGCAGATAAATTAAAGTAAAACAAAAGAGATTCCCAAACAATCATGATTTGGGAATCTACTTTTAAATAAATAAATCCAAAAACAAATGATTGATATTTTACTATATGGGGCAGATTGGTGTCCAGATTGCAGAAGGGCGAAAGCACATTTAAAAGAGAATAATATTGAGTATACCTTTGTCGATGTTGATTTGGACAAAGAAGCAACAGCTAAAGTAGAAGCCATTAATAATGGAAAACGAATTATTCCAACCGTGATTATTAATGATAAGACCTATACAAATCCTGATAATACGGAATTGTCTTCTGTTTTAGGGATAAATGAAGTTGGTCGTGTAAAATTGTTTGGTGCAGATTGGTGTCCAGATTGCAGAAGAGCAAAAAGTTTTTTACGAGATAATAGCGTAAATTTTGAATTTATTGATGTAGACAAATACGATTGGGCTACTCAAAAGGTAGAAGAAATTAATAACGGAAAAAGAATTATTCCAACGATTTTAATTAATGATAAACCATACGCCAATCCTGATAATGTGCTATTAACAGATCTTCTTTCTATAAATGTAGAAAAGGAGCATAAAGTTTTTGACACTATTATTATTGGTGGAGGAGCTGCTGGACTGACCACTTCAATTTATGCACAAAGAGACCGTTTTGATTCGCTAATATTGGAGAAATCGACCATAGGAGGAAATGCTTTTTTAACAGAAAAAATTGAAAATTATCCTGGATTTCAATCCATTTCTGGTCCAAAGTTGATGGAAAAAATGGAGGAGCAAGCTAAAACCTATGGAGCTGTTATTAAAACAGGAGAAGAAGTTGTAGATATTGAAAAGCTTGATGATTTATTCTCGATAAAAACAAAAAGCACTACTTTTTTAGGTAAGTCAGTTGTTTTATCTACGGGTTCTACGTATCGAAAATTAGGAATCCCAAATGAAGAAAACTTGATTGGTTCGGGAATTCATTTTTGTGCTACCTGTGATGGAGCATTCTATAGAGATAAAGATATTATTGTAATTGGTGGCGGAAATTCCGCCCTGGAAGAGGGCATATTTTTAGCTGGTTTTTGCAAGAGTGTCAAAATAGTTAATAGAAAGAAAAATTTCAGTGCATCTCAAACATATATTGAAAAACTTGAAACTATCGATAATATTTCAAGTTACACCAATAAAACCTCACTTGAATTTATTTCAAATGAAAAGGGCATGTTTGATGGATTAAGAGTTAGAGATAATGAAACTAATGAAGAATCTATTTTAAAGGCAGATGGTGTTTTTATTTTTATTGGATTGATTCCAAATACCAAATCTTTTAAAAATATTGTATCGTTGGATGATAGAGGGTTTATTCAAACAACAGGATTAGCTCAAACATCTGTGAATGGAATATTTGCTGCAGGAGATTGCAGAGAGGGTGCCATAGCGCAAGTAGCAGCAGCCACGGGAGAAGGCGTATTAGCTAGTTACGGAATAAAAAGTTATTTAAAATAAGAAAAGAAAGGAATAAAAAATGTCAAATAAAGTTGAGCAAGAAAAAATATTTAAAGCTCCAGAATTTCAAGTAAAAAATTGGATTGACGCTGAAGGAAATAAAACGGAATCAATAAAGCTATCAGATTTTAAAGGAAAGTTCAAAATAGTATATTGTTTTCAGAGTTGGTGTCCTGGTTGTCATAGTAAAGGTTTGCCAGATTTAAAAAATATGGTTGAAGGTTTAAAAGAAAATGAGAACATTATATTTTTAGCAATACAAACAGTGTTTGAAGGCTATGAGTCTAATACGTATGAAAAGATATTAGAAACTCAAAAACAGTATGAACTGCAAATTCCATTTGGGCATGATGCAGGAGATGATGGAAAGTCAAGATCTAATATTATGAAAAACTATCAAACTGGAGGAACACCTTGGTTCATTTTTATAGACAAACATGATAATGTTGTATTTTCAGATTTTCGTTTAAACCCGGTTGCAGCAATTGATTTTTTAAAATCAATTTAGCTATGCAGACCGTTTTAGAAGTGAAGTTATATGGGTCTGAAAGATGCCATAAAACTGAATATTATAAAACATTTTTGGAAACTCGTAATATTGATTACCTGTTTCTGGATGTTGAAACTAATGCAAATCATTCTGAAGAATTGAGAAGCCTGTATGAAAATAGAAAGCTTAATTTCCCTACAATAACCATTTGTGATAAAATATTACGAAATCCTTCAGATAAGGATCTAAACAAATGGATTGATAGATTATTATGATTATAGACAAAAGTAAAATAGCACTAGGAGGAGGTTGCCATTGGTGTACTGAGGCTGTATTTCAATCATTAAAAGGGGTTGAAAAAGTTGAACAAGGTTATGTAGCATCAACTGGAGAAAATGATACATTTTCGGAAGCTGTAATTGTAAATTTTAATGCAGATGTCATTTCTTTGGCCACACTTATTGAAATTCATTTATATACGCATAAAAGTACTAGTGATCATTCTATGCGAGAAAAGTATAGGTCTGCTGTTTACGTTTTTTCCGAGGAGCAAAAAGAGAGTTCAGAAAACATTATTCAAGGATTTCAAAAGGAATTCGATGATAAACTTATTACTAGTGTGTATACTTTTAAAAGATTTAAAGCATCAAGAGAGGAGATTTTAGATTATTATTATGAGAATCCTGATAAACCATTTTGTAAAAAATTTATAGATCCTAAACTTAAATTGCTTCAGCTAAAGTTTTTAAAAGAGATAAATAAAGAAAAAATAGTAAATTGAACAAAAAATATAGTATGAAAATCATAGAAAACATAAAGAGTTACTTTAAAGCAAAATCTGAAGGTAAAGAGGTTGGAAAAGCACCAGAAGGCGTTTGTCCTAATTGTTGGGGTAAACAGGAGTGGGA
>CAZJCZ010000195.1:2782-4128 GCA_964544575.1 uncultured Flavobacteriaceae bacterium | reverse complement strand
ATCTTCAAAATACCTAACTGCATCATAAGCCATATATCCAAATAGCCCATTGTTTATAAATTTGAATGAGTTTTTATCCGCCTTAAAATTTTGACTAAAATCATGCACAGTTTTTACCACATCAGTATCAGAGGTGATTTCCTTGGTTATTATACTGCCATCTGGGTAGTGCTCGAAAATGGTTTCATCTTCAATCTTAATTGATGCAACAGGATTACAGCAGATATAAGAAAAGCTATTGTCATTGGCATGATAGTCGCTACTTTCCAAAAGAATACTGTTTGGAAATCTATCACGTATTTTTAAATATACACTCACAGGAGTAATGGTGTCTGCGAGTATTTTTTTATGATGCGATTTAAATTGGTAATGCATGATTAAAGTATATAATTAAAAAAGGCCTGTCGTGATAGACAAGCCTTTTATATAGTTTTACTACAATGGTGCTTAGCTCACGACAATTTTCGTAAGTTACTCCACCAACATGTATTTGTTCCTTTGTTTTTCATTGCATCAAATATAGAAATGATTTTTAAAACAACAAATACGTTTTTTGTAAAATAAAAAGCCCCATTTGCTTTTTGGCTTATGGGGCTTGTCTTGTGAGGTCAAGTTTATTAAAATACCAAATCAACGACTAGATCAAATTCGTCATAAATTGTTTTGTCGCCTAAATTATCAAAAAAGCTACCTGAACCATAACGAACATCGTACTCAGCCCTATCTACTTTTAATGTAGCAGTCGCTTTACTGCCATACACAGAAACATCAAAAGATATGGTTTTGGTGATACCTTTAATGGTCAAATCACCTTTTACTTCATAAGAGTTTTTGCCTGAAGCTTCCACTTTAGTGAAAACCAAAGAAGCAGTGGGATGTGTGGCTATACCAAAAAAATCATCTGATTTTAAATGGCCTTCCAATTTGGCTTTCATGTCACCTAAGTCGTCTGTTGTTATTAAAGAGGTCATATTAACTACAAATTCTCCTCCTGTAAGTTTTCCTTCATCAAAAACTAGGGAGCCTTCTTTTAAATTGACAGTGCCAGCATGTGACCCCGTAACTTTGTATGCTTTCCAGGTTACCGTGCTTTCTTCGGTTTTCACTTCTTTTTTTCCCCCATCTATAGGCTCAGTTGCTGTTGCAGTAAATCCTATTATTACTGCCAATGCTAGTACTAAAAAATTCTTTTTCATGTTTTAAATTGCTATTTGTTAATGTTTAAAAATTAAAATTTATTTAATAAAAAGTTCAATTGTTCCAATTCACTATTTGAGAATTGATGTAATAATTCAGATTCGGTTTGGGACATGGCTTTATCCATTTCAATTAATTTATCCGTACCC
>CAZJCZ010000195.1:0-2682 GCA_964544575.1 uncultured Flavobacteriaceae bacterium | reverse complement strand
TAAGATAAAATTTTGTTAAAATTAGATATGTTATAAGCTAAGGAAACATGAATAGACCCATTATCGCTGAATTTTCAATAATTGTCTTATTTTTGCCACTTAAAATTCAATAATATGGCAGATTTATCACAAGGAGATTGGGTAGAGCAGTTAAATGCTGATGACAATGCTTTTATTTTAGATGTAAGAACTCCTAGAGAAGTTGAAGAGGGTTATATACCAAATGCTTCTAATATCGATATTTATCTTGGACAACAGTTCTTAGCAGAATTGGAGAAACTGGACAAATCTAAAAGTTACTATGTTTATTGTAGGTCCGGGAACCGGAGCAGACAGGCATGCGCCGTCATGAACAATGTTGGTTTTGAAAATGCATACAATCTCGAAGGTGGTATTATAGCCTGGCAAGGCGAGGTTGCTCGATAGCGTCCATTAAAATAATTATTATAAAAAATCCCTCATTTATGTGGGATTTTTTATTTTAGGGCAATGCGAGAAGATCTACTCCAATTTATCTGGAAATATAAAAAACTGCAATTGGAGCAAATGGTCACAACCAATAATGAGACCTTAGTTGTTATTGATGTCGGTTTGCATAATCAACAGGCTGGGCCCGATTTTTTTAATGCGAAAATTAATATTGATGGTCAACTCTGGGCAGGTAATGTGGAAATTCATATTAACTCTTCTGACTGGTACATCCACCATCATGAAAAGGACATTAATTATGAAAATGTCATTCTTCATGTGGTTTGGAAAGATGATATGACCATCTATCGAAAGGATAATACTGAAATACCCACTTTAGAGTTATGCCATTATATCCCAAATAATATATTGAGTAATTATCAAAACCTATTTGAAAAGAAAAACACAAAGTTTATCAATTGTGAAAATGAAATTTCGGGGATTGATGAATTCATTGTAAATAATTGGTTAGAGCGCCTGTATATTGAGCGATTAGAGCATAAGTCCATAATGGTCAATGAGCTTTTGGTATCTTCAAAAAATGATTGGGAAAGTATCTTATATATTTTGCTTTTAAAGAATTTCGGACTTAAAATCAATGGCGAATCATTTTTAAGTTTAGCTAAAGCATTCGATTTTCATATTGTTCGCAAACTACAGAAAAACCCACTTCACATAGAAAGCACCTTATTTGGATTAACCGGATTGTTGAATGATGATTCTATTGTAGATCCATACCATGCTGTATTGAAAAACGAATACCACTACATAAAACATAAATTCGATTTGAACGAAACAGGTGTTCTGGTTCCTGAATTCTTTAAACTTCGTCCGCCAAATTTTCCAACGATACGTTTATCACAATTTGCCAATTTATATAGTGAAAACCATAACTTGTTCGACAAGGTGATAAAGGCAACGACTATAGCTGACTTATACAAAATCTTTGAAGTTTCTGCCAGCGCTTATTGGGACGACCATTTTACCTTTGGCAAGAGGTCTTCAAAAAGGGCTAAAAAATTGACGAAAAAGTTTATCGATTTGTTGATTATTAATACGATTCTCCCTCTAAAGTTTAGTTATTCCAAACATCTGGGCAAAGATTCAAATGAGAGCCTACTAGCCATAATTAGCAGCTTAAAAAAGGAAGATAATAATATTCTGAAAAAATTTAATACTTTGGGCATAAGTATAAAAACAGCTGGCGACAGTCAGGCTATTTTACAGCTTTATAATCAGTATTGTTCTAAAAATAAATGCCTTCAATGTTCGATTGGTGGTAGTTTATTAAATGGAAATATTTAAATTTAAGCCATGAACATTTTCTATCAACTTTTATATTATTTTCAAAAAAGGGGTTTTGAAGTTTGCAGGCGAATTGCAGAGCGTATGGGTATTCGCGCAAGGGTTGTTCGAACGTCGTTCATTTACCTTACTTTCGTAACTTTAGGCTTTGGTTTTGCATTGTATCTTTTTTTGGCTTTTTGGTTAAAAATAAAAGATTTGGTGCATACCAAAAGAACCTCTGTTTTTGACCTATAGAAATATGCTAAGACTTTTCCGTTCTAAAATATATATAGCCATTTCGTTAATGGTGGCCATATTAATAACGGGAGTGGTTGGTTACCGCTATCTTTCAGATCTTTCTTGGGTCGATGCCATTTATATGACAGTAATTACGGTGACTACTGTTGGGTTTACTGAAGTTGGCCCTATGAGTACCGAAGCAAAAGTTTTTACCGTATTATTAATCATAGCCAGTGTATTCATATTTGCATATGCCATTTCGGTGATAACCGAATATATATTAAGCAGGAATTCTTTGGACGTTTTAAAAAAGAAAAAAGTGAAAAACAAGATTCGCACACTCTCTAAACATGTAATCATTTGTGGATTTGGCCGAAATGGCAATCAAGCAGCAGAAAGGTTGAAAGCCTATAAAAGGCCATTTGTTGTAGTTGAAAAAGACAAGGAAATCATTGAAAAATATGGTGATAACATACTTTTTGTTGAAGGTGATGCCAATGATGATGAAGTTTTAATCGAGGCTGGTATTAATCGTGCGCAGTATATTATTACCACGCTTCCCGATGATGCTGCCAATCTTTTTGTTGTGCTGTCTGCGAGACAGTTGAATAAGAAACTGAACATTATTAGTAGGGCTTCTCAAATTACTTCTCAGAAAAAATTAAAACTTGCAGGGGCAGACCAAGT
>CAZJCZ010000194.1:0-4172 GCA_964544575.1 uncultured Flavobacteriaceae bacterium | reverse complement strand
GCTATTTCAGGAGCAATTTGTAATAAAGTCGATATTTTATTTATAATTTCAGCATATTCCTCAATGTTTATTCCATTTTGACCTCTAGTACCTTTTAAAACTGGATAGGATTTTAAGTTTGTGATCATATCCATAGCATCATCTTTTGAAACTGGAATCATTTTCACTCTTACATCTTTTAAAATCTCAACAAAAACACCTCCTAATCCACACATAATTATATGTGGGTAATTACTTTCTTTTTTGGCGCCAATAAATAGTTCAGTACCTTTTAACATAGGTTGTAACAAAACGGATGTTGCCCCATCAATATTCATCAATTTATTGAAACTATTTACCAACTCCTTATCATTATTTATGTTTAATTCAACACCTCCAACATCTGATTTATGCAAAGGACCAACTACTTTTAATACTACAGGATAATTTAATCTATTAGCTATTAGTAAAAGTTTGGTTATATTTTTTGACTCATGTTGGGTAATAAAATTAATACCTATATTTTTTAACAGATCATTGGCCTGATCTGAAGTTACATATCCGTTGGGTAAAACATCTATAATTTTTCTAATAGACTTCTGAGTAGACGGTTCAATGAAACAATCGTTAGAATCAGGTTTTGTTAAGTTATAAACTTTGGCTAATGCTTGTCCAAATAAAACTTCATCAGTAAATGCGATATTGCCTTTAGCAATAAAATCTTCTATTTCATTTTTCACATTCACTACGGAAGGTAATATTGCATAAATTGGTTTTTTGCAGGATTTAATTTTCTTAGATAGTACATCGTAAACATCAAAAACTTGGGACAATCCGGGACTGCCGAAAATAACTGACATCGAATCAATATTATTAAATTTCTGTTCACAATAATCAATAATAGTTTCTAATTGTTCGGCTGTTCCAGTCGCTAAAAAATCAATAGGATTTGAAATAGATGAACCTTCATATAATTCAAGTAATAAATTATCGCAATGTTCTCCTTTTAAAGAAGGGATATGCAATCCATTTTTAGATAAGGTATCTGTTAGCATAACTGCCGGCCCACCTGCATGAGTAATAATTCCTATATTTTTACCAGAGCTTTCTTTTTGCAATAAAATTCCAGCTACATTAATTAGTTCATATCTTCCGTTACAGCGAATTATTCCAGCTTTTTCAAAAAGAGATTCAACAAAAACATCTGAGCTCGCCATTGCTCCTGTATGTGATGAAGCAGCTCTGTTTCCTGCTTCGGAGCTTCCTGCTTTTATAGCGGCAATTTTGCAGCCCTTCTTAATTAATGAGGTAGTATGTTTTAAAAATTTAGAAGGGTTTTTTATACTTTCAATATAGAGTAGTTTCACTTTTGAACTTTCTATTTCGCTGAAACTTTGATCGAAATGTTCTAAAACTTCTTCAACACCAATTTGGGCACTATTTCCCACCGTATAAATGCTTGAAAAAGTTAAACCAATACTTTGGGCTGCTTCAATGATAAATACAGCAGTTGCCCCCGAACCTGAAATAAAATCAACTCCATTTTTGTCTAATTTAGGAATAGGCGTAGTAAAAACACCTGTATAGTGTTCGTTTATTAAACCAATATTATTTGGCCCTAATAAACTACCTCCAACTTTATTAATTATGGATACAATTTCCAATTCTAATTTAGCTCCCGCTTTGTCTTTTTCACTAAACCCAGCAGAAAAAATGATAAAACCTTTAGTATTTTTTTGTTGGGCCAAGACTTTAACCGTTTCAACAATATGTTTCGCAGCAATGGCAATAATGGCTAAATCTACTTCTGGGATATTACTTAATTGCTGATAGGATTTAATGCCTTGTACAAGCGTTTTTTTAGGATTCACGACAAACAGATCTCCACTAAATTTATGATCTATTAAATTTTTCAAGACCCTGCCACCAGGACTATGAATGTTGTCAGAACCTCCAATAATGACAATGCTTTCTGGCCTGATTAAATTTTTATGCAGCATGAATACAGTACAATTTATGAAACAAATTCTTTAATAATCTCTTTACCTTTCAGAAAAGCTTCTAAGTTTTTATTTACAATGCGTTCACCTTTACGTTCAAATAAAGTTTTAATGGCTTTTTGTAAACTTTCATCACTTAATGGGAGTAAAACAGAGGCAGCACCTAATAAAACTATGTTGGTTGCCTTAGCATTGCCCAAGTCTTTTGCAATTTTTTTAGCATCAATTAATATGCAGTTTGGATGAGAATTTATTTCATCGTAAAGTTCAATCATTTCAGGATAATCAGTAATATTATTGAATGAGTTAGAGTCGGTGATTAAGTAACCTTTTTTCTTGAGGAAAGGTAAATAGCGAAGTGATTCCATAGGTTCTACAGAAATGATCATATCTGCTTTTCCTTTAGGAATTAAATCAGAAAAAATTTCTTTATCAGAAATTCGTACATGCGATTGTACGGCTCCACCTCGTTGGCTCATTCCATGAACTTCAGATTGTTTTATGTTTAGTTCACAAGACATAGCTGCTGTATCTAATACAGCGGCAATGGTTAAAATACCTTGTCCACCGACACCTGCTAATATAATATTTGTTTTCATTTGTTTTTTTTCTTTATTGGTCAGACACAACCGTTGATAATTAAAATAATCATCCCTTTCAATTTCTATAGATTATTAAAATCATAATGGTTTCTTAAGCTTTAAATTAATTTAATGAAACCCGTTTAATTTTTTTTAATAAATCTTTCTTTTCTTTTGGTAACTGAACACAAGGGCGTTGTGCAATTATTACAGAAACACCATCGTAATTTATTTCATCTCTAATAATATTGACGTTATCTGAGGAGTTTTTATGAAGAGGAGTAATTATCTTTAAATGATCTTCTTCAACACCTATTCCTCGGCAGATTCCTTCCAATCTACCTGTTGCCGAAGAATCTTGGGCTCCG
The DNA here is from genome assembly GCA_964544575.1 of uncultured Flavobacteriaceae bacterium. Classification (GTDB taxonomy): domain Bacteria; phylum Bacteroidota; class Bacteroidia; order Flavobacteriales; family Flavobacteriaceae; genus Aureibaculum. The sequence goes on along the minus strand of CAZJCZ010000194.1, from coordinate 1,244 downwards.
GTCATTGCAATAGCTGAGTTGTCAGATATTATAATAGTTATTTTTGTTTTTTCAATAACTGAATCTAATAATCCAGTCATGCCAGAATGGGTAAATGTAGAATCACCGATAACGGCAATAGCAGGATCTATACCGGCGTCTGCAGCACCTTTTGCCATGGTAATAGAAGCGCCCATATCAATTAAAGTATCAATACTTTGGTAGGGTTCAAGAACACCCAAAGCGTAACAACCAATGTCTCCAAATACTTGTTGACTTTCCTTTTCTTTACCCAAAGTATTAATGGCGTCAAACAAATCTCTGTGAGCACAACCAACACATAATTCTGGTGGCCTGCCAGATACAATTGTTGGAATGGCCTCTGTTTTTTCAACTTTAAATCCTAATGCTTTTTTTATTGAATCTGGGTCTAATTCACCAACTCTATTGACATGTCCACTTAAGCGCCCAATAACATTTCGGTTTTGACTTAAAAAGTCAGAAATAATTTCTTCAATAAATGGGTAACCATCTTCTAATACCAATATTTTTTCACAATTATCAAACAACTGTTTAATACGCGTTTTTGGTAATGGATATTGAGAAATTTTTAATACGGGATATGGGCATTCTCCATCTTCATAATTCTCCATTAAATAATTATAAGCAATACCAGCTGCTACAATTCCCATAGATTTATCCCTTCCATCAATATACTGGTTGTAGATACTGTTTTCTGAACTTTCTCGGTTGTCAGTTTGAATATCTATTAAGTGCTGGTATCTTCCTCTAGCATGCATAGGAATTAATTGAAATCGCGTCGAGTCAGTAGGCAGGTTGATACTATTTTGTAATCTTCTATTACCAATTTCGACACCAGCTCTAGAATGTGATAATCTGGTTACTAATCTAATCATGATTGGCAGACCCATTTTTTCAGATAAATCAAAAGCATACTTGGTAATTTCATAGCATTCTTGTTGATTTGTGGGTTCTAGAATTGGAATCATAGCGAATCTTCCATAATAACGAGAATCTTGCTCATTTTGAGAAGAATGCATCGACGGGTCATCTGCAACAACAACAACTAAGCCGCCGTTAATACCTGAAATAGACATGTTCATAAACACATCAGCCGCTACATTTAAACCAACATGTTTCATAACAGTCATAGCTCTTTTACCAGCATAAGACATGCCCAAAGATGCTTCCATGGCTGTTTTTTCATTAACTGACCATGCCGAGTGTATATCTAATTCCTTAGC
>CAZJCZ010000193.1:0-4173 GCA_964544575.1 uncultured Flavobacteriaceae bacterium | reverse complement strand
GATATCAACGGGAATTTTGTTATAAGAACCACTGATAGCGATGACACTTCCACAGAAGCCGACTATAGTTGGGTGCATTTTGCTTTAGAAGCATTCGAAAATATTGGAGATGATACTATTTATATCTATGGGAGTTTTAATGGTTGGCAACTTACCGATGAAAATAAAATGACCTATAATGAGAGCCTTAAACGTTACACTGGGAAAATGTTGCTAAAACAAGGATTTTATAATTATTTATATATAACGGCTAACCAAGAAGGAATAATCAATAACCATTCAATTGAAGGCTCATTTTATCAAACAGAAAATGATTATACAGTAGTAGTGTATTATAGACCAATTGGTAGCAGATTTGATCAAGTAATTGGATACGGAAAAGTTAATTCAGAAAATTTACGCAACTAAAAACTAATTCTGTCATCTATACTAAGTATAAACTAGTAAATTTCAAAAGAATTTATATATTTGCAACAAAATAATTTTACTGTATTTAACTATGGTTCAACAAGTAACAAACGGTATTAAAATTTCTGTAAAAACAAAATTTGAGGGCAACCGCTATCAAAATTACAGATTGTATTTTTCGTTTAGTTATAGTATAACCATAGAAAACCAAAGTAACGATTCAGTACAGTTGGTAAGCCGGCATTGGAATATTTTCGATTCTCTTAATAATTCGGAAATTATTGAAGGTGAAGGCGTTGTAGGTAAAAAACCTATTTTGGCTCCTAAAAAAAGCTATACATACAGTTCGTATGGTAATTTGACTTCTTCTATAGGTTCGATGAAAGGGTTTTTCAATATGATCAACTTTACAACTACCAAAAATTTTAGAGTTTATATTCCTTCATTTCAGTTGACCGTTCCTGCTATATTAAATTAGAATAAGTTTATTGCCTTTTTTATCTTAAATAATTTTAAGATTTATAATATAAAAATTTGGTTTTCGCTCTTTTATCAAGAACGTCTTCATAACGCATCAACACTTGTTGGTCACTTTTTATAACTGACGTTATACTCACAGTCCCTCCCATCTTTCTATCCATCATTAGGTCAATATGTGGATCGCCAATACCTGCACTATGATGAAATTCCAAAATATTTTCTTGTGATAATTCCTTATTTTTTTTCCAATCAGCAAACCAATCTAGTCTTAGTTTCTTGACACTTTCATCATACAAAGTAGATGATGACCAAATATGAGGTTCCTGAGACATTATTTTCAAATGTTTTTCTTTACCGTCCCAAACAAATTCTAGTAATTCTAAGTTTTCATTCCAATCAACAATGGTAAGCGTAAACTGCTCAACATTTAACAAGTTAATGTTATTCAACCCTTTACGGATATCATCGATTTTCAGTAATTCTTTTACAATTAGTCCTCTACTTTTTTTATACTCGGCTCTAGAAGTATGGTATTTAAATCCACCATTTAATAAACAGATCAATCTGTTTTTTGAACTGAAACCAACCCATGTACCACCACCTTTACCATCTTTTGGATAACACAATTCAGTGCTTTCTTCAATATATTTTTTTGGAGATGAAGCTCTTTCCCGCGAAAAAGGAACATCCCTACTGGAAGTTAAAATAAAATCTTTCTTCCCTAACGGAATATAAGTTACAGTACACATTATTTATCGTATCAATTTTATTAACTTTGCGCCTCAAAATTAGTCGAATTCTTCAAAATAACATAACAAAATGGCAATAGGATTTTATAATGTACCAAAAGCAGTTAATGAACCAATAAAATCGTACACACCAAATAGTATTGAACGTACGGAATTATTGGCTACATATAAAAGAATGAACAGCGAAGTAGTTGACATTCCTTTTTATATAGGAGGTAAAGAAATTAGAACTGGTAATACAATTTCTATACATCCGCCACATGATCACAAACATACAGTTGGCAACTTTCATACAGCAGAAAAACATCATATTGAAGAAGCTGTTGAATCTGTAATGGAAGCCAGAAAAAAATGGGCAATTACACCTTGGCAAGATAGAGCTGCTATATTTTTAAAAGCCGCTGAATTATTAGCTGGACCTTATAGAGCAAGAATGAATGCTGCAACTATGATTGGGCAATCTAAAAATGTGTTTCAAGCAGAAATTGATGCAGCTTGCGAAATGATTGACTTTTTTAGATTTAATGTTGAATTTATGACTGAGATCTATAGTAACCAACCTCAATCCGCTCCTGGAATTTGGAATAGGATGGAATACAGACCATTAGAGGGATTTGTTTATGCCATTACACCTTTTAATTTTACATCAATTGCAGGTAACCTGCCAGCAGCACCTGCTATGATGGGTAATGTTGTAGTTTGGAAACCGGCACGTACCCAAGTTTACTCAGCTCAGATCATAATGGAATTATTTAAAGAAGCTGGCCTACCTGATGGAGTTATTAATATGGTTACCGGTAACTCAGCCATGATTACGGAAGTTTTGTTAGATAGTAAACATTTTACAGGAATACATTTTACAGGCTCAACGGGTGTTTTTAATAGTTTTTGGGAACAAATAGGTAGCAATGTTAATAAAGGAAAATACATTTCCTATCCTAGAATTGTTGGTGAAACAGGTGGTAAAGATTTTGTATGGATGCATGCCAGTGCAGATGCCAAGCAAGTTGCTACAGCATTGTCTAGAGGTGCCTTTGAGTATCAAGGACAAAAATGTTCAGCAGCTTCCAGAGCATATATCCCAAAAAGTAAATGGAATGACGTTCAAAAATATTTAAAAGCTGATTTACAATCTATGAAAATGGGAAGTCCTGAAGACACGTCAAACTTTATCAATGCCGTAATAGACAATAGGGCATTTGATAAACTCTCTAGTTATATAGACAAGGCAAAAAATGACAAGGATGCTGAAATTATAGCAGGAGGAAATTATGATAATTCAATAGGGTATTTTATTGAACCCACAGTTATTTTAGCATCAAACCCTAATTATGCTACAATGTGTACAGAGCTTTTTGGTCCTGTATTAACTATATATGTTTACGAAGATGCTGAATGGAAAGAAACGCTGGCATTGGTTGACAATACTTCTGAATATGCATTAACCGGGGCTATTTTTAGTGGTGACCGTTATGTGATAGATATTGCTACCAATGCATTGGAAAACGCTGCCGGTAATTTCTATATCAATGATAAACCTACAGGAGCTGTTGTTGGACAACAACCTTTTGGTGGTGCGAGAGGATCGGGTACTAATGACAAAGCGGGTTCAGTTTGGAATTTATTGAGATGGGTAAGTAACCGTACTATTAAGGAAACTTTTGTAACCCCAACAGATTACAGATACCCTTTCTTAGGGGAATAAATTAAATAATATAAAATTTAAAAAACTCGCCAATTGGCGAGTTTTTTATTTCTAGTCTAACACTTTTGTTAGCCGCCCTGTAATTTATCTGCACCATCTAATAAACCTACTAACTCTTGAGGATTATGTATTAAAACGGGGATATGTTGTGGACAAATATAAAATTCACTTTCTTGATAATAAAATTTTGTTACTGGTGTTTCGCTTGATGATTTTTTACAAACTAAACACGCTTTTACATTACTCATAATATTTAAATTTAATTAAAGACAAATTTATCTTTTATAGTTTAGATAATACATAACATATGTCATATTTCAAACTTTTAGTCAATTAAATAAAATGGTAGATAAAACTTCTTACATTTATTCTCAAAATTAATATCATGAAAAAATTAGTTAACTATTTACTTCAAGGGTTATTATATATCGCACCATTAGGAATCACAGCATATATCATATATGGCGTTTTCACTTTTATGGATGGTTTATTACAAGAATTACTTGTTAAATTTTTTGATACTAAAATACCCGGTTTAGGTTTTTTAACTCTGATCCTATTCTTAATTTTAGTGGGGTTTTTAGGAAGGACCTTAATTGCACAACCCATAAAGCTTCTTTTTAGAAATATTATAGATAGAATACCCTTATTAAAATTTATTTACGGTGCCTTTAATGATCTTTTTTCAGCCTTTGTAGGAAAAGAAAAGAAGTTTAGCAAACCGGTTTTGGTAAAAGTCAATTTGAATTCTGATCTGGAAAAACTCGGTTTTATTACTGAAGAAAATTTGGAACTGCTTCACTTAAAAGACAAAGTAGCGGTTTATTTTCC
>CAZJCZ010000192.1:2366-4201 GCA_964544575.1 uncultured Flavobacteriaceae bacterium | reverse complement strand
GTAACTGTATAAGTACCGCCCTGGATATCATCAGGTTTTAATTTATTGGTTCTGGCTCTATTTGCCAGATCATTCACAGCTTTGGTCATTCCTACTAAATTCAACTGATCAGCGTTTTTAATTACAGGAACAATCAAATTACCATCCTCTAAGGCAGCTGCCATCCCTAAATTGATATTTTTTCTTTTAATTATCTTATCACCATCAACGGAAATATTAACCATTGGATAATCTTTTAATGCTTTGGCAACAGCCTCCATAAAAATGGGTGTAAATGTTATTTTTTCACCTTCCCTTTCAAGGAATTTATCTTTAACTTTTAATCTCCAATTTACAATTTTAGTAACGTCAACCTCCACAAATGATTGTACATGTGCGGAAGTCTGGATAGACTCAACCATATGATGAGCAACAAGCTTACCCATTCTGGTCATTTCTATAATTTCATCGCCTCCACTTACCGATATTGGCGTGGCTGTTCTTGGTTTTTCGATAGCCGGGGCAGGTTTAACTTCTGCACTCTTCTTAGGTGTTTCTCCTCTACTTTGAAGATAGGCTAATATATCATTTTTGGTTACCCTTTGGTCTTTACCAGAACCAACCATAGCCTCTAATTCGTCCATTGAAATATTTTCCTTTTTGGCAATGGTTTTTACCAATGGAGAATAGAATTTGCCCGAAGATGAAGTTACAATCGGCGCAACAGTTTCTTTTATTTCCTTAACTTCTTCGTCAATGGCAATAGCCTCAACAGGTTTTTTGTCTTCAGTAATTACCTCTTCTTCAACAGTAATTTCTTCAGAAGCAACGACTGAGCTAGTTTCAATAATGGCCAGTGTTTGCCCAACTTCAACAACATCATCAACATTAAATAGTTTTTCAACCAAAACACCCTCAACTTCACTAGGAACTTCAGAATCAACCTTATCAGTAGCAATTTCAATTATTGCTTCATCTAACTCTATAGTATCACCTACTTCTTTTAACCAAGATGTAATGGTAGCTTCCGCCACACTTTCACCCATTTTAGGTAATTTCAGTTCAAATTTAGCCATTAATAAATCTAATTTTAAGTTTGCAAAGTTATGAAATATTAAGATGTGATAATCAGATATCAAAAATTTATCTCCTACAGAATTGTGAGATTATTAATAAAATAAGTCAAATTACGGAAATCGTAACCTGTTTTTTAGATTATTGTTACGGTTAAATAGTAATTATATCCAATCTCTAGGATTGGTTAAAACCTCGATTAACTTTTCTTCTTCACTCCCTTTTTCAGGATGATGATCATATACCCATTGAACATGAGGTGGTAAGCTCATCAGTATACTTTCAATTCGTCCATTAGTTTTCAGCCCAAATAAAGTTCCTTTATCATGAACTAAATTAAATTCAACGTATCTACCTCTTCTAATTTCTTGCCAATTTTTATGCTTTTCTGAATAAATACTATTTTTTCTTCTGTCAATAATTGGAACATAAGCATCTAAAAAACTATCTCCAACTTCCTTCACAAAACTATACCAATTTTGCATGGTCATTGAATCGGAAGCTTTGCAATAATCAAAAAATAAGCCACCAATACCGCGCCCCTCAATGCGATGTGCATTATAAAAGTATTCGTCACATTTCTTTTTAAATTCATTATAGAAATTAGGGTTATGATTGTCGCAAGTAGCTTTGCAAGTTTGATGAAAGTGTTTTGCGTCTTCTTCAAATAAATAGTAGGGCGTTAAATCTTGCCCTCCCCCAAACCATTGATCTACAATTACACCCTTTTTATCATACATTTCGAAATAGCGCCAATTAGCATGTACTGTCGGCACAAAAGG
>CAZJCZ010000192.1:0-2266 GCA_964544575.1 uncultured Flavobacteriaceae bacterium | reverse complement strand
ATGTACAACAATCTGTAATATTTTTAAACCTAAATTATCGATAGCATATTGCGACAAGAATTTAACAGCCTTTGTTGTCAATCCTTTTCCTTCATGTTTGGAGTCTATACAATAAGCAAATTCGCCTTGTTTTGTTGTCCAATTTAATTCTTTTAGAATAATTAATCCAACAACTTTAGTGCTGTCTTCATCTTTAAGGACAAAAGTAAATTCTGCTATAGAATCATGTTCTTCGGATTTTAGAAGTGCGAACTTTTTTGAATCCTCAAATGTTAGGTTTTGCGCCAAGGTTTTAGGAAAGAATCTTTGAAATCGTAATGCATTATTATTCATTAATTCACAAATGCCCAAGGCATCGTCATCACGAATTTTATCAATTATATAATTATCGATTATAATCACACTAAATTTTCAATATGAACCAAATCGTTATTATATTTTTTCAAGTCCTCTCGCTTAACTAAAAGCTTTGAATCTTTGGCTTTTTCTTTTAATAATTTCACTAAGTTTTCAATAGATTCGTCATTATCTTGAATATATAATTTTCGACCAATATGATTGTTATGAAGGTCCATTTCCTTTTCCAACGGCTCATTAGGAGAAAACTCTTCATGCCAATCGGTTATTATTTGAGCCCAACGTATGGCTTTTCTTTTGTTCCTTCGCCAAGCTGAACATTTCCTCACAATTAGAAAATTCCACAATGCATGCCGAAAAGCATTGGTAGCATTATTCCTGTGATGAAGTGTTCCGTAATGTTCATTTGATATTTTTACACATTGGTATGAAGCCAAAATTGTAGGAATAAGGTTTAATGGATATCGAGCAAAAAGAATTAAAAAGGACCAAACATTACCCTTATTAATTAATTTTGTAAGACCCATTGTTTTCATTAGCTGTACTCTTTAACCGCATCTATAAACGCTTTCGCATTGTCTAACGGTATATTTGGTAAAATGCCATGCCCCAAATTTACAATGTATTTATCTTTTCCGAACTCTTTGATCATTTTAGTTACCATTTTTTTGATCTCAGCTGGAGGTGATAGTAACCTGGCAGGATCAAAATTTCCCTGTAAAGTCATATTGCCCCCTGTTAAATATCGTGCATTTTGAGGCGTAATAGTCCAATCAATACCTAAAGCACTTGCGTTTGATTTCGCCATATCTTGTAGCGCAAACCAACATCCTTTACCAAAAGCAATAACTGGAGCATCATCTTTTAAAGCTTCAATGATCTGGTTAATATATTGCCATGAAAATTCCTGATAATCTATTGGAGATAACATACCGCCCCAAGAGTCGAAAATCTGAACAGCATCTACACCAGCTTTAACTTTAGCCTTTAAATATGAGATGGTAGTATCTGTTATTTTTTGTAACAATTGATGAGCAGCAACAGGATTAGTGAAACAAAACTCCTTTGCTTTATCAAAGGTTTTACTACCCTGCCCTTGCACTACATAACATAAAATAGTCCATGGAGAGCCTGCAAAACCAATCAAAGGTATCTCATTGTTCAATTTTTCTTTTGTAGCCTTTATTGCCTCCATTACATAACCTAATTCCACATCTACATCTGGTATCACAACATTATCAACAGCTATTTGATCTCTAACAGGATTGGGTAAAAACGGGCCAAAATTAGGTTTCATTTGCACCTCAATATTCATAGCTTGTGGTATCACCAAAATATCTGAAAATAAAATGGCTGCATCCATACCAAATCTTCGAATTGGCTGTACCGTAATTTCACTTGCTAATTCCGGCGTACGGCATCTGGTGAAAAAATCATATTTATCGCGAATTGCCATAAATTCAGGCAAGAACCTTCCTGCCTGCCTCATCATCCATACAGGAGGTCGTTCTACTGTTTCACCTTTTAAGGCCTTTAAAAATAAATCGTTCTTTATCATTTGTTATAATATTCTCTATTAAGATTCTTCTAATTGCTAAGGATAATTCTACATTTTTGAAACTACTTCCATCGCCTTATCAATAGCTTTAGAAGTTTTTTCAATATCATTTTCGCTTAATGCGGAAGACAAAAACCATGCTTCAAACTGAGATGGGGGTATAAAAACGCCTTCTTTTATCAATTCCCAAAAGAAAGTGGCAAATTGTTTAGTATCACATTGTTGAGCATCATCAAAATTAGATATGGTTTTACTTGAAAAGAAAGGATTAAGCATTGAACCAAATTTATTCACAGTTAAATCAACACCATACTTCTTTGCTGATTCTAACAAGATTACTTCTAGAATACT
>CAZJCZ010000191.1:0-4217 GCA_964544575.1 uncultured Flavobacteriaceae bacterium | reverse complement strand
GGACAACCCAACAGTTCAATTTTTGTAATATAATGTGCAGGAGCCATCCTTGTATACGATGGGTGAAATTGATCATCCATCCCTTCTTTTTTAAGGTAATCAAAAATGACATCAATACGTTCAGCAATAACCAACTGAGGTCCTACTGCTCTTTTGGCAATAAAATAACGTATGGGCCGGCCAATAGACCTTGCCATTCGTATTGTTTTTCCTTCAACTGAAATCAGAGAAAATTGACCGTCAATTTTTCGAACAGCTTCAACATCTCCTGACCTGACAATATTTACAGCTTCCTCATGTGTCATATTATAAATGACATTTTTTTCTGGATTTGTAAGATCCACCACTTTACTTATATACATACTGTTCATTTTCTTATATTTTATACAATTACTAAATACAATTATTTTAATCGGAATGCCTAAATTACTTAAAAAGCTAAGTTAGATAAGGCACTTATTTGCTTTATTTTGTTACAATTCCTTTACCCTCAATGATAGTGAGATATCTGTCTGATTTAATATTCTCATAAACCTCCTGCTTGCCATTTGGCCATTTAATCTCAAGTTTGCTAATCAATTTTTGCTGGCCCAACCCAATATGAAGACGTTGATCGTTATTAGAGAGATAGCCTGACGTCCACTGATTAACAAATACTTGCTTTTTGCCTCCCGATATTACAGTTATTTTTGCACCTATTGCTGAAGCTAGCCCTTTTTCGCCTTTAAGTGTTAATCCCAACCAATGATTTTTGTTTCCACCTTCATTACGGAGCAAGGTAGCAGAAGCCTGTAAATCAACATGAGAAACGATGATATCCAGATCTCCATCATTATCATAATCCCAGACGGCTAGACCGCGTCCAGAACGTTTGGCTGAAAAATAAGAACCATGATCCTTTCCTACATCTTTAAAATGACCATTACCATCATTCTCAAGTAAAAGTGGATATTGCAATATAAGTTCCTCTGCTGTACCGTTTGCAGAAATTATATCTAGATCGCCATCATTATCATAATCAAAAAGTGAAGCTCCCCAACTACCCTTACCCGCAATTGGCATTGCTATACCACTTGATTCAGTTATATCTTCAAACAGGCCATTACCAAGATTACGGTAAAGAGCTCCATATTTTAGATCGGCAACAAATATGTCGACCAAGCCATCACCATCAATATCACCTACTGTTCCGTGCATTGAACCGGTAGCTTTTCCTTGACTATTAGCCGCTACTCCACTGGCTATACCAACTTCCTTATAGACACCATTATCATTTCTAAAAAGGAAATTCATTTGATGGTCATTGGCCTGAAATATATCAAGGTCACCATCATCATCATAATCAAAAACGGTTAAGCCCATACATTTTGAATCAGGAAAGTTCAAGCCAATATCCTGACTAACATCAATAAACTTTCCATCAGCCTGCTGTTCATATAACATTGATGCCTGCCCTTTATATTCAGAAGGGTGTGGCATCATACCGGGTGTTTGTGTTGAAACATAATCTGGGTCAAAGGCCAAAAAATTACCAACCATTGCATCGAGTCTTCCGTCCAGATTGTAGTCCCAGAATGAAACTCCGATACTCCATTTTGTGAATCCATTTAACATATCCGGCCCTTTTAAACCTAATGACGTCGTAATATCACTGAATGTTCCATTCCCATTGTTATGATAGAAAACATTAGGACCATAATTCAAAAGATAAAGATCCTGATAACCATCATTATCAAGATCAACAGCACCAGCTGCCATGCTCCAATTGCGGTCATCCAATCCAGCGATTTTAGTAACTTCTGAAAAAGTTCCGTTACCGTTATTTTTATATAATTTATTACTTGTATCCTTAAAGACTTTGCCTTTAGGATCAGAGATACCTTCAAGGTAAGTTCCATTCATTAGGTAAAGATCCATTAGGCCATCGTTGTTATAATCAAATACTGTAATTCCAGAGCCACTACTTTCCAAAATATTTTCATAGGAATAGTCGCCAAAGGTATATTTGAAACCAATTCCAGCCTTACTGGTTACGTCTGTAAACATGACGTTATTCTTTTGAGCAGACAGTAGTGCCGGAATGCTCATCAAAAAAAGGCAATAAATAAAACCTCTAAATACTTCTTTCATTATTTATTTTTGTTTTTAATTGCATTTCTATAATCGTCCATTGTTACTTTTCTGGTGTTATATTCCAGATTATATTTTTTAAGTTCAGGATCATTTGGATACACATCTTTTTCAGAAGGTGGGTAACTTGTCATGCCATGAAAAGGAAGTGGCAATACAGTACTGCCAAGTGCAGTGTTTATATCACCATCTTTTACCCAGCCGACACTATGTATAAGAAAATCTCTTTTCCATCCATCCTTTAATTCAGGTAAATCTTCGGCATTAAACTTTATAGATGTTTCATCACCAGCATTTGAGATAATGTATTTGTTATCTGATTCCGTCAGGAGAGGCAATACATCACCATAACGAGTATAATAACCAGTCAAATCACGCCATTTATTATTTTTATCAACTTCATTATAATCAAACCAATGAGGTCCGTAACGGCCACCTTTTCTATAACTGCGCGAAAAACCTCTGTAATGAAGGTCAGCCGAAACTGGATTCAAAACAGTTAAACTGATTGGGGCTTTTGAGATACCATCAGCAAAGAAGATTTGATCCCAATATATCTCCATATTAGTCTGGATGCGTATCCTGTGATCAGGTGAAAGGAATTTGTCTGAAAGATCAGCTATCACATTCTTATCTTTTCCCATAGGAAAGCCAAGATTTTCAATTACCGTTTCCCATTCGCCCTTCATATTGATAACCTGGACTATAGGTGCTTTAACTTTCAACACATCAGATTGTGAAAGGGCAACATTGATACTAGCATCGGTGGGAAAAATCCAGCCATTCAAAATAAGGAACAAATTTTTAGTATTTCCATATTCTCCAGGGTCAAGAATTAAGTCATGCATTTCTGTGACTCCCTGGAATTTATCAGGTTTAAAATCAGATATATATTTGTCGTCTTTATCTACAATTAAAGGTAGAACATCGTTTCCGTGTGAATCTATTGCCGAAATAGGAAAATGTTTTTCATTAACCTGTAAAATACTTAATTCTGGAAAAGGTGGTGGAGAAAACTGTTCGGGTACAAAAACGTCAATTGAGTCAGGGTGATCAGCCACGACCAATTGTATTTTATCCATATAAATGGTTTCCCAAAGTTCTGATGTTAACTGAATTGAATATTCTCCATTTTTAGGCTTTAACATCTCACCAGGTATTTTAATATAATCATCTGATGCATCTGGAAAAGCGAGCATTGTAGTACCTCCCATAATACCAAGGGGCATACCTAGTGCGCTTCTCCAGGTGATGTCTTTTGCAAAAACATATTCATCACCATTCCATGTATAAAGAAACGGACAAGAACCTTTTAGCATCTGTGCTTCAATCAGTGCCTGATCGGTATCAGGAAGAAATATATTCTGTGGAACACCATTGGTCCAAGTAATTCTGATAATATCTACTTTTGAGATATTTCCTAGCCCGAAATAAACATTTGGATTCGTCACTACCATAGTCTGATAAAGATCTCCTGCACGTATCTCAACTTTTGCCCCTATTCCGAAATAATTGTTCTTGGCACTTCCGGCCCTTAAACCTATAAGCTTCAAGTTCACATAATGGTTAATACTCCCTCCGTCATTTCGTAACAGAAAAACTCCACCATTCAAGCCGGCAATAACCATATCAAGATCACCATCACCATTATAGTCAAATAGAGATATTTGCCTTCCTGATTTTGGATCTTCCGGTAATAAGTTAGAAACATCCATAAACTTTCCACTCCCATCATTGTGATATAGAAAAAGACCTCGTCCTCCTTTTTGTTTTGATTCTCCTGCGACAATAATATCAAGGAATCCGTCATTATCAAAATCAAAAAACTTGGCGTCATAAGCTTTGATTTGCTGAAGCGACATAAACATTTCCTTGGTATTTATTACTGGTTCAAAGCTTCCATTTCCCTGATTTCGATACAATCCAGTATTTTCTCCGCTAAATGAAGTAGTGAACAAGTCTAAAAACCCATCGTTATTGTAATCTCCTACCGCTATAGAACTAGAGCCCTTGCTACTTTTGAGCCCGCTCTTTTCAGATATATCCTTAAAAACTCCCAGTCTTTGATTCGCATATAGGATGTTACT
>CAZJCZ010000190.1:0-4296 GCA_964544575.1 uncultured Flavobacteriaceae bacterium | reverse complement strand
CTTGTTGATTCAGCTAAACTATTTTCACTATCGATCAATGATTCGGCTAAACTTCTCTGGTCTTTTTCTAGTGATAGCTTTAAACTTCTTAGATTGTTGATTTGCTCAACTATAGCGGTTTCCTGGTTCATATAACCAAGTGTCACTGAAGGGTTGCTCAATCTCAATAAAGGTGTCCCTTTTTCAACCATCACCCCATCTTCAATAAAAATCTCTTCAACAGCGCCTCCTTCAAGCGTATTCACCAACACCAAATTTTTTGATTCTACATCTCCATCTATTAAGATCATATCTTGAAAATTATCTTCTACCACTTTCTTAATAGAAACTCGAGAGGCATCGACCTTGTATATCTTTTTGTTAAAAGATCTAAAACCAAAAAACATGAGTAATATAAAAAATGCTGCACCAATAAGATATAGCAGCTTCTTTTGAGTCCATTTCTTTTTATCAATCCTTCTGTCCATTCCCATTTGTTTCATTTCAAAAAATTATATTAATTCTATTTATTGATTAGGTTAGGTTTTAAAACAGTAATAACTGAATGGTATTTAAAATAAAAATTACGACTAGGATAAGTACTGAAATCATGATAATTGAATTTATTTGTTAAACATTAATAATTTATTAGCTAAAACGTCTGTGTTCTGACCAGTTCATTCTTTTAGTGTCCCTAAAATTGATAAAAAGGAAATTTCTTGTTTCCTCTGTTGGTATTTTTATTGCTCTTTTCATGATAATATTTTTTTGTGTTTGTCTTCTTTGATAAGAGAATGTTCAATTCTGGTGCCAAGAAAAATAAAAGTCTTATTTACCTGACAACCAGTAATATAACTATTATGTGCAAAAAATAAAGTGTTCATTTCCGAACATTCTGTTGTTCGTTATCGAACATTTTGTACCTTAGCTAGGTTCTTAACTTCTTATAAACATGTCCAAAACAAAAGCTAATATATTGATCATTGATGATGACGAAGATGTGTTATTTTCGGCCAAACTATTACTGAAAAAGCAGTATACAAATATTATTACGCGTAATAACCCAAAAGAGATCAATCAGCTAATTTCAACGGAGTCTATAGATGTTATTGTGTTGGACATGAATTACAGAATTGGATTTAATGATGGTAAGGAGGGGATGTATTGGTTAAAGCATATTTTGAGCATAAATCCAAAAATGGTGGTTATTTTGATGACCGCTTATGGGCAAGTAGAATTAGCAGTTGATGCCATTAAAAATGGGGCCTTTGATTTTATTCTGAAACCATGGTCAAACGAAAAATTCTTGGCAACCATACACGCCGGGTTGGGTTTGAGCAAGTCAAATCATAAGATATCTATTCTGAAATCAACTAATGAAGCTTTAAGCAAAAATATTGATCATAAATTCGGGCCTGTTATTGGAAAATCAGCAGCAATGCAACAAGTAATGGACGTTATTGAAAAGGTAAGTGTTACCGATGCTAATATGCTCATTTTAGGAGAAAATGGAACAGGCAAACAGCATTTGGCCAGAGAAATACATAGGCGTTCTAATCAAAAGGACGGTCCTTTTATACATGTAGATCTAGGTGCCTTGTCTGAAAGTTTATTTGAAAGTGAACTATTTGGACATAAAAAAGGTGCTTATACAGATGCCTATGAAGATAAACCGGGAAGATTTGAAATGGCTGAAGATGGAACCTTGTTTTTAGATGAGATAGGAAACTTACCTTATAATTTGCAGTCAAAATTGCTCACAGTACTTCAAGACCGTAAAGTTTCGAGACTTGGTGAAGGCATTGAGCGGCCTTTTAATGCGAGATTGTTGTTTGCTACGAATGCTCCAATAAATGAATTGGTGGTTGAAGGAAAATTTAGGCAAGATCTATTGTTTAGGATCAACACAGTTGAAATTGAGATACCTCCTTTAAGAGTAAGGCCAGATGATGTTGAAGAGTTTGTAAGCCATTACCTGAACACTTTTAAAGAAAAATATCATAAATCACATTTAAAGTTGACTAATGATTCGATGAAAATATTGAAATCACATCATTGGCCCGGTAATGTTAGAGAAATTCAACATACTCTTGAAAGAGGGGTTATTATGTCAGACGGAGATGAGATCCAGGCTTCTGATTTTAGCTTAACCAGTATTCCGGTTTCTAAGTCTAGTAGTAATACTGAATTTGATAGTTTAAATCTGAATGACATAGAAAAATTATTAGTTGAAAAGGCATTAGAGAAGCATGAGGGTAATATTTCCAAAGCCGCTAAAGAACTGGGATTAACCCGTGCCGCATTATATAGACGATTAGAGAAGTTTAACCTATAATTTAAATATTTTGATCAAGAGATTTACCTTACAAGTAACCTTACGTATTTTCTTAATCCTGTTGTTTTGTGTGCTATTTTCTTATTTTTTGTTAAAAAACATATGGTTTAGCAGTGCGGGAATTGGCCTGTTGATCATTCTACAGGTGTACCTTTTAATTCGCTATGTAAACAATACTAATTACTCATTGGTTAAATTCCTGGAGGCCTTAAAAAACGAAGATTATTCAGTTTATTTCTCACCGTCTAAAAAGGGAGATTCCTTTGTAAAAGTATATGACGATTTTAATCAGATCATAAAGATTTTCAAACGAAACAAAATAGAAAAAGAAGCCCAGTACAAGTATTTTAAATACATTTTAGAACATGTAAATTTGGGAATCATCTCTATCAGAAAAGAAGATCTGTTAAATGAACATTCAGATAGAGAAATAGTCTTTTTAAATAAGGCAGCCTCTGATATTCTGCAACAACCACAACACAAGTATTGGCATCGTTTAGCAAGTCATACGCCATGGTTTGTAAAGGAAATAAAAAAAATAGCGGAGGGTGGCAAGGTTCTGGTAGATTATGGGGATGAAACTGAACAAAAACAAATATCGCTAGAAGTTATTGAAATACAACTACTTAATTCTCCTTATTTAATTATTACTTTTCAGGATATTCGATCTGAAATTGAACAAAAAGAAATTGAGGCCTGGCACAATGTTATCCGTATTTTGGCCCATGAAATGCTGAATTCATTTACCCCGGTTAGTTCTTTAGCCTCTACTATAAAATCAATTACCGAGAACGATAAAGGTGAACTTTTAAACCAAGATCAGTTAGATTCAGAAGATATTCAAGATATAAATTTAGCGGCTTCAACAATTAAGAAACGCTCTGATGGTTTATTGGTTTTTGTGAAAGATTACAGAACCATTTCTAATATTCCGATTCCAGAGCTCACCGAGATCAAGGTGAAACAGTTTTTAACGGATATCAGCGTTTTAATGTCAAGCGCAACAGATACCGCAGGTATTGAACTTATAATTTTACCAGTCCCTTCCAATGCCACCATAAAAGCAGATAGCAAACTTATTGAACAAGTATTGATCAATTTGATCAACAATAGTATTCATGCTTTGCAAGGGAGGAAAGATCCGGTTATTAAAATGAGTTGTGTTGTTGATTCAGATAAAACAATCATTTTAGTTTCTGATAATGGCAAGGGCATTGAAGAAAAGATCATGAACCAGATTTTTATTCCGTTTTATACAACTAAAACAACTGGGTCTGGCATTGGTTTAAGTCTTTCAAAAAATATCTTGAAAAAACATGGTGGTAATTTGTTAGTGAGTTCAGAAGTAGGTGTGCACACCACTTTTTCACTTGTATTTAAAAATTGATTTACCTATAATCGGTAAGAAGTTTTTAAACTTTTGCGCCATTTACAAAGTACATTTTCAGTTTACCCCTATTCTTGGCTTCTATTTCACCTCTATATTCACAATCATAATCTTCCTTTATTAAGGCATAGGTATTTTCTGAGATGTTGACCTTGCCAGGTTCTGACATAGATTCCATGCGGGAGGCAACATTTACAGTATCACCCCAAATATCATAGGCGAATTTCTTGCTACCTACCACCCCGGCTACTACCGGACCCGTATTGATACCAATACGAATATCGAATATCTTTCCTAAAGCATTTTCATTTTTTTTGGTCTCATCAACAAATTCGGCAATTTCGAAAGCCGCTTTAATCATTTTATTTGCATGGTCTTCTGTTGGGAATGGCAAACCACCTGCACACATATAGGCATCCCCTATGGTTTTAATTTTTTCTAAGCCATACTTTTCTGTGATCTCATCAAATTTTGAAAAGTAGAAACCTATAGTTTCAACCAAGGCTTCGGGAGATAGATTTTCTGAATACTTTGTAAAGCCTTTAAAATCTGAAAATAATACGGTAACAGATTCAAACTTTTTGGCTTGTACCTT
>CAZJCZ010000189.1:0-4311 GCA_964544575.1 uncultured Flavobacteriaceae bacterium | reverse complement strand
CATACAAATTTTAAAAATTCCCCAATTATAAATGCAACATAATATTCTTTCCTATTTATTTTCTAATTAAAACATATTATCTTTATTGAAATTGCAGAAAAAAGAAATCATTCTTGAAAACAAATTCAGCACCCTTTAATGTTATTATTATTGGTGGTGGTTTGGCGGGTTTATCATCGGCTATCCACTTATCAAAAGAAGATATTAGGGTATTGGTTATCGAAAAGAATGCCTACCCAAAACATAAAGTTTGTGGGGAATATATTTCTAATGAGGTTTTACCTTATTTGCATTATTTAGAAATAGATGTGTTTAAGTTAGGGGCACAAAAAATTAATAAATTTGAACTTTCTACACCTAAAAGCAAACTCATAAAAGCACCTTTACCTTTGGGTGGTTTTGGGATTAGCCGTTTCGCCTTAGATAATGCCTTAGCAAAAAAGGCTATGCAAAATGGCGCTATCATTATTCAAGATTCGGTAATCGACATTCAATTTTTGAATGATGCTTTTTCTATTCAAACAAAAAATAAAACATTCCATTCTAAGATTGTAATTGGGGCTTACGGTAAACGCTCTTCACTAGATATAAAAATGGACAGAAGTTTTATAAAACAGAAATCACCCTTTTTGGCTGTAAAAATGCATGCGAAAGGTAATTTTCCTAAGGACCTAGTGGCTCTTCATAACTTTAAAGGAGGTTATTGTGGTGTTTCAAAAGTTGAAAATGACATCATTAATCTTTGCTACATAACAAATTTTGAAGCCTTTAAAAAATTTAAAGATATAGATGAGTTTCAAGAGGAAGTCCTCTTTAAAAACAACTATTTAAAATCAATCTTTAAAAATAGCCAACCTGTTTTTGAAACGCCCTTAACTATAAGTCAGATTTCATTTTCTAATAAAAGTCCCATTGAAAATCACATCATTATGTGTGGCGATACCGCTGGTATGATTCACCCATTATGTGGGAATGGCATGAGTATGGCAATAAGGAGCGCACAAATGGCTTCGCAATTAATTATTAACTATCTTCAAGGAAAAATTAAATCGCGCTTAGCATTAGAAAAGGCATATCAAAAATCTTGGAACCAAGAATTTAGAAATCGATTAAGAGTTGGTCATTTTGCAGCAAACATATTTAGCAAAAATCAATTATCTGAAATGCTAATTCCTATTATTAAGCAGATCCCAAACCTATTGCCAAAAATTGTAAAACTAACTCACGGTAAACCTATGGTCGTAAAATGAGCTTGTTAATTAATACAAAACATAGAACAAATGCCGTTGAAATTATGGATGATTTTTCCATTAATGGTGACATTTTGCACAACACCTTAGACACATTAGCAAGTATTAATAAATGGCTAGGAGGCAATAATGTAACTATTAACGGCTTAAAAAAAATTCTTGGAAGTTATCCTAAAAACGAGCCTATAACCATTATAGATTTGGGTTGTGGAGGTGGAGACATGCTTAGAAGAATATCCAGTTATGGCAAAAAAGAAGGCTATACTTTTAAATTAATTGGTATAGACGCCAATAAAGACGCAATGTTTTACGCGAGACATTTATCAAAAAATTATCACGATATTAGTTTTATAGATTGTGATATTTTTTCAGAAGAATTTGAAACATTACAATACGACCTTGTTTTATCTACCCTTTTTTTGCATCATTTTAAAGAAGAACAGATTATCGATATTTTATATAAGTTAAAAAATAAAGCGAAGCTTGGCATTATTGTAAATGATTTACATAGACACCCCATGGCTTATTATTTGTTTAAATTAGTATGCCTAACCATAAAAAACAGAATGATTATTGAGGACGGATTAACATCGATTTTACGTGGATTTAATCGTGAAGAACTAGAATCTTTTTCAAATAAATTACAAGTAAAGCCTCAAATTAAATGGAAATGGGCATTTCGTTATCAATGGATAATTCAAAATTAATGAGCGTAAAAATAATATCCGTAGCAAAACAACTTCCTAAATACAATAGGTCAACCGCTGATATTTTGCCTTTTTTAGAAACATGGTTGTCCGGTCAAGATGATCGTTTTAAACGTAAAGTCCTCAAGATTTTTGAAAATGCCGGTGTTGATAGACGTTATTCCATTATGGATGCAGAAGAAGTCTTTTTAAACACTTCTTTTGAAGAAAAAAACGACATTTACGTTAGAGAAGTTATCACCCTAGCTGAAAGTGCTCTTTTAAAATCCCTGAAAAAAGCAAACCTTAAACCAGAAGATATTGACTACATTATCACAGTGAGTTGTACTGGTATTATGATTCCGTCTTTGGATGCCTATTTGATAAATCGCTTAAAAATGAAACAGGATATTGTGCGTTTACCAGTTACTGAAATGGGTTGTGCAGCTGGTGTTTCGGGCATTATTTATGCGAAAAATTTCTTAAAAGCAAATCCAAACAAAAGAGCGGTCGTTATTGCTGTGGAGTCACCAACAGCCACCTTTCAGTTAGACGATTTTTCGATGGTAAATGTTGTAAGTGCTGCTATTTTTGGTGATGGCGCAGCCAGTGTTATTTTGTCTTCCTATGAAAATGAAGAAGGTCCTGAAATTAAGGATGAAGCCATGTACCATTTTTATGATGCCGAACATATGATGGGTTTTAAATTGGTAAATACCGGTTTGCAAATGATTTTGGATATTACAGTTCCCGAAACCATTGCCGAACATTTTCCAAATATCGTATACCCTTTTTTAGAACGAAATGGAATAAACATTCAAGATATAGACCATCTTATTTTTCATCCAGGAGGAAAAAAAATTGTGCAAACAGTTGAAGATTTATTTGGTTCGCTAGGAAAAAATATAGATGATACCAAAGAGGTTCTTAAATTGTATGGAAATATGAGCAGTGCTACGGTACTGTATGTTTTAGAGCGGTTTATGGACAAAAAATTACCAAAAGGAGACAAAGGGTTAATGCTTAGTTTTGGACCAGGATTTTCAGCACAACGTATTTTATTAGAATGGTAAAAGAATTTGAAAATAAAAATTATTGGGCACTTATTTTAGGAGGTTCTAGCGGGTTGGGATTAGCAACTGCAAAAAAGCTAGCTGCTCACGGTATGAATATTTGTATAGTTCATAGAAATTCAAGATTTCAAGAAGCTGAAATCACATTTGAATTTAACAAAATAAAAGCTGAAGGTATTCAGTTTATGTCTTTTAATATGGATGCCATAAATCCTGAAAAACGACAGGAGATTGTTTTAGAATTGCAACAAAATTTAGGGGAAAAAGGAGAAATTAGGACATTGGTTCATAGCATAGCTAAAGGCAATTTAAAATCAATGATTGAAGATAATGAACCTACTTTAAAGAATGACGATTTTAATTTGACCATAAACGCTATGGCCATTAGTTTATACGATTGGACTAAAGCTGTTTTTGAAGCCAATCTATTTGCTAAAGATGCAAGAATCATCAGTTTTACTAGTGAAGGCAATACCAAAGCATGGAAAAACTATGCCGCGGTCTCTGCTGCAAAAGTGGCATTAGAAGCACTTACTAGAAATATAGCTTTAGAGTTTGCACCTTATGGCATTAGAGCTAATTGCATCCAGGCAGGTGTTACCAATACGGCATCTTTACAAATGATTCCGGGTAATGAAAAAATCAAAGAACATACCTTACTACGAAATCCGTTTCATCGGTTAACAACTCCTGAAGATGTTGCCAATGTAGTTTATTTATTGAGTAAAGATGAAGCCAGTTGGATTAATGGAAGCATTATTCCTGTTGATGGGGGTGAGCATAATTCTTAAATTAAAATTGGCATGGCATCTTGAGCCCAGTCGAAAGGTCTTATTAAAAGTGAAAACGATAAATGACATCAAATCAAATAATAAAGCTATTACCTTATCAGCAACCTTTTCTATTTGTTGATGAATTGACCATGATTTCTAATGAAGGCATCACAGGAAATTACACTTTTAAACCAACCGAATATTTCTATAAAGGTCATTTTAAAAACAACCCCATAACACCAGGTGTTATACTAACAGAATGTATGGCGCAAATTGGTGTTGTGTGTTTAGGGATTTATATTTTTAAAGAAAAAATATCTAATGAAAAGAATCTTCAAATAGCCTTAACATCAAGTCAAATTGATTTCTTTTTAACCGTGTTTCCTAATGAGAAAGTAACTGTTATTTCAGAAAAAGAAGTCTATCGATTCAATAAATTAAAGTGTAAAGTGAAGATGCTAAACGAAAAAAATGAATTGGTTTGTAGAGGTGTTATTTCAGGAATGATAAAACCAACAGCAAATGAAAC
>CAZJCZ010000188.1:3180-4324 GCA_964544575.1 uncultured Flavobacteriaceae bacterium | reverse complement strand
ATATTGTTGTTCTGTAAGTTGTTGTTGCCATTCGGCCTCTGTTTTAACTATTTTATCAGTTTTTTTTATCATTTGATTTTTTTTGACAGTAGTTTTTTGAGCATTTCCATTGCAACTCATCAATAAGGTAATTGCTAAAAAAAATAATATTCGTTTCATTAATTTATTATTCTATTATAAAATCAATAATTCTATTGATTACGTTTTTATTTCTTAATATTCTACGGTGACCAAGGCCATTTGTAACTAAAAGTTCACCGTTTCCTAAGTTTTGACGTATTTTATAAGCATTGCTTACATCTACATCCACATCCATAGTATCGTGAAGAACTAAGGTTGGAATGCGTATATTTTTTGCCGTTTCACAGGGAGAAACAGACTCTATATCTCTTTTGAATAAGGTAGTTAAATGTTTCTTGATTTTTGTGGCTACTTTTTGTTTTAATTGTAACTTTTTTACAAAATTATCAATTACATTATTAATAGAGCAATCAATACCAATAACAATTAATTTTTTAACAAAATTATTGTCTTTTAATGCCGCTAATAAGGTGACTCCTCCAAAAGAATGTCCTATTGCAGCCTCAAATGGGCCATAAATTTCATTAACATAATTAATTGCCGCAACATATTCAGGCAAATTTGTGGTATCGCCTTTTGACAAGCCATGTGCCGGTGCATCAAAGCTAACGACCATCATTCTGTTTTCTAAAATATTATCAGCTATATCATATAATTGAGTTCCTCTTCCTGCCCATCCATGTACTAATAAAACTTTTTGCTTAGAATAACCGTATTCATAAACCATTATTTCTTTATCGATTGCAGGGATTGTAATTATTTCTTTTTTCGCGCTTTCGCGCATCATTGCTTCTCTTTCGGGAATTTTAAATTTCGGTGGAGTTCTGAATATTTTTAATGCAAAATTAGTAGCTAAGGTCGTAGAAAAAAATTGCAATATTTTTCCTGTTCGAATAACAGGAGAGGGTATTTCAAAGGAACTCGTTTTTGGTGTGGAGGAATTCTTTTTTGTTATGGATTTTATATCGTCTTTCATGGAAACGAATTTAAACAAAATTTGTATATTTACTTTTAAACTAAAATAATTTTAATAAATGAAAAGAACAATTTCCTTACTACTAGT
>CAZJCZ010000188.1:0-3080 GCA_964544575.1 uncultured Flavobacteriaceae bacterium | reverse complement strand
CGGTATTTTGCCTATTTGTGCAAATACAGATGGTATAGCTGCAGTAATGGGACATGAAGTAGCTCATGCGTTTGCAAAACATGGCCAAGAACGAATGTCTACAGGGACAATTCAACAGTTAGGGGGCGTTGCGGTTGCCGTAGCCACAGCCAATAAATCTCCAGAACAGCGACAAATTTGGAATACTGTTTATGGCGTT
Organism: uncultured Flavobacteriaceae bacterium; assembly: GCA_964544575.1. Classification (GTDB taxonomy): domain Bacteria; phylum Bacteroidota; class Bacteroidia; order Flavobacteriales; family Flavobacteriaceae; genus Aureibaculum. The sequence continues at coordinate 2,881 of CAZJCZ010000188.1, read as the reverse complement.
GGCTCTTCAGTAGGTGTAATGTTGCCTTTTAGCAGAACTCACGAACGTGAAGCAGATAGATTAGGTTTGGTATTTATGTTGATGGCTGGTTACAATGGGGAAGAGGCTGCTCAAGTATGGGTACGAATGAGTCAGCGTAAAGGTGCAGAAAATGCACCTCCACAGTTTTTAAGTACCCACCCTTCAAATCAATCTAGAATAAATGATTTAAAAGCTTATTTACCGGAAGCGAAAGTATTAGCAAAAAAGTTTAATGCAAAAGCACTGTCAAATTAAATTGCATAAAAAAATAAAATATTACATTATTGCCGTTCTAAAGAGGAACGGCTTTTTTTTAATGGTCATTACAATTGTTAATCAATTAATCCGGGCCTGATATGTTACAACGAGGAGATAAAAAATTAATAAACGCCTGGGCATTTTATGATTGGGCAAACTCTGTTTATTCTTTGGTTATAGCCACTGCTGTTTTTCCGATTTATTTTGGAGCGGTAACCGAAAGTTTTGATACCGTTTCTTTTTTAGGAGGTAGTTTTAATCCGATTACTTTATACAATTACGCCTTATCATTATCATTTTTAATTGTTGCATTTATATCACCAATATTATCTGGCATAGCCGATTATACAGGTAATAAAATGAAGTTTTTAAAAGGATTTTGTTTGTTGGGTTCCTTATCCGTAATGAGTTTATTTTTCTTTAAAGGAATAGATACCCTTTGGGTAGGGCTTGTATTTACTGTTTTAGCTAGTATTGGTTTCTGGGGGAGCATTGTTTTTTATAATGCCTATTTACCTGAAGTTGCTTTTCCTGAACAACAAGATAAAGTGAGTGCCAAAGGATTTATGTATGGATATTCAGGCTCGGTATTATTGCTACTATTTAATTTAGTTATGATTCAGAAGCCTTCATGGTTTGGTTTTGCCGATGCATCAATGCCTTCACGATTAACGTTCGTGTTGGTGGGTATTTGGTGGTTGGGATTTGCTCAAATTACTTTTAAAAGACTCCCAAATAATGTATACGATAAAAAACCTAAAAATGATTATATCTGGGAAGGATTTAGAGAATTAAAAATTGTATTTCATGAATTGGTAAATTATCCTCAATTAAAAACTTTTCTAACTTCTTTTTTCTTATTTAGTATAGGAGTGCAAACAATTATTTTAATGGCAGGTGTTTTTGGTAGTAAAGAATTGGGGATTCCTACACCTAACCTGATTGCTACAATTTTATTGGTACAAATTGTAGCCATATTAGGGGCCTATTTGTTCTCCCGATTATCAACAAGGATAGGTAATATTTCTACATTAAAAATAACGATATCTATTTGGTGTATTGTTTGTTTTGCTGCGTTTTCATTGGATAAAAACCAAACAAATGTTAATCTATATTTTTATGGACTTGGCGGATTGTTAGGACTTGTACAAGGAGCCATTCAATCATTATCAAGGTCAACATATTCTAAATTATTACCGGAAACCGAGGATCATGCGACTTATTTTAGTTTTTATGATGTTACCGAAAAAATTGCAATAGTCCTTGGCACATTCGTTTTTGGCGTGCTCATAGCCTTAACCGGTTCTATGCAATGGAGCGTATTACTATTAGCTATTTTCTTTTTAGCATCATTTATCGTTTTGAGTTTTATAAAAAAGACCAAATATGTCAGTTGATAATTATGATTTTATTTTAGTTGGGGGAGGGATTGTTGGCTTAGCTACTGCTTATAAATTGCAATTAAAATTTCCTAAAAAATCAATTGCTGTTTTAGAAAAAGAAAACGATATTGGTAAACATCAAACCGGACGAAATTCTGGCGTAATACATTCAGGGATATATTATAAGCCGGGTTCTTATAAGGCGGAAAATTGCAGAAATGGTCGTGACCAATTGGTTGATTTCGCTAAAAAAAATAAAATCAAACATGATATTTGCGGAAAATTAATCGTAGCAACCTTATCAGAAGAGATTCCAATATTAGAAAGTATCTATCAGAGAGGAATAGAAAATAAAACTCAGGGGATCTGCTATTTAAACTCTGATGAAATTAAGAAAAAAGAACCCTTCATAGAAGGTATAAAGGCAATATGGGTACCTGTTGCGGGAATTATTAATTATGTGGATGTTGGCAATAAATTGGTCGATATGATAACGATTTTGAATCCGAAAAGTAAATTAATAACACAATGCCAATATTTGAATTCTAAACTACAGAATAATGAAAATATAGTTAGCACTTCATTAGGGAAATTTACAACTAATCAACTCATTTTTTGTGGAGGTTTATTTGCAGATAGGATTGCCGAAAAGAATGGTGTTAAATTGGATATTCAAATAGTTGGCTTTAGAGGAGACTATTATGAATTGACAGCAAGGTCGAAACATAAAATTAAAAATTTAGTCTATCCTGTTCCTGACGTAAACTTCCCATTTTTAGGAGTTCATTTTACCAGGATGATTGATGGCAGTGTTGAATGTGGGCCAAATGCAGTTTTTTCTTTTAAACGTGAAGGTTATAAGAATACAAGTTTTAACTTAAAAGATACTATGCAAGCATTAACTTTTAAGGGAACTTGGAAATTATTTAATAGAAATTGGCGAAAAGGGATTGATGAATACAAACGGGCGTTTTCTAAGCGATTATTCGTAAAGGCACTTCAAAAAATGATGCCAAGTATGACAATTAATGATGTACAACCATCCAGAGCAGGAGTTCGAGCTCAGGCATTAGATTTTAAAGGATATCTGGTTGATGATTTTAAAATTATTGAACATGACGGCAATATTCATGTGTTGAATGCACCTTCTCCAGCCGCCACATCATGTTTGGCTATTGCCGATGAAATCGTCAAAAAAATAATCTAAAATAATAAATAAT
>CAZJCZ010000187.1:0-4356 GCA_964544575.1 uncultured Flavobacteriaceae bacterium | reverse complement strand
GTGAATGCAAGAAGCCAATCTCGTATTATATCCGGTTTGCGCAGTTTTTTTGATTATTTAATTTTTGAAAATTATAGAAAAGATAACCCTACCACCCTGTTAGAGACTCCGAAAATAGGTAGAAAGTTACCCGATACTTTATCAATAAAAGAAATTGATCTTTTATTAAATCAAATTGATCTGAGTCACCCACAAGGAGAACGTAATAGAGCTATTTTAGAAACATTGTATAGCTGTGGCTTACGAGTCACCGAATTGATCACTTTGCAAATTTCAGATCTATTTTTTGAAGAAGGTTTTATTAGAGTAATCGGTAAAGGAGATAAACAACGATTCGTACCTATAAATGTGGAAACTCAGAAATATATTGTGATATATATGAACCATATTCGTAATCATATCAAGGTGCAAAAAGGTTATGAGGATACTTTATTCTTAAATAGAAGAGGGAAACAGCTTACGCGAAATATGATCTTTTTAATTGTAAAAGAATTGGCGGAAAAAGCTGGTGTTGATAAAAAGGTGAGTCCACACACATTTAGGCATTCGTTCGCGACCCATTTACTAGAAAATGGGGCTGATCTAAGATCTATTCAACAAATGTTGGGTCATGAGAGTATCACTACTACTGAAATTTATATGCATGTAGACAAAAGCTTTCTAAAAGGAGTTATTGAAAAATATCATCCCAGAAAATAAAAAACCTTCTCAAAAAATGGAGAAGGTTTAACATTGTATAAAGTAATTAATGATTATTTCGCAATATTAACTGCTCTGGTTTCTCTAATTACTGTTACCCTAACCTGACCAGGATAGGTCATGTCATTTTGTATTTTTTGAGATATATTAAATGAAAGTTCAGAAGCTTTCATATCATCTACTTTATCACTAGCCACAATAACTCGCAACTCTCTACCTGCTTGAATTGCATAGGCTTTCTGTACTCCGGAATATCCAAACGCAATATCTTCAAGATCTTTTAAACGTTGTATGTACGAATCTAATACCTGACGCCGGGCACCTGGTCGGGCACCAGAAATAGCATCACAAACTTGAATAATTGGTGCAAATAATGATTTCATTTCAATTTCGTCATGGTGAGCCCCGATAGCATTACAAACATCAGGTTTTTCGCCATATTTTTGCGCCCATTCCATACCCAATAAGGCATGTGGTAATTCACTCTCCGTTTCAGGAACTTTACCTATATCGTGCAATAATCCTGCTCTTTTAGCAACTTTTGGATTAATACCTAATTCAGCAGCCATCAACGCACATAAATTCGCTACTTCTCTTGAATGCTGTAATAAATTCTGACCATAAGAAGAACGGTATTTCATTCTACCCACCACTTTAATTAATTCAGGGTGTAACCCATGAATACCTAGATCGATTACTGTACGCTTTCCAACTTCAATAATTTCTTGGTCAATTTCTTTTTGGGTTTTTGCAACGATCTCTTCAATCCGTGCCGGATGTATTCTGCCATCAGTAACTAACTTATGCAATGATAATCTGGCAATCTCTCTTCGTATAGGATCAAAGCAAGAAAGGATAATGGCTTCAGGCGTATCGTCAACAATTATTTCTACTCCGGTGGCAGATTCAAGTGCTCTAATGTTACGTCCTTCTCTACCAATAATTCTACCTTTTACATCATCAGACTCCAGATTAAATACTGATACACAATTCTCAACAGTCTGTTCAACTCCAATACGCTGTATGGTGTTTAAGACAATTTTCTTTGCTTCCTGCTGCGAAGTGAGTTTTGCTTCTTCAAGAGTATCTTGAATAAAAACCATGGCATCAGATCTTGCCTCTTCCTTTAATGATTCTATCAATTCCTTTTTTGCATCATCACCAGACAAACCAGAAATTACTTCAAGTTGTTCGACTTGCCTTTTATGCATCTTATCGGATTCTTTCTTTTGTTTATCTAGAAAGTCAATTCGATAATCGTAATCGCCTATTTTAGTTTCTAAAGACTTATTAAATTTCACATTTTTATCGAGTTCTTGTGCCACTTTTGATTCTTTCTCTCTAATACGTTTTTCTGCTTCATTAACCTTTTGATCCCTGCTATGAATCACTTTTTCATGTTCAGATTTTAACTCAATAAACTTCTCTTTTGCTTGTAATATTTTATCTTTTTTTAATGCTTCAGCATCTATTTTCGCTTCTTTTAATGTTGATAGCGCTTGTTTTTTAGCATTTTTCAAAATCATCGACGCTTTATTTTTTTCGAGCATTTTTGCTATCACAAAGCCTATAATCAATCCTATAACTGTGCCAATTATTATCGGCAATATCATTCCTTCCATTGTGTTGATTTTAAGTATAAAAAAAGCCTACATTAGAGAGGTTTTACAAACTCCTTGTAAGACAAGTTTAGGGTTAACTAGTTGATCAAGTATCCGCGTATAACGGCACGCTTTACTAACTAAGACTCACCCTTTTCAAATAAATAATGTTGAGTTTATTAAACAAATAACTAATGTAGGCAGTAATTGTTGTATTTTAAAGAACGTATTATAAATGAGTATCTAACAATACACTCATTTCTTGTAATTTATTTTCAATTTTATCAGCATCCTTCTCATTATAAATACTTTTCACTTCTTGCAGTGATGCAAATTGTAACGCACACATAGCTAAAACATCTTGCTTATCTCTAACTTCATAGTTTTCTTCAAATTTTTTGATAAGATCGTTTATCTTTTTTACAGCTTTTCTTACCCCTTCCTCTTCTCCTTCACTTTTAATTGTTAACGGATAAACTCTATCTCCTATTGTAACTTTTATTTTAAGTTTCTCGTTCATGATTGAGTTTACTCATCTAACTGAGCTATGCATTTATCTATTTCACGAATTAATGTATTTATCTTCAGCTTCGTTGTATGTTTATCTTCTTTGCTGCCTACAATTGCGTTTGCAATTCTTAATGATTCATATCTGTCTTCTATAGCACTAATAGATTCCAGTTTTTCTTGAACCTCCAAAACAAGCTTTTCGCTTTTTTCAAGAAGTTGTTGATTTTCTATTTGTAATAGCTCATATTTTGAAAGTAACCTAGTTAGCTTACTTTGCAGGGAATCGACTATTTCCAAAACGTTACTCATCAAATACAAAGATTCTAAACCTTAACAACAAATTTAGTGTTCTTGGCAGAATTAAGCAACTGTTTTGGTATTTATATTAATAAACTGCCATAATTGTTTGATATATAAAGTCTTAATTTTTAATTTTTAATTTCAATTTCTTATCATTATTTTAGCCTGTTATTATGGGGAGATTATTTAAAATTTTTTTACTATTATTTTGTTTGAATATTGGGTTTGCTCAAACTAAATATCCGGAAGACTACTTTATAGAACCTTTAGAAATACCATTAATTTTATCCGGGACTTTTGGTGAATTGCGAAGTAATCATTTCCATGCTGGATTAGATATAAAAACGCAAAAACGTGAAGGCTTAAATGTTCTTTCATCTGCTGCCGGATATGTATCTCGCATTAAAATTTCTCATTGGGGCTATGGTAAAGCGTTATATATTACACATTTGAATGGTTATACAACGGTGTACGGTCATTTAAAAAAATTCTCTCCTAAAATTGAAGCCTATATAAAAAAATTACAATACAAAAAAGAAAGCTTTACGGTTGAATCATTTCCTAAGGCGCATGAACTAACCGTAGATAAAGGTGAAATTATTGCCTTTAGTGGAAATACAGGAGGTTCAGGAGGTGCACATCTACATTATGAAATTCGTGACAGCCATTCTAAACCTATCAATCCAATGTTTTTTGGTATTGAAATACCTGATTCCCGAGCTCCTGAAATTAGAGCTGGCGTTGTATATTCTTTTGGAGATTCTTCAAATGTCAACCAATCTAACAAGGTAACAGAATTAAGAATTATCAAAAGAGCTAACGGAACCATCATGACTAATCCTATAGAAGCTTTTGGCACAATAGGATTTGGTGTTAACGTTATTGACAAACAAGATGGTGCTTTAAATAATAACGGTATTTTTAGTTTAAAAATGACCGTTAACGGTAATACGGTTTATGAGCATTCGGTCGACACATATGCATTCAGTGAAAGTCGTTATCTGAATACCTTGATAGACCATGAAAGGTATTATCACAAAAAGCAGCGCATTCAAAAGTGCTTTGTTGAACCTGCGAATAAATTAAGTATTTACAAAAATTTAGTGAATAATGGTTATTTACAAATTAAGGATGGGATGTCCTATACTGTTAAAATAACTGCGAAAGATTTTAAAGGCAATACTCAATCGATAGTGATTCCAGTAAAAGGTAAAAAAAACAATGTTATAGTAAAAAATAAAATTAC
>CAZJCZ010000186.1:0-4385 GCA_964544575.1 uncultured Flavobacteriaceae bacterium | reverse complement strand
ATTCTTCATAAAGTTTTAATTCTATTGGGTTGTTAATCTTCTTATCTTTGGTTTTTAATTCAAAATCTGACATCAATTTGCAAGCTGAAATCATAACTATTGGAGATGAGATTCTCATAGGTCAAATTGTGGATACGAATTCTGCTTTTATTAGTAAGGAGTTGAATAAAATTGGTATCTCAGTTTATCAAATCACATCTATACAAGATGATAAAAAACATATATTAAAAGCGTTTAAGGAAGCTGAAGAAAATGCTGATATTATAATAATTACAGGGGGATTAGGGCCAACAAAAGACGATATTACCAAGCATACTATTTGCGAATATTTCAATGACACATTAATTCAAAATGATGAAGTTTTAGAGCAAATAGAACATTTGTTTAAAAAATATATAAGTACTCCAATATCCGATTTAAATCGAAATCAAGCTTTGGTCCCATCTAAAGCTTTACCATTAAAAAATAGATTTGGTACCGCGCCGGGTATGTTATTTGAAAAAGGCGATAAAACCTTTGTTTCACTTCCTGGTGTGCCTTATGAAATGAAAGCCTTACTGAATTTTGAAGTATTACCTTATCTTCAGGAAAAATATAGGTGCCCGTATATCTTCCACAAAACTATATTGACCTATGGTCTTGGAGAAAGCGCCATTGCTAATAGACTAGAGAAATGGGAGGATAGTTTACCTGATTATATTAAATTGGCATATTTACCTAACCTTGGGAGGGTAAGACTACGTTTGTCTGCTAAAGGTTTTGATAAAAATAAAATTGAAGAAGCTATGAGTTCGTTCATTAAAGAACTAGTAAGCCATGTCAAGGATATTTTTGTTGGTTTTGAAGAAGAAGGTGCAATAGAAGCGATTATTGGGAAACTGCTCTTAGAAAATAAGAAAACATTAGCAACTGCAGAGAGTTGTACGGGTGGCAATATTGCGCAAATGATCACTGCAGTACCTGGTGCTTCTCAATATTTTACAGGCTCGGTTGTTAGTTATAACGAGCGCATTAAAACGGAGGTTTTAGGTGTTTTACCGAGTACTATAGAAAAATATTCAGTAGTAAGTGCAGAGGTAGTTAAAGAAATGGCTGTAGGCATTAAGAAATTATATAAAACTGATTTTGCCATTGCAGTTACAGGTAACGCGGGGCCAACCATAGATAAAACAGATACAAAAGTAGGGGTTGTTTTTATTGGTATTGCTACACCTAACAATGTACATATTGAAGAATTTAATTTTGGCCAGCCAAGAGAAAAAGTTATACAAAAAGCCTCGATTAAATCATTAGAATTATTAAGAAAAGAATTATTAAAAAACACCTAAAAATAATTTGTTAATTGTGTAAAAGTTACTATTTTTGCACCCTTGTTTTAGAATAATAGTTAAAAGAGTCAAGAAATGTCAAGAGTTTGTGAATTAACAGGGAAAAAAGCCATGGTAGGAAACAATGTTTCTCATGCTATGAATAGAACTAGAAGAAAATTCAACGCTAATTTAATGAAAAAGCGTTTTTATATTCCTGAAGAAGATAAGTGGATTACATTGAAAGTATCTGCTTCGGCTCTAAAGAATATTAATAAAAAAGGCATTTCTGCTGTAATTAAAGAAGCAAGGGCAAACGGCTTTTTAAAAAAATAATATTGTACAATGGCAAAAGGTAAAGGAAATAGAATTCAAGTTATTTTAGAATGTACTGAGCATAAAAAAAGTGGTATGCCAGGTACGTCTAGATATATTACTACTAAGAATAAAAAGAATACTCCTGATAGAATGGAAATTAAAAAATTCAATCCTATCTTGAAGAAAATGACCATTCATAAAGAGATTAAATAATTAAGTCATGGCAAAGAAATCAGTAGCATCGTTACAAACAGGCTCTAAAAGATTAACAAAGGCAATCAAAATGGTAAAGTCTCCTAAAACCGGAGCTTATACTTTTGTTGAAGCTATTATGGACCCAACTTTTGTAAAAGATTTTTTAAACAAATAATCTCATTACTAAGACTATATAAAGCTACTTTCATATCAATGAAAGTAGCTTTTCTTTTTTATATTTGTTTGAAATTTGGGTTTCCACGTTTTGGCAACAAGATGGTGCTTCAATATGTACCTTAATCACCAATTCATACATCTGTCCTTAACGTGAGAATATGAGATGGTGGTAAAATAAAAATTGCTAAGTAGATAACAATAATGAGTTTATTTAAAAAAATATTTTCAAAAGAAAAGAAAGAAACCTTAGACAAAGGATTAGAGAAAACTAAAACATCTTTTTTTTCAAAGCTTTCTAAAGCCGTTGCAGGTAAGTCAAAAGTTGACGATGATGTGTTGGATAATTTAGAGGAAGTTTTAGTATCATCTGATGTTGGTGTTGCAACAACCCTTAAAATTATTGATCGCATAGAAGCCAGAGTAGCCAAAGATAAATACTTGGGTACTGACGAGTTAAATCAATTACTACGAGAAGAAATTGCAAGTTTATTATCAGAAACTAATATCGGTAATGAAACTGAATTCAGTATTCCAGCGGATAAAAAGCCGTATGTTATCATGGTAGTTGGAGTGAATGGAGTCGGTAAAACGACAACTATTGGTAAGCTAGCTGCTCAATTTAAAAAACAAGGACTAAAAGTAATGTTAGGTGCTGCAGATACGTTTAGAGCGGCGGCTATAGACCAATTACAAGTTTGGGCTGATAGGGTAGGAGTACCGGTTGTAAAACAAAAGATGGGCAGTGATCCTGCTTCTGTGGCTTACGATACCTTGCAATCAGCAGTAAATCAAAATATTGATGTAGTTATTATTGATACCGCAGGTAGATTACACAATAAAGTAAACTTGATGAATGAACTGACTAAAATAAAAAATGTGATGCAAAAAGTAATTGAAGATGCACCACATGAGGTATTGTTAGTTTTAGATGGTTCTACAGGTCAAAATGCTTTTGAGCAGGCAAAACAGTTTACTAAAGCAACTGAAGTAACTTCGTTAGCAGTAACTAAACTTGATGGAACTGCCAAAGGAGGCGTAGTAATTGGTATTTCTGATCAATTCCAAATACCCGTTAAATACATTGGTGTAGGTGAAAAGTTAGATGACTTGCAAGTATTTAATAAAATTGAATTTGTAGATAGCTTTTTTAAATAAATAATACTTGTTTAACATTTCATCTATGAATTTATTTTTTTAATTAAAACGAAGATTATTGTTAAAAAAAAAGAGGCGTTAATTAACGCCTCTTTTTTTATTAAGTTATTTATATTAATCTGTTTTAAAAACTGTTTCGTTATAAATTTGAGACTGTTCATCTTCAATAACAAGAAAATATATCCCAACCGGTAAATCAGATGTATCTAGATTATACGACTCTCGGTTAACCGAATTATTAAAAACGACTAATTTGACCATGGCACCTCGTTCGTTGTAAAATTCTACCTTTTTAGTTTGTGCTAAATCAATTATAAGCTCGTTTCTAAATGGGTTTCCCTTAATTATTGATTTTTTGGTATCAGATGAACGATCACTGGTATCATATTTAAATATCTGATTTAATTGTGGTAAACCTTTAGTAGCTGTTTTTCCGTTTAAATTTATATGATCTTTTTTATAACCCGCACCCGTACCTAACCCGTCTGGATTAGAAATTTGATCTAAACTTCCTGAATTATCAGCAGCATAAATCTTTCCATCACAACCTAATTGCAATGAATAAACTTGATTACTACTATCATTACCTATTTGATTTATTACGTTAGAATAAGAACTAGCAGAATCTCTATATAAAACCTGAAGTAAATTAGAATATGGAGTGATATCAGAAGTATTATAATCTATTTGCCCTATTGATGATATATAGAATATATTGCTATTAGGAGAAAATTCAAATCCATAAACTGATGAAACTACGTCCATTTGAATGTTTACGCCACTCAGAATTGAATGCACATCATCAAATCCGTTACTGGACGAAACCAGTTTCAATCCATTATCTTTATCTTTCAAAATTGAATGCGTGATCTTATTTGTTACGGAACCCGAGACATTATCAAAATCAAAAGTAAATAAGTTTTCCGCACTGTCAAGCCCACCATCCCGGCCTATTTCTATCGTGTTATGAGTCAAACCTAAATTTTTAAGGTCTGATGATATTTTCATCTGACCTCCTGTATTTTCATTATTCATAGGAAGAAAATCGAACGTTGATTCCTCAACATAACTAACCCCTGTTGAACCTACTTTGAAAGAATAAAAGGTGTCGTTATGCGCAGGATCATTACTAGGTGCAAAAGAAACAACCCAATATGAATTATCTTCTTCATTATAAATAGCAGTTAATTTTTCGCTGGCTGTAGGAAGTAACAGTATATTTTTTGAAGTTAC
>CAZJCZ010000185.1:0-4387 GCA_964544575.1 uncultured Flavobacteriaceae bacterium | reverse complement strand
TTGTACAAGGTTATATTTGGAATATTTTTAGTTTTGACCAGTTTGGTGTAGAACTAGGTAAAGAGCTCGCCAATAAAATATATAAAAAAACGATATAATCCTATTAATTTTTTTAACATTTAACTTACTGAATGTTAATAAGTTAATAGGCTTTATATTTTCTTCATTAAATTATTATTATTATTTTCGTTCTTAAGGTTAAAAGTTAATGTTTTCTTAAAGTTATTTAATTGAAATTACTTACTTTTGCCTAGCAAATTATAAACTAATTCAATATACAAATGAAAAAAATTACTAAACTATTATTGGTGATGATGTGCTTTGTGGTGACATCTGCCATTTTTGGACAAGGGGTTACAACCTCTTCAGTTAACGGAAAGGTTCGGGATAATAATGGAGATCCTTTGCCTGGTGTCAATGTTACTGCTGTTCATGTTCCTTCGGGAACCAAATACGGAGCAGCAACGGATTTTGATGGGTTTTTTAGAATCTCAAATATGAGAGCTGGTGGACCATATAAAGTAACTATATCTTATGTAGGCTTTACTGATTTTGTTACTGATAATATTAATCTTCAATTAGGCCAAACTTTTGCCATCAATCATCAAATGATTGAAACTTCCAATGCTTTAGAGGAAGTTGTTATTACAGCTACGGTCAATGGAATTTTTGACGGAAACAAAAATGGTACAGGAACGATTATAAGTAAAAGGCAAATGGAAACCTTACCTTCAGTTTCAAGAGGTTTGGGAGATTTTTTAAGAACAACACCTCAGGCTCAGGTTAATGGAAGTACAATTTCAATTGCCGGTCAAAATAATCGATTCAACGCCATCTATATTGATGGAGCTGTAAATAATGATGTTTTTGGTTTAGCTGGTTCTGGAACCAATGGTGGACAAACAGGTGTTAATCCCATCTCTGCGGATGCTATTGAGTCTTTCCAGGTGGCTATTGCACCATTTGATGTTAGGATTTCTGGTTTTGCAGGTGGGGCTATAAGCGCCGTTACGCGTTCAGGAACTAATGAAATTGAAGGTTCTGTATATGGTTTTATTCGAAATGAATCATTAGCAGGAAAAACTCCTGTTGATGACGTTCCTACTGGAGGAAGTAGGGAAAAATTAGATGAGTTTTCGGCCAAAACTTACGGTGTCAGAGTTGCCGGACCTCTTGTAAAAGATAAATTATTTTATTTTGTAAATTACGAAAGACAAGAAGACGCAACTCCAAGACCTTTCAATTTTGGGAACTATGATGGAGACGCATCAGAAAGTGATATTCAAGGCTTAAGAGATTTTCTTATTGCTAATTATGGCTATGATCCAGGTACATATTTAACTACATCTGATCAACTGGAAAGTAATAAACTAATCGCTAAATTAGACTGGAATATTAATGATAATAATAAACTATCATTAAAACATAGTTATGTAAAAGCTGAACAAACAAACGCAGCAACATCAAATAATAGAGGTATTAACTTTAGCAATAGATCGATTTTTTTCCCGTCTACAACTAATACAACAACCTTAGAGTTGAGTTCTAAATTAAGTGAAAAAACATCAAATAATTTAGTAATAGCCTATACTTCTGTGTTAGATGATAGAGATCCATTAGGACCTCCTTTCCCTTCTGTAGTTATAGATGATGGTTCAGGAAGAATTTCTTTTGGTTCTGAACCATTTTCAACTGCTAACATTTTGGAGCAAAAAATACTCACATTCACAGATAATTTTGAAATTTACTCTGGTGCGCATACCGTAACATTAGGAACGCATATAGAGTATTCTGATATTAGAAATGTATTTGTGAGACAGAATTTTGGTGATTATGATTTTGACTCATTGAATGACTTTCTTACCGGTGTTGCCCCGGACGATTATGACAGAAGTTATTCGTTAATTGGAGGCATTGGTGATGATTCTGAAGGTGCAGCAGAATTTGATCTGCTTCAGTTAGGATTTTATCTTCAAGATGACATCCAAATTTCTGACAATTTTAAAGCAAGTTTTGGTCTAAGATTTGACGCGCCTATTTGGTCTGACGGATTGGTAAATCAAGAATTTAATACAACTACGGTAGCATTATTAGAAGCCCAAGGAAAAGATTTACAAGGAGCAAGAACTGGAAAAGGTGTTTCTACTTCTATACATTTATCTCCCAGATTTGGATTCAATTGGAACGTTAATGGAGAATCAGAAACTCAAGTTAGAGGTGGATTTGGTATTTTCACTTCAAGAATTCCTTTAGTTTGGCCGGGCGGTGTATATAATAACAATGGTTTAGCTGTAGCTGCAGCAAACCAAGATGACCTACCTTCGGGTGTGTCATTCATTGGAGATCCTAATGGACAACCTGTTGGGGCAGCCGTAGGATCTGGAGAATTAGGAGGTGATATCAACTTATTTTCCAGTAATTTTAAGTTACCACAATTGTTTAAAGTTAACTTAGCAGTTGATCAAAAATTGCCATTTTGGGGATTAATAGCATCAGTAGATTTTTTGTATAATGACAATATTTCTGCTGTAACTTATGAAAACTTGAACCTTAAAGACCCTGTTGAAAGATTAGAAGGACCTGGAGATACTCGCCCTTTTTATGATAGAGGCGATAGAATTGATCGAACTTATTTCGGAATATATTTGGGTTCAAATACTAGTGAAGGTTACTCATGGAATAGCTCTATAACAATAACCAAACCTTTTGCAAATGGATTTTTTGGTAGTGTTTCTTACGGTTATGGTGATTCACAAACTCTTTTTGAAGCAACTAGTTCTCAAAACTCTTCTCAGTGGAGGAATATATTAAGTGTTAATGGTAAAAATGCTGTTAATTCAGTACGTCGATCACAATATGCACAGGGACATAGAGTTACTACAAATGCTTCTTATGAATTAAAATGGAACGATAATTTGAAAACTACTTTCGGTTTGTTCTATGAAGGTGTTAATGGTGGTTCTTTTTCATATATTTATGATGAAGGAAGAGATGTGCTTAATGATGATTCAAGAGATAATGCCCTTATCTATGTACCGTCAAACGCTTCACAGATAAATCTATTAGATGGAGCAAACGGACTAACGTCTCAAGAACAATGGAATGCTTTAGATGCATTTATTGAAGGAGATGATTACTTAAGGAGCAGAAGAGGAAAATATGCAGAAGTTAATGCAGATAGGTCCCCTTGGAGTCATGTTGTAGATTTTAAATTATTACAAGATTTTGCAATTAAGTTTGGAAATAAAACGCATACTTTACAGGCTTCGTTTGACATTTTTAATCTTTCCAATTTATTAAATAAGGACTGGGGTGTTCGTCAATTTGCTCCAAATTTTGGAGAAATTGAATTACTAAGAACTGAATCAAATGGTACATCTCCAGTATTTAGTTTTGATCCTGATGATGCTGATGATCTGTTTGTGATTGATGATAGTGGTATTCAAAGCTCAAGATGGCAAATGCAATTTGGGTTGAGATATATCTTTAACTAATTGTAATTTTAAGTTAAAAAAAACTCACTTTATAGTGGGTTTTTTTTTGCATTAAATTCACTTAATAACCCTTATATAAATTTTGTTACTGAGATTAGCTAGAGGTGGTACAGGAAAAATAGAATTTCTTAATCATTCAAAAATTCTGAATGTACTGGTATTTCAAAAATGAAAAAATTTATGTAGGTTTGCTCAAATAAAAAAATCAAGATCATGATCAAAACAGTACATTCTTATTGGGCATATTTGGTAGTTTTACTATTAGTTATAGCTTTTGTAAATGCATTAATTGGTTTAACAAAAAACAAAGAATTTTCAGATAAAGACCTAAGAATTTCTCTTTTTACCTTAATTGTAATACATATTCAGTTAATACTAGGGTTTATAGTGTATTATGTTTCGCCCTATTATGAAAGCATGAGAGAAATAGGTATGGCAGCTACTATGAAAGATGCCGTAATAAGACTATACACCGTTGAACATCCTTTAATGATGATTCTTGCCATAGTACTAATTACTATAGGCTTTTCTAAACATAAAAAACAAACCACTGATAAAGGCAAATTTAAAACCATTACCATTTTTTATGGTTTAGGACTACTTTTTGTTTTGAGCAGAATTCCTTGGAGCCATTGGTTTGGTGAATAGAATAATTCCAGTCACATTAATATTTTTACATTCTTTTGTGGCACATAAACATCATTTTCTGAGGGATAAATTACTGTGAGATAAATATAATAATGGGATTTTATTTCAAAAACTAGTTAAATTAGGTTTTGAAATAAGAAGAATTATTGCAAAAGCTCAAAAGGCTGAAAAAAAGAAATAGATTCGCAACAACTAATATTAAAAACATGTCATTATATAATATCCGATTAGAAGTAATGTTAACG
>CAZJCZ010000184.1:0-4399 GCA_964544575.1 uncultured Flavobacteriaceae bacterium | reverse complement strand
TCTGGATTATCGTTAGTTAATCTGCCATTAAATGCTACTTTATACTGAGAATTTGATTGATTTTCATAATGATTTATTGCACCATCAAGCTGCTTATACCATTCTTCGAGTGACGCTCCAGAATCAAGAATACGCATTATCATACCTTTCCCTTGTGCTAATTTTTCATCTTCAAAAGTAAGTGCTTTAATATTTTCCAAATTAATCTCTTTACCCGCTAACGCTTTTTGTATGGTGTCATAAGTTTTGGATGCAAATTCTTTTATACCTGAGTATTGAGCAATTTGATTTTTTGCACTGGTATTTTTTTCGTCAATAATTTTTCTAAGTTTCACAAATAAATCAAAATCAGCTTCATCACCTTCTGAAATTGAATCAGCAGATTTACCATCGAAACGAGGCATCCATTTTTTTACCATCCTAGTCATTTCTAATTGCTCAGGAATGGCCTGACCTTTTTCTCCACCCAAGAAATTCCATCCATGAATATCATCAACATATCCATTATTATCGTCATCTTTACCATTATCGGCTATTTCGTCTTTATTAACCCAAGCTACATCTTTTAAATCTTCATGTTCAACATCGATACCTGAATCAATTACACCCACAATTACGGTTTTTCCTTGTTTGTTTTTTACAAAATCATAAGCCTTTGCTAAACTCATACCAGGTACTGAATCTGTAAAAACGTCAGTATGTGGCCAGCTTTTTACATCAGCCTCACTCATTTCTCCTTTTTTAGCAACTATGCTATCAGTTGCTGTAATAATCATTATTTCTTTAGTTGCATTAGATGTGGTAGTTTTAGTAGAGCCACAGCTTGCAAGTGTCAGTGCAGCTATTATAGCTACAGAAATTGGTTTTAATATTCTCATTATTAAAATTTAATTAATTAAATACTTCATTAAATGAATAGGTTTGTTCTAATCGAACTCCTTTTTCGGTGTTTTTTACTGTACATAATTCGTTCTGCGGATCATGTTCTAAAAATAATATAAAATTCTTTTTTGCAGCTAAATTTAAAAACTGCTGTTTTTCATTCATTGTTAGCAATGGTCTGGTATCATAACCCATTACGTAAGGTAATGGAACATGACCTGATGTTGGTAATAAATCTGCCATAAAAACCAAGGTTTTCCCTTTATAATTGATATGAGGAATCATCATTTTTTCTGTATGACCATCAACAAATAAAATTCCAAACCCTAATTCTGATTCTTTTTGAAAATTAAATTCCGGTAGAGAAACAAAATTTAGTTGTCCACTCTTTTCAATAGGCTGAATATTTTCCTTTAAAAAAGAGGCTTTTTCTCTAGGGTTAGGTTCAGTTGCCCATTGCCAATGATTTTCATTACTCCAATAGTTGGCATTCTTAAAAGCAGGCTCATAGCCGGTCTTATCTTTATTGAATTGAACACTTCCGCCACAGTGGTCAAAATGCAAATGTGTTAAAAACACATCAGTAATATCATCTCTATGAAAACCCAATTTTGCGAGTGATGTATCTAAAGTAAAATCTCCAAATAAATAATAATGACTCCAAAATTTTTCAGACTGCTTATTGCCAGCACCGTTATCAATTAATATAAGTTGATTTCCATCTTCAATCAACATGCAGCGCAAGCTCATATCAATTAAATTATTGCTGTCTGCTGGATTTGTTTTTTGCCACAAAACTTTGGGCACAACGCCAAACATAGCCCCGCCGTCTAGTTTGAAATTACCAGTTTCTATTGGATAAATTTTCATTCAATATAAAAAGTGTACAAATATGACAAAAAAAAGTCAAAAAAATGTTAAATAAAATAAAAAAACCTCCTAAATATTGAGGAGGTTTTTATGAGGCGTCGAGCGGATTCGAACCGCTGTACAAGCTTTTGCAGAGCTCTGCCTAGCCACTCGGCCACAACGCCATATTTAGATTGCAAATTTAATCAAAAATATAGATTTTACAATGAAACTCGAAAATCTATTTTTAACAGTAAAAAACGCCGTTTAGTCTATTTTAAATAGAAAGTAAAAAATTAAGGGATTCTAAAATTAAAGTTTTTTAATGTCTCGTTTTCTTCATTTTTATTGTTACCATTGCTACATTTCCACCAATAGGAGGATTAACCTTAGAGACTTCAACAATAACTTTTTTAACAACTGAAATTTCATTTAATATTCTTATTAAAATTTTATTCGCAACCGTTTCTAGTAATTTAGTGCGAATTGACATTTCTTCTCTGACAATTTTATTTAAATGAACATAGTCTACGGTATCCCTTAAATTATCAGTTTCAGCAGATTTTGATAAATCAGCTTCCACACAAAGATCCACTCTATATTCTGAACCTATTTTGCCTTCTTCATCCAAACAGCCGTGATACGCATACAAACGTATATTTTTTACTTTAATAGTTCCCATTAATTTTAAAATTTTGGTAAAGATATAACTATTATAAAATGAGCATATATAAAATTAGTCTTTTGCTGAGTAACCGATATGATTTTATAATAATTTGTGAATTAAAAATTATCCTGATGAAACTTCCATTTAACTCTTACGTCTAAATACGAATTAATGGATAAATTATAATTTTTAAATAAATCATTACATTTAGCATTAAAATAATATTAAAATAAAACAAGCATGATTAGAAGAATCTTTAAATTCATCGAAAAGATAATTCTTTAAATCATGTAAGTTGAATGAAGTCATTTAAAAATAACAAATATTAGCACATGAGAGTTCGCGAGAAATTTATTTTACTATCCATCATTATAGTGGCATTAGTTATTATTACTGCTCAATTTTGGCAACCGATTTTATGGAGTTTTATTCTATTAGTACCGTTAATTTTATTGGGCGTTTTTGATGTGCTACAAACCAAACATACTATACGTCGAAATTTTCCGGTTATTGGTAGATTTAGATACATGTTAGAGGATATTCGACCAGAAATCATGCAATATTTTGTTGAAACCGATACGGAGGGAAGACCTTTAAATAGAATTTTCAGGTCTTTAATTTACCAAAGAGCTAAAAAAATAAACGATACAACTCCGTTTGGAACCCAAATGAATGTATATAGATCGGGTTATGAATGGATGGATCATTCTATGTACGCCAATAATAATCCAAAAGAAATAGGAGAATTCCCGAGATTAGTCATTGGCGGAAAGGACTGTAAAAAGCCGTATTCCTCCAGTCTTTTAAATATCTCGGCAATGAGTTTTGGTTCCTTGAGTAAAAACGCTGTAATGGCTTTGAATAAGGGTGCTAAAATTGGAAATTTTGCACACAATACTGGAGAGGGTGGGTTAAGTCCGTATCATTTAAAAAATGGAGGTGATTTAATTTGGCAAATAGGAACCGGATATTTTGGTTGCAGAGATGAAGAAGGTAATTTTAATGATGATTCTTTCAGAGAAGGTGCCATTAAAGATCAAGTTAAAATGATAGAGATAAAACTATCCCAAGGGGCGAAACCAGGTCATGGAGGAATATTGCCCGCGTCAAAGAATACTGTTGAAATTTCAAAAATACGACATATAAAACCTCATGTTGATGTTCATTCACCACCGGCACATTCTGCGTTTTCTACACCCATAGAGTTTATTCATTTTATTAAAAAAATAAGAGATCTCTCTGGAGGAAAACCTATTGGATTTAAATTGTGCGTTGGTAAAAAACAAGAGTTTATTGACCTTTGTAAGGTTATGGTTTCAACAGGAATTAAAGCTGATTTTATCAGTGTTGATGGAGGTGAAGGGGGTACTGGTGCCGCCCCTGTAGAGTTTTCAAACTCTATGGGAATGCCATTACGAGAAGGGCTTGTATTTGTACATGATACATTAGTTGGATTCAATTTAAAAAAAGACATTAAAATTATTGCTGCGGGTAAGATCATTACAGGTTTTCATATGGTGAGAGCTTTTGCTTTAGGAGCAGATGGATGTAACAGTGCGAGAGCTATGATGTTGGCAATAGGTTGTATTCAGGCCTTACAATGTAATAATAATACTTGCCCGGTAGGTGTCGCAACACAAAATAAATCTTTAATGAAAGGATTAGTAGTGGAAGATAAAGCTGTAAGAGCCGCTAATTATCATGAAGAAACTATCCATAGTTTTTTGGAATTGGTTGCAGCTTCTGGTTTAGATAGCCCTCATGAAATAAAGCGCAAACATATAAATAAAAGAATAGGTATGTATAATGTGGCTAAATATGATGAAATATTTCCATATCTAAAAGAGGGTTGTTTATTGACTAAGGCCACAATTCCCGAAAATTACATAAATTATTTTATGGATAATAAAATTACCGTAAACGGCTAATAGTTGGCATCATTGGGGTAATTTTTCATAAATCGTTCGGCATCTTCAACCATTATTTTGCTACCACAGAAAA
>CAZJCZ010000183.1:0-4405 GCA_964544575.1 uncultured Flavobacteriaceae bacterium | reverse complement strand
GAAGTTCATAAAAAAATTAGTCAACTCTCTAAAGGATATCGTCAACGAGTTGGACTTGCCGTTGCTTTATTGCACAACCCTGAAGTTCTGATCTTAGACGAACCAACCACAGGTTTAGACCCTAATCAATTAGTAGAAATCCGAGGTCTTATTAAAGAAATTGGTAAAACGAAAACAGTGCTCTTTTCAACCCATATAATGCAAGAAGTTGAAGCAGTTTGCGACAGGGTAATAATCATTGATAAGGGGAAAATTGTAACGGATAAAAAAGTAACAGATCTAAAGAGTAATAAGAATCAAGTTGTAGAGGTAGAGTTCGATTTAAGAGTTGAAGCGAAGTTGCTGGAAAAACTACCGAAGCTTACCGAGGCAATTAATTTACATGATAATAGCTGGCAGCTTACATTTAGTACGAGTCAAGATATGCGTCCTGCCATTTTTGATTTTGCTCATGACAATGGTTTAAAATTGTTGCAATCACAAATAAAGAATCAAGACCTTGAAAGCTTGTTTAGAAGTTTAACAAAATAATTTTATTTAGGAGGATATCCACTAAATATTTTTTCGAAAGTTGTTCTAAAATACTCATTTTTTGCTTCGGATGTTAACCTTTGATTAAATTTACCCTCATATTTAGCTTGCCAAATTAAAACGTCATTTGTAACATCAATTAAGTCAACTGTAAGTAATTGAGTCATGGAATTAGACCTAATTGGAATTCCTCCACTTACACCAACGCCTGCATTTCTACCACTAGTGCCAATTCCGATGCCTATGCTATTATTAGACGGAGTTTCAAATTGTTCTGACACAATATTTACAAAAACATCAGGATTAGATGACCTCTTAAGCCCTTTTAAGAGCATTGCATTTTCTACTTGTTGAATAACTCTACTACTGTCAAGTTGATTCATGTATAATTGTAGTTCTGAATAGAAGTCAAAAGTTTTATAAGAACTAAAATTCACTTCGTTATCGAAATCATATATTATTTTTGGAGTAGCGCAAGAAAAGAAAAGGATTGTTCCACTTACCAAAAATATCAATACATAGGTTATTTTTTTCATTTTATTCTAATTTAAATTTGATTAGAAGATAAAAGATATTTTATATAAATATAGTTTAAATAGCATCTCGGGAAAAATTTTAACGCCAGCTGCTGAATGAACCTGAAAGAATCAGGACAACACTTAGTTAACAGAATCTTTTTTCTTCTTTGAACGTTTAAAAATACCGTCAAAAAGCTCCTTAGCAGGATCTTTCGTTATGGGATTTTTCAAACTGTCTTTTGAAATGGTGTCATTTTCTTTCGAGCTGCCTTTAAGCAGATCATTTAATGTCTTTGAAATTTGTTCTTTACCTTTATCAATTAGTTTTTCTTTTTGTTTAGTTGCAATTTGATTACTAAGATTAGCAATTGCAGCTTTTAGATCAGTTTTAATAATTGGGTTATTAAATTTTCCTGAGATCAAAGCATTTATGGGCACTTTTATCGTATTCAATTCGTCATCATTCAATTCGGCAATCAACTGAGATGCCTCTTTTCCCAAATATTTCGCGGGGACATGTATAACAGCGTCATACGCTAAGGATTTATCAAAACCATGGCTACCAGAAACATTTATATCAATATCATCATAATTCAATTTAAAAGGATGAAGGCTAACTTTCCCGTCTTTAAAACTTAATGACGTTTTCAAATTTTCAAGATTCAATTTTTTTGTATCCAGAAAGTTTAGGTTTTGTTCTAAATTTTGTAATAATGGTGTTTTCTCGGTTGAGATTTTTGAAGACATTAGTTCTGCCAGCAAATTACCACTTACAGAATTCAAATCAGGAGTAAAATCGTCATTTAAATTTCCCGATAAACTAATAGTGGAATTGATTTTTCCTTCAATGACATTTGCAATGGGGGCCAGTGCTTCAAACAATTCCAAGGCACCAAAAGACTGGGCTATATTAAATCTGTTAACATCAAGGTCCATCTGAAATTTGGGAGTATCTTCTTTGGTAGATACACTACCGTTAAAGCCTAAAGTACCATCAAAAACATTTGATTTCATATTTTCTAATACCGCCTTCTGATCTTTAATTATTAATTTTCCTGACACATTTTTTAGTGTGATATTATCATAAAAAACAGTAGTTGCATTGGCGTCTATAGTACAATCCAAAAAAGAGGGAATTTTAATGCGTTCTTCTGAATTTTTTTTGTTTTTATCTTCCTCTACTTCTGAAACCATAAAGTCATTGACTGAAAACGTATTTGATCTTAAATTAAATTTTCCTTCAAGATTTTTTTCATCGAAAATAAATCCAAGTATATTATTCATAGTACCGGATGCCACAAGGTCTGTTTTTCCTAATTGAGCGTCAAAACTATTCAGGGTAACCGATTTTGGGTTAAATGTAACCCTCGCTTTTAGTACTTTTAGAGGATAGCTAAGTTCCTCAGACGCATATTCAAAATCTGACACTGTAAAACTCCCTGATGTTTTTGTATTTTCATAGTGGTCATTTTCTATAGACTTCATGTCAAAACTTGTAGTTGCGTTTACATTCAAAATTCCTTTTAAGCCTTTTACTGCTTCGGCAGGATATATTTTCTCCAGGCTTCCAAGATTCACAATACCTTTTAAATTGGCGGTAACTTTCATGCTTTCTGTCAAATCTTGCAGTTTTGCATTTGCATTGAAAATATCTTCATCGATCTTAAATGACAATTTATCAATTAGTATATAAGTATCTTTTGCTAGGCCTGTTTTATTTGCTATTTCAGTACTGATGTTAATGTTTTTAAGAGATTTTGGCAGATCAGGATATTTAAAAGAAGCATTATCTGAATGTATTGAGATATTAAATTCCGGAATATGCAGGTCATCTACTATTCCGTCAATAGTACCTTTAACATCAAAATTTCCAGTGGTTGTTATGCCTTCAATATTTTTAGAATACACCTCCGGGATGAGCGCCAGAAAATTTTTAAAATCTGAAGAAGCGGTTTTAAAAGAAATGGCAACTTTCTTGTTGTTTTCATTGAGCTTTATATAGCCATCAAAAATCAATGGTAACTGATTTATCTGTGCTTTATTATCTAAAAATCTATAGGTGTTTTCTATAAGATCAATATCAAAGAGCGCCTCCAGCTGTATCTTATTTTTGTTCAAATAAGCAACGCCATTCATTTGAAAAGAAGCCAACATAGTTGTCACTGTTTTCAGTTCTGATTTTTCTAGAGACAAATTCCCCAATCCGGAATGATTAACATTGGATAGTTGCATTGCCATTTTAGCGGATGCATCATGATAA
Source organism: uncultured Flavobacteriaceae bacterium (assembly GCA_964544575.1). Taxonomy (GTDB): domain Bacteria; phylum Bacteroidota; class Bacteroidia; order Flavobacteriales; family Flavobacteriaceae; genus Aureibaculum. The sequence goes on along the minus strand of CAZJCZ010000183.1, from coordinate 1,096 downwards.
GAGATGGTGCTATTTGTTATTTTATAAGATTCTAAACCTAATTGAAAAGAACCAGATTCATTTGAGTCAACATTGCCTTTATCATTTATATTTTTTGCAATATTATAGTTGGCATTTCCATCCTTATCTACACGGATCGCAAGAGTAGCTTCGTCAACAATAAAGCTGGTTATACTGATGTCCGAACTTCTTTTAAATAGTTCTGCCAAAGGCATTTTCAGATTAATTGCCGTCGCGCCAAAAAGCGTATCTCCTTCAAAAGGGGCATTATTAACGAGAGAAACTTTTTTTAATGAAACCTGCGTATTGGGAAAACTACTCCATACACTTAGATCAGCATCTTCAAAACTGAAGGTTGCATTCACATTGTTATTAACAGTTTTCTTTACTAAGTCAATAATCTTACCTTCAAAAATTATGGGTACGATTATGATGAAAGTAATACATAATAAAAATATAATTGTAAGGATTTTGATGACTTTTTTCATAAGATTAAAAATAGGAATTCAAATAACTGCATCCAACATTATTAACGTTTTTTGCGAAGATAGATTTTACTACGGCATAAGTTTTATTAACATCAAAAAGAGTGCCTATATAGTCAGGTTTTAATGTTATTTTAACATTGTTCCTACAATTTTTAGGAACTATTAATGTTTTTATTTTTGATGAAGTCAGTTTTTGCTACCATTTTAATATTTATTAGCTTTCAAACCGTATTAGCACAAAATTTTAGTGGGGTAGATGCTAAAGTCCTTCAATACCCAAGTCGTTATAATAATCCTGAGCAACTAGCTTTTCAAATCACTAAAGATTTTACAAAAGATGTAGATAGGGTAAGAGCCCTTTACACTTGGTTAACGCATAATATTCATTATGATCTACAGAGCTATTATAATGGGCAAACTTCAGTTGGATTCAGTTATAGTTCAAAAGAAGATTTTGATCAAAAGCTTCGGGCTATTAATAATCATATTGTAAAGAAAACATTAATATCAAAAAAAGCAGTATGCGAAGGGTACGCTCAAACTTTCAAAAAGGTTTCTGAACTTATGGGCATGCCTTGTAAATTAATTGGTGGTTTTTCAAAAGGAGA
>CAZJCZ010000182.1:2379-4408 GCA_964544575.1 uncultured Flavobacteriaceae bacterium | reverse complement strand
ACTGATACTTCTAAACTATGCGTTAAACGGGTATGTACAAAATCCGTTTTAGACAGCGGTACTACCTGCGTTTTATCTTGTAAACTCCTAAATGAATCAGAAAAAATGATACGATCATAGTCAACCTCAAAACCTATTCTGGTCTCATCCTGATCTTTTCGTATTCTCTTTTTTGTATCACCAAAACGCTTTAATGAAAGTAGTTGTTCCCAGTTCATTTATCTTTTAATTTATGACTTCGCAATGTACATTTTTTTCTCATTACACAAATTGAAATCCACAATTAGCATTAAATGTTTTACAACAAATACATAACACATAGCAGACCTACTCCACCTAATACTATTACATAGGGAAATGCCATTTTTATCATTTAGGGCTATTCCCTAAGAAATTTTTAAGCATTGTATTCTATTGATTGTTAAAATGAATTTTTGTGATTATTTTTTTAATGACCTTTTCTTTATCATACCTCCTTTTGTATCCTTAATACTATTCATTATTATAAATGCGTTAGCATCTATTTCTTCAATTTCTGTTCGTAGTCTTGCAACTTCCAGTCTTGTTATTACAGTATAAATGATATCAAACTCCAATAATTTATTATCTTCTTTTCTATATCCACTTTTTCCTAAATAAATGGTTACCCCTCTGTTTAATTTTTCAGTAATCATTAATCTAATTTTTTCACTAAAATCTGATATGATTGTTACACCAGTATATTCTTCAACACCTTCAATTATAAAATCTATAGTTTTAGAAGCGGCCAGATAGGTTAACATTGCATAAAGGGCAATCTCAACAGATAAAATATACGATGCAAATAAGAAAATTAAAATGTTGAAAATTAAAATTACATCACCAATTGTCAGTCCTGTTTTTTTACTTAAATAAATGGCTAGCACCTCTGCTCCGTCTATTACAGCACCTCCTCTAATTGCCATTCCTATTCCTGCACCCAAGAAAAAACCTCCAAAAACAGCAATAAGTAATTTGTCTGAAGTAATTAAAGGATAAGGTATAAAGTAAACGATTAGTGCAAGACCCACAATTGCAATAAGGCTTTTAACCGCAAATTGTTTTCCAAATTGCGACCATGCAAGAATAAGAAACGGTAAGTTGATAGCCACAATAAGAATAGATAGTGATATACCTGTTGTTTCTGATATTAATAGAGAAATACCCATTACCCCACCATCAATAAATGAATTGGGTAATAAAAATCCTTTCAACCCAAAACCTGCCGAAAAAATACCAATTAAAATATAAATTACATCAGTTATAAAATGGCTAATCTTATTTTTAGATGTTTTTATTTCATTTGCTAAGGGCTCACTTTCAATCATATTCTTTTGTTCTTTAACCTGGTGTTTTGCCAATCAATTTATTTGTTTTGAAGCTCAATTAATAGTACGTTATTAATGGGTGATATATTTAAAAAATATTTTTATGATCCTTCAAAAAACTCAACATTGCCGCTTGAGACGTCATACATTGCACCTACAATCTCAATTTCACCGTTCCTTTCCATTTCAGCTAAAATGGGACTTTCTTCTCTAATTCTAGAGATAGAAATTTTTACATTTTCCACAGAAACTTCCTCAATAGCTTCAGCATTCATGTCACCATTCTTGGCTTCTATTAAGGTTACTGCCGGTTTTATTTTATTCAATAGTGGCGTTATATTGCCAAGTTCTATGTGCTTACATGCCGAAGTTACAGCACCACACTTAGTATGCCCCATTACAACAACTATTTTAGAGCCAGCAACTTTACAAGCATATTCCATAGAACCTAAAATATCTTCATTAATAATATTACCCGCTACTCTTACACTAAAAACGTCTCCAATGCCTTGGTCGAAAACCAATTCAGCAGGAACCCTGGAATCTATACAACTCAATATCACCGCAAAAGGATATTGCCCTTTGCTTGTTTCAAAAACTTGGTCTTGTAAATTACGTTGTGCTTTTAAATTTTGAGTAAATCTTTTGTTTCCCTCTACTAAAATAGTATGAGCATCTTTAGG
>CAZJCZ010000182.1:0-2279 GCA_964544575.1 uncultured Flavobacteriaceae bacterium | reverse complement strand
ATCTTTTTCATAAACATTAATGAAGCTATTACCAATCCGATACCCACAGCATATACTAAATTCCATACTGATGATAAAACCAACACTATCAGCATAATGATAACTTCTGCACGAGGCATATTTGGTATCGCTTTTAAGCCTTTATAATCCATTACACCAATACCAACTGTAATTAAGATACCCGCTAAAACAGCTGCAGGAATCTGAGAGGCTACGGGCCCTAATGCTAATAAAATAACCAGCAATAAAACACCTGCCATCATACCTGATAATCGGGTTTTTCCACCAGCATTAATGTTTACAACCGTTCTAATAGTAGCTCCAGCTCCTGGAAGACCTCCAAATATTGCTCCAATACTATTTCCAATTCCTTGACCTATTAGTTCTTTATTAGGTTTGTGTTTTGTTTTTGTCATATTATCAGCAACCACAGAAGTCAACAAAGAATCTATTGCTCCTAAAAGCGCTAAGGTCAGTGCAGTAAAAATATATGGGGTGATACTGCCCAAACTAAAACTGGTAAAAATTTCTAAATTAGGTAAAGGCAATCCGCTTGGTATTTCTTCAATAGGTCTATAATTTAATTTAAACCCTATAGCTATTCCTGACATTACCAATAAGGCAACTAAAGTACTTGGAACAGCTTTTGTTATTCGTTTAAACCCATAAATAATAAGGATAGTACCTAGGGCTAATAGCAATTCTAACCAATTAATATTCTTTAAGGCTCTTGGCAATACTTTCATAGAACCTATCACTCCGGATGCTTCTTTACTCGCTAAGGTTTGAGATTCTTTTAAAATTTGATCTTGAGTAACAAGTTCTGCTCTCTTCACTGTTTCTTTAAAGTCCTCCAATACCAAAATTCCTTCTCCAGCTTCTTCCTTTAGAATATTATCTAAAATTATTTCTTCGGCCTGCGGTTTAAATTGAGTTACAAAGGCAGTATCTTCTTTAGGATAATATCCTACGGATGGTAAGATCTGAGTAACCAAAATAATAACCCCAATAGCCGTCATAAACCCTGAAACAACAGGATAGGGGATATATTTAATATATTTTCCCAGACCGATAAATCCTAAACCAATTTGCATTAAACCCGCTAATAGAAAAATAGTTAAAATAGCAGGTAATGCTTTAGATACATCACCATCAAAAGCAGCAACTATTCCTGCAATTACCACCATACTTACGGCAGTCATTGGAGCCGTTGGTCCTGAAATTTGAGTGTTTGTTCCACCAAAAAGTGCAGCAAAGAAACTTACAATAATAGCTCCATAGAGTCCGGCACTTGGCCCAAGGCCCGAACTTACCCCAAAGGCTAACGCTAATGGCAATGCAACAATCCCAGCTGTGATACCGCCAAACATATCTCCCTTAAAGTGTTTAAAATCAAATAGTTTTTTCATTTTTAAAGTGTTATTTATTACAAACTTTTAAATTTTCTCAAAAGCTTTATCAATATTATTTAGTCCCAAAATTATTTTTAAAAAAATTGTTGAAAAGACGTTCTTTTTATCTCTAAAATCCACGAAATGTTAGATTTTCTACATACCTAATTGGTATATAATCAGAGTAGAGATTTCAAATTTTTGCTTCTCATTGTTGAATCGTTTTAAATACCAGTTGCTTATAAAATTCGGAAATATTATCATTTCCTTGCTTCACATCTGTAAGGCTTGGTAAGTGTTCTGAAAAATATTGTTGCTGCTGAACACCTTCAAGTACCGTTGAAACTAACATATGCGGAAATTGAAATACCGGATTTACTTCCAATACGATATTACTTACTCTTTCAACTACTTGCTTGTATGCCTTAAAATAGCCTTTTTCATTTTCATCATCTACATCTATTGTATGATATGTTTTAACCGATTCTGTTATGATAATTTCATGTAATAATACCTTATTTATATAAGAAAAAGAATTATCCTCTTTGACCGGCTCCGTTAAAAGTTTAATAATTTTTTCAAGTCTTTCAACCGGTGAATCTATATTGACGGTAGCAAATACTATTCGATATTCAACCCAACTCCAATACCAAGAAACGAGATATATTAATAAGGTATGTTTATTTTCAAAGTAACGATAAATTGAACTTTCTGGAGACCCAATTCTTTCTCCTAATTTTTTAAAAGTAAACGCTTCAAAACCAACTTCAATGATCAGTGCTATACTCGCTGAGACAATTTTTTGTCCCAGGTCAGATGAGTCTGGATTCTTTAAATAAAGCTCCGGATTCACTTGAATATTGATTTGCAAATTTTTCATTTTGATTG
>CAZJCZ010000181.1:0-4427 GCA_964544575.1 uncultured Flavobacteriaceae bacterium | reverse complement strand
GGTGGTGCTCGTGAAGACTTTAATTGATTTTGAATTTGATAATCTTTAACGCAATAAAACGTAGGATTGAGATTAATAGCGTTATTGATTTCTAAATCATAATTTATAACTAAATCAATTGAATTTTGTTCAATTGTCAAATGATAAAAACTACAATCAACCCCTTGATCATGAAAATGTTTTACCTCTTTAGCTGTACAAACTTTGTGTTCATGATCTTGCAACACATGAACAGTTTGAATAGCAAATGGGAGGATAACTATTAAGGCCAAGAAAATGGCAACAACGTTATGTAAAATCTTATTTTTCACTCAAACAAAGTTAATGAATTTTATGACTTTATTTCTTTTTTCGCATCCGGAGATTCAATGCTTCAACACCCAACGAAAATGCGATGGCAAAATATAAATAACCCTTCGGTATAGTGCCAACATGTTGATTGAAAACTTCAGCATTTGATAAATGAGCTCCTTCTGTTACCAGCATAAAACCTATCAGTATTAAAAATGATAAGGCTAACATTTGTATAGTAGGATGTTTACTAACAAAATTACTAACTGGAGTAACGAATATCATCATTATCAATATGGAAACTATAACCGCGATTATCATTATTATTAAAGCGCCATCAATACCGTTGGTCATTCCAACCGCAGTTAACACAGAGTCAAAGGAAAATACCATATCAATTAAAACGATCTGGATAAGTACTTTTGTAAATGAAGCAGCAATAGCTTTTGCTTTTGAAACTTTATGATCTACTCCTTCAACTTTTTGGTGAATTTCATGTGTGCTTTTATATATTAGAAATATACCACCAGCAAATAAAATTAAACTTTGTCCGGTAATATCCGCTTTAAACCATGAAAAATCAAAGCTAAAAAAAGGATTTTTCATCGCTATTAGATATGATACGCCAAGTAGCAATAGTATTCTGAATACCATGGCCAACAATAGTCCTATCCGTGTCGCTTTTTTTTGAGATTCTTGAGGTAGTTTCCCTGCCGTAATTGAAATAAAGATAATATTATCTATCCCTAATATAATTTCTAAAAAAGTCAGCGTTAATAACGCTATCCAAGTATCTAGTTGTAAGAAAAATTCCATGGTCTAATCTTTAAGTTTAATGGCTTCCCCTTTTTGTTTAAAATTTGAGCCTTTGTAATTGGCTTTGAAAGTGTAAGTATTATCTTTAAACCCAGTTATTTTTACATGAAAAGGGGTGCTGTCTAATTCGTTTTTTGGATTTCTTTTGATAAGCACATATTCAAAATTTGACTTCCATTCAATGTCAAACGTGTCTTTAATGTTGTTATAGATTTCTATTTGAGTTGAGTCATTTCTTATGGCCAATGAAGTAACATCATTATCCTTTAAAAAAGTTTTAAAAGTGCCTGTTTTAAATTGGTTGATGTCGATATTATTTCTTTGACAAGAAATGAGTATTAAGCACATGGATATGATCGTTAATAAATATCTCATGAAATTCCAGTATAATTACTTGGGGTTATTGCTTTTAATTCTGTTTTAACTGCCGTTGAAATATCTAAACCGTCAATAAAATCGGCCATGGTTTTTTGATTTATCAGGGCATTAGTTCGAGTTAATCCCTTTAAAGCTTCGTAAGGATTTGGATAATTTTCTCTGCGTAAAATAGTTTGAATGGCTTCAGCAACTACTACCCAATTATCTTCTAGATCTTGATGAATTTTGTCGTTATTTAGTAACAACTTGTTTAACCCTTTTAAAGAGGAGGTAATTCCAATAATAGTATGTGCAAAAGGCACACCAACATTTCGAAGTACTGTTGAGTCGGTTAGATCTCGTTGTAAGCGTGAGATAGGTAATTTAGCTGATAAATGCTCAAAAATAGCATTGGCCATTCCTAAGTTACCTTCAGAATTTTCAAAATCTATTGGATTAACTTTATGCGGCATGGCTGATGAGCCTACTTCTCCTTTCTTAATTTTTTGTTTAAAATAATTCATAGAAATATATGTCCAAAAATCCCTATTTAAATCAATGATAATTGTATTAACTCTTTTTAAAGCATCAAAAATACCGGCTAAATGATCATAATGTTCAATTTGAGTTGTAGGAAAAGAATGATGTAAACCTAAAACTTTTTCGACGAAATGAGTACCAAAGTTCTTCCAGTCGATTGTTGGATAAGCCACCTTATGCGCGTTGTAATTTCCCGTTGCACCACCAAATTTAGCCGCGTATGGTATTTTTTGTAATTGCTGTAATTGTTGTTCTATACGCTCAATAAATACTGTAATTTCTTTACCTAAACGAGTAGGGGATGCAGGTTGACCATGTGTTCTTGCCAACATAGGAATCTCAGTCCAATCAATTGCAAGTGTTCTTAATTTATCAAGGAAATTGGCAATTTCCGGATAATAAACATGATCAAAAGCATCATTGATTGATAATGGAATTGCTGTATTATTTATATCCTGAGAGGTGAGTCCAAAATGAATAAATTCTTTGTATTGGTCTAAATGAAGGTCATTAAATCTTTCTTTGATAAAATATTCAACAGCTTTTACATCGTGATTTGTAATTTTTTCAATCTCCTTTATTTTTTGTGCACTTTCAGAAGAAAATTGGATATAGATACTCCTTAGTTGCTCATAATTTTTTTTATCAAAATCACGAAGTTGAGGGAGCGGTATCTCGCACAAAGCAATAAAATACTCAATTTCTACTTTTACACGATATTTTATCAGTGCTTCTTCAGAAAAATATGGGGCTAATGTTAATGATGTACTTCTATAACGCCCATCTATTGGAGAAATAGCATTTAAGCTGTTTACGTTCATTTATTTTTTATTCAGACTGTAAAAATAAACGAATTACTAAAAACAGAAAAACAATAGAGCAGTTTTCTATGCTGCGTTGTTTTTAGACATAGATTCTAGTACTTTTTTTGCTCTGGAAACATAACCTGGGCTTTCAACTGGCAATTTTTTTTCAATGATCATTTTAAGTTCATAATGAACCCAGCCAGTTTTTTTACCAAGGTAATATAATGTCTCCATTGCGTGTGCTTTAGTGGCAACTTTGTAATCACTTAGTAACCAATCAAAGCATGTTTCTATCATTTGCGAAACATGATCTTGATTCATTATTAATTTTATGGGAGAATCAAATTTAGAATTATAGTCTTGGGCAATTAAATTACAAATTTTAGAAATTGATCGTACAGCGCTTTCCTCTCTTGGTTTCGACAAATTTTCAATAAAATATGGGAGGTTAAAAGCCATCCAATCAAGATTTTTTTCACAAACCAATTCCATCACCCAGATTGCTTTCACTGAAAGCTCGTCATCTTGTTCAAAAGCTATTTCTAATAGAGATTCAAATAAAGTTTGATCTTTTAAAACAGTTTTGGCTACTTTAATTCTACTTTCACGACCAGCATCTTTAATTGCATTTAGTTCTTTCAACAAAGAGAATTTAGCGGTATTATTTTTAATTTCCATATTTCTTTTCTTAATTCAATCAAATTTTGAATTTGTACGTCATAGCAGGGATATATTAAAACAGAATTTTTGTTAAAATATTATATTCTCGAAGTAAATATTTTATTAGGAAAGTCCTGGAGAAATATTTATCCCTAACATATCTTGGGATAATTTCGGCCCATTTTTTTCGTTTGCATAGTGATACATGGGTATGGTATTCACTTTGAAACACGAAAAATATATAAAAAAATTATGACTATTAGTATAGAAAAATTTAGATCATTTGTAGCTTTTTGTATTATCACAGCAATCAGTGTTAATATAGCAAACGCTCAGAATGCAATAAATCAAGTTGATCCCAATGGTAAAAATCATGGTGTATGGAGAAAATATTATACCAATAAACGCATTCGTTATCAAGGCCATTTTGATCACGGTAAAGAAATTGGAACCTTTAAATTTTATTCAGCAGCGAGTTCAGATCATCCTATTGTAGTAAAAGAGTTTAATCCTGATAATAATATGGCTAAGGTTAGTTTCTATACGGAGACTGGTTATTTATTGAGTAAGGGTAAAATGAATGTTAAAAATAGAGAGGGTAAATGGTTATTTTTTCATGAAGATGGTAAAACAGTTATGTCTGAAGAAAATTATTCAAATGGAAAATTACATGGTGAATATAAAACTTTTTATAGATCTGGTAAACCAACTGAAATTTCATATTATAAGGATGGATTTCTCGATAGTATTTACAGAAAATATTCAATTAAAGGTCATTTATACCAACATTTTAATTATAAAGGAGGTAAATTGAATGGTAAGGCTGTTTATTATAGTAGAAAAACAGGATTATTGACTACTAAGGGTCTCTTTAAAAATGATGTTCGCGTAGGTACTTGGGAAAATTATATAGATGGAGAATTGATAAGTACTGAACAACCTGCTTTGAAAAAGGAT
>CAZJCZ010000180.1:0-4469 GCA_964544575.1 uncultured Flavobacteriaceae bacterium | reverse complement strand
TCGTCTCTACATGAAGAAAGAATAAGTATCACGAAAATTGTGAAACTAATCAGTTTGGTTATATGTCTTTTCATAATAATTGCCAATAAATTAATCCTCTTTAGTAGTAAAAACAATTAACTTTCAAAAAATCCTGAAAAAAATAATATTTTATTTAATTTAGACGGTAACTACAATTCATTAATTGGTAAGGATTATGCTAGACAATGTTTGTGACGAAAAAATATTTTCACGCATTTATAATGATTATTCTAAAGATTTGCATGATTATCTTTATTATAAATATGGAAATCAATTTGATATAAATGATAAAGTTCAGGAAGCTTTTTTAAAATTATGGGAAAATTGTAAAAAAGTTAAATTTAACGATGCCAAAGGGTTTGTATTTATGGTCGTAAAAAATATGATGCTCAATGAGTTTAAACATCAAAAAATTGTTCTAAAACACAGAGAAATAAAACCTAAAGATTTTACCAACGAAACTCCTGAATTTATATTAGAAAAGGAGCAATTTTTACAAAAATATGAACGTGCCCTGAGTACATTAACTGAAGAACAACGTGTCGTATTTTTATTGAACAAAGTTGAAGGCAAAAAGCATAAAGAAATTGCAGAGATATTGAATATTACTAAAAAAGTTGTCGAGTACAGAATCTATACTGCTTTCTCGAAAATTAAAGATGAATTAAAGAAATTTGATTAATTTTTCAGGATAAATGGCTAGTGAGTTGTTTTCATAAATAAGAAGAACATTGGTATGGAAGAAGAATACTTAATAAAAAAATGGCTGGCAGATGAATTATCGGCTGCTGAGTTGGAAGAATTTAAGAAATTAGATGATTATGATCTCAATCTTGAAATTCTTAAAGGCGCAAAGAACTTTAAAGCCTCTAATTTTTCTTCAGTTAAGTCATTTAACGATTTTAAAAAGGATGTAAAAAATGAGAAGACTCCTATAATAAAATTTAGTGACTATAAAGTAATATTTAGAATTGCTGCCTTATTAGTAATAAGCCTAAGTGTCTATTTCACATTCTTTTTTAATAATTTGACTACCATAGAAACATTGGCTAGTCAAAATAATTCTTTTAATTTACCAGATGCTTCAACCGTGATTTTAAATAGTGAATCTAAGGCGGAGTACAGTAAGAAAAAATGGGATCAAAAACGAGAAATTTCATTACAAGGAGAGGCATTTTTTAAAGTGGCTAAAGGATCAAAATTCGATGTGATTACTACCGGAGGTACTGTAAGTGTGGTAGGTACCCAGTTTAATGTAAAAAATAGAGATAATTATTTTGAGGTAAAATGTTTTGAAGGAATTGTTGCAATAAACCATAATGGAAAATCACAGCAACTAACCAGGGGAATCTCATATAGAATTTTGAACAATGAGGTTTCTCTAGATTCGACATTTAACGGCCAGCCTGAATGGATTGTAAACAGAAGTAGTTTCAAAAGCGTCCCTTTATATATAATGTTAGAAGAGTTTGAAAGACAATATAATGTTGTCATTAAAACACAAAACATTAATATCGACAAAATAATTACAGGAGGCTTTGTACATAACAATCTGGAACAAGCATTAACAACTTTAACAGTCCCATTTGACCTAACTTATAAACAAAACCAATCTAATATAATTACCTTATTTAGTAGTGAGTAATATATGTAAAAGTATACTCTTTTCATCCTTGTTTTTATTTTCTTCTCTTCTATTCTGTCAGATAGATAAGGAGAAAAAACCATTGTCGGATATTTTAATCCAGTTACAAGAAAAATATAAATATCAATTTACATATACTGATACTGTAATCAAAGATATCTTTATTGAACCACCCTCAAACGATCTTAATTTTGAGGAAATAATTTCTTATTTAAAAAACAAGACGGGCTTACTTTTTCAATTTTTAGAAAACAATTTTATAGTTATACATCAAAGTAATGATTCTAATATTATTTGTGGTTATGTAATTGATAAAGAAGAAGGTGTGGCCATAGAAGGCGTTTCAATTTTTGGAAAAAACAACTATGCAATATCTGATGCGTTTGGTTATTTTGAGTTGAATTTATCTCAAAACGATGAAAGTATAACTTTTAGGCATTTAGGTTTTAATCCTATTTCTAAATCCTCAAATAATTTCGAAAATAATTTTTGTTTAAATATTTATTTATCTCCTCAAATTGAGACCTTATCTGAAATTATTTTAACTAATTATATTACCCGAGGTATTGATAAAATTGCAGATGGTACAATTAACCTGAATTATACTAATTTTGGAATATTACCCGGCTTAATTGAAACAGATGTGCTGCAAACTGTACAAGCACTTCCCGGTATACAAAGTATCAATGAAACTGTATCTGACATTAATATAAGGGGAGGTACACATGATCAAAATTTAATTTTATGGGATGGAATTAAAATGTATCAAACCGGGCATTTTTTTGGATTGATCTCCATTTTTAATCCTTTAATTACGACTCAAGTATCCGTGACAAAAAATGGAACAAATGTTGATCTGACAGAAGGAGTATCTGGTACTATATCAATGAAAACTGATACTAAAGTTAACAATTCGTTTTCTGGTAATATTGGCATAAACTTTATAAATACAGATGGTTTTGTAGATGTACCAATAGGAAAAAGTTCATCAATTCAGGTATCAGCCAGAAAATCCATAAGTGACGTACTTGAAACACCCACATACACCAGTTATTTTGAGCGGATATTTCAGGATACAGAAGTTGAGAATAATTCGGCTGCCTTAATTAATTCGAATAAACATTTTGATTTTTATGATACTAGTATGCGTTGGTTATATAATATTACTGATGATGACCAGATAAGGGTCAATTTTTTACATGCGAATAACGAATTGATCTTTAATGAAAATGCCATTATAAATCAAGTTGAAGAGTCAAAAGAGAGTAGTATTGCGCAAATTAGCTATGCAGGTGGTATCTTTTACAAAAAAAGATGGAGCGATTCATTCGTAACTGATCTTCAAGTATATGAAACCGATTATGAATTAACGGCCATTAACTCCGATATATTATTAGATCAACAATTACGGCAAGAAAATAACGTTTCAGAGACCTCAATTAAATTAAATTCCTGGTTTAAATTCAATAACCAATTAACATTTTTGAACGGTTACCAATTTACTGAAACTGGAATTACTAATTTAACAGAAGTTGATGATCCCATCTTTGTTAGTAAGATTACAGAAGTAATTAAAGAACATGGTATTTATTCTCAAGTCAATTATGTATCAAACTCGCAAAAGACTTACGTAAAAGCAGGAATAAGATATAGCTATATTGAAAAATTCAATAAACATATTGTTGAACCTAGAATTAGTTTAAATCAAAAAATAGTAAATCACTTTACTCTCGAACTTCTAGCGGAACTGAAACATCAAAATACATCTCAAATAATCAATTTCCAAAATGATTTTTTAGGTATTGAAAAACGTAGGTGGCTTTTATCAAATAATGATGATATACCTATCATAACTAGTAAACAAGTATCAGTGGGTTTAAACTATAGTAATAAAGGATGGTTAATAAGTGCAGAAGGATATTATAAGGATGTTCAAGGCATCACATCACAAAGTCAAGGATTTTTAAATCAGTATATATTTGAAAGAACCAATGGCAGTTATGAAGTTAAAGGCATAGATTTTTTGATCAATAAAAAATTTATTAAAATTAGTACATGGCTTAGTTATTCATACGGAGATAATAATTATACTTTTAATGATTTTGAAGAAATTAATTTTCCAAATAATCTTGATATCACGCACGCTGTATCAATTGGCACATCGTATTCTAGCTCTCATTTAAAGATTTCAGCCGGGTTTAATTGGCATTCAGGAAGACCAACAACAACCCTTGTTGAAGGAAGTGAAATAGTCAGTAATGAATTAAATTATGAATCAGCCAATAACAGTAGGATAAAAGAATATCTCCGACTAGATGCCTCTGCTATTTATAACTTCAATCTTTCTAAAAATATAAAGGCCAATGCGGGGGTTTCACTATGGAATGGATTTGATAATACCAACATTATTAATAATTATTATAAAATTGATAATGGCCAATTTAAAGAAGTTAAAAATAACTCCCTCAGATTCACTCCCAACGTTACCTTCAGGGTTCAATTTTAATCGTTTTTATTCTTTCATACTTAAGAAACGTCTCGCTATTTATTTTAGACATTTTTCAATTACCCTTAGATAAAAAATCATCAATTTAAAATACTGTTTTGTATGTGACCAATGTTACCAAAAATAATGCATTTTTCTTCAGTATATTTTTCGATTAAGTTGTTTTTAGATTAAACGAGCTTAGTAAGAATTTTAAATTTAAATTCAATAAATAAGTTCAATTAAAGTAAACATTTTAATATCATATTTTTTAATAATTAAATTTTATATATCATGAAAAAAGTAGTAGTATTTTTA
>CAZJCZ010000179.1:1745-4519 GCA_964544575.1 uncultured Flavobacteriaceae bacterium | reverse complement strand
GGAATATAAATTTCTGTGAGCCAATTAGCTGGATTAGGAGAGCTCATTGGAGCTGTTAAATAAACTTCTAAGGCTGGAGTTCCTACCAAAGGTTCCAAATTATTTTCAGTTAAAAATTTATACGCCGTTTCACGAGCTTCTATTAAATTTTCATACTCACCTTTTAAGGTTGTTTTTACAGCTTTAAATGGTTTTAACATTCCTGTTTGAATCCCACTATCTTTATCTGTAATTACCTTTTCTGTGATAGGTACAGCACATGAAAAAATAACGGCATTATTTTCAGGGTCAAATTGATGATATAAAGTAAACGGTGGCCCAGCCATAGTAATTTTATTTTTTTCGATATACATAGCCACAATAGGCATCATTTCTGTTATTTTTTTTGACATTTCATCCATTTTACATGAAGTTGTATTGTACAAATAATATCCTCCGCCTCGCGTTGTAATGCCATTAACATCAATACTATACTTTTTCATATTAACTTGTAAAACACTGTCAAGTTTAAACAGACCTCTTTCATAATCAGGTCCAATTTGTTTATCCATTCCACCACCAAACGCCAAAAAAGCTTTTTCCATAAAAGACATTTCTCCTTTCATTCCCCAAATGACCTCTGTTCCCGTTTCAACAGATTTAAAATTCCAATAGATATCAGATTCCGATTCCCAAGGTTTAATAAATTTTATTTTTTGATTTAGAAATTCTGACGCCCGAACCTCCGTGGTGACGATATCTCCTTCCCCAAGTATTTCTCCCTTCCAACTATAAGACGCTCCTTCACCACTCGTTTTTTCAGCATAAGTTAAGACTGCTGAGGGTTCCTGTTCAATCCATGGAGACCAAGATGGCCAATTTTTATAATCATTCACATTATTGAAAACGACTTCAAGTGGAGCTTTCATAACTTTTGCTCTCGTAACATCGTAAGAATTATCTAAGGTGGCTATATAAATTGCCCCTGCAACAACTATCATCAAAACTAATAAAAATACATATTTTAGTTTTTTCATAATGAAGATTTTTATAGTTATAAACATCACAAATATAGTGAATTAAACCAATTTTTAATTAAATTTGTCAACCGTAATTATAAATTCAAATCATGAAAATTAAACATTTCCTAAGCATTCTAATAGTTACCATACTACTAGTATCTTGTACTGAAAAAGTTGAAGAAAAAAGAATAGTTAAAGAAAAAGAATTCGATTATTTGGTTGATCAGTTTGCTGACATCAAGATATTGCGTTACAAAATTCCGGGTTTTGAAGAACTTACTTTAAAAGAGAAAAAATTTGTCTATTATTTAACACAAGCTGGTCTTTCTGGTCGTGACATTATGTGGGATCAGAACTATCGTCACAACTTAAAAATAAGAAAAGCACTCGAAAACGTTTACACTTCTTTTACGGGAGATAAAACAACAACGGATTGGAAGGCATTTGAAGAATATTTAAAACGAATTTGGTTTTCAAACGGAATTCATCATCATTATTCAAATGATAAAATTAAATCTGAATTCTCTTTAGAATACTTAAAATACTTATTGACTGAAACCAATACTGATCTTGACGGTGACGCTTTAGAGGTTATATTCAATGATGAGGACAATAAAAAAGTTAACAAAAAGAAAGGTGTTGATAATGTCGCTTCATCTGCCATTAATTTTTATGGTCCAACCATAACGGATGCCGATGTTGATGCCTTTTACAAAACAGCTTATAAAGGACCTAAAGATAGGCCAATTGAAACAGGCTTAAATTCAACTTTGGTACGAGAAAATGGAAAATTAATAGAAAAAGTATGGAAATCAGGCGGATTGTATGGAAGCGCTATTGATGAAGTTATTAATTGGCTAGAAAAGGCTAAAGAAGTTGCTGAAAACGAAAAACAAGCCAGTGCTTTGGGCTTATTAATTGAATATTATAAAACTGGTAATCTAGAAACTTGGGATAAGTATTGTATTGAATGGGCCACTTCAACAGAAGGTAATATAGACTGGATGAATGGTTTTATTGAAGTTTATAATGACCCAAAAGGTTACAGGGGTTCTTATGAAGGAATTGTTGAAATTAAAGACTTCGATATGTCAAAAAAAATGGCTGTTTTATCTGAATATGCACAATGGTTTGAAGATAATTCCCCATTGATGGATGTTCATAAAAAAGATAGTGTAGTTGGAGTAACTTACAAAACCGTAAATGTAGCTGGTGAAGCCGGAGATTCATCGCCGAGCACTCCTATTGGAGTTAACCTTCCTAACAGCAACTGGATACGTCAACAACATGGAAGCAAATCAGTTTCATTAGGAAATATTATTGATGCTTATAATAGTGTTGGAGGAACTGGTAAATTAAAAGAATTTGCACATGATGCTGAAGAAATTGAATTAGAAGAAAAATATGGTAAACTTGCCGATAAATTACACACAGCGCTGCATGAGGTAATTGGTCATGCTTCCGGACAAATAAATGAAGGTGTTGGCGAACCGAAAGAAACCTTAAAAAATTACAGGTCAACTATTGAAGAAGGTAGAGCTGATCTAGTAGGATTGTATTATTTAATCGATCCAAAATTACAAGAACTTGGTTTAGTTGATGATTGGGAAAAATTAGGTAAAGCTGCTTATGATGGATATATCCGAAACGGATTATTGACACAATTAGTTCGTATAAACCTTGGTGACGATATTGAAGAGGACCACATGGTTAACAGGCAATGGGTTTCTGCCTGGGCTTTTGAAAAAGGATCGGCTGACAACGTAATTGAAA
>CAZJCZ010000179.1:0-1645 GCA_964544575.1 uncultured Flavobacteriaceae bacterium | reverse complement strand
TTTAGCATTTTAGTTTCGTCAAAACCTTTAACTCTCATTTCCTTTCTATTCGATTTGTTTCTGGTATTATCATCTTCCGTCTGTGTTGAAGTATAGTCTTTGTAGTCTTTAACGTCATTTGATGATAATAATCTAGAACGTCCTAATCCATTAGGTACAATAGATTCAACACTGGTTACGATCTTATACTCTACAGATTGAGCATTCATGGTAAACGTTGTAGCGACCAATAACAAGCCAATAAAAATAATTTTTTTCATTTTTTGATTTTTTAAGATTAAATAAAATAATCGTCGAATATAATGTTAAAAAAATAAATATCATTAATATTGTTAAAATTTGAATGAATGACTGGAGTTGTTATAAAATCAACCGGAAGCTGGTACATAGTTAGAACTGATCAAGGTGATATTGTTGAGTGCAGAATAAGGGGGAAATTTAGGATGAGCGGAATCAAAAGTACGAATCCTGTAACTGTTGGTGATAATGTAGATTTCAACCTGGAAGAGAACAGTAAAAATGGAATTATTAATAATATTCATGACCGAAAGAATTATATCATAAGAAAATCAGTAAAACTTTCAAAACAAACACATATAATTGCCGCAAATATTGACCAGGTATTCTTATTAGTTACCTTAGAAAATCCGACAACATTTACGAGTTTTATTGACCGGTTTTTAGCCACAGCAGAGGCATATTCTATTCCTGCAATTATAATATTCAGTAAAATCGATTTGTACACCAAAGAACTATTAGAACAAAAACAAAAGTTAGAAAATATTTATAGAGATATAGGCTATGAATGTATTGATATTTCTGCTGCAAAAAATATAAATATCGATAAGTTAAAAATTATGATGAAAGATAAAGTGAGTATGTTTTCTGGTCATTCTGGTGTTGGTAAATCTACACTGATCAACACCATTCATCCTGAACTTGACTTGAAAATTGCTGAAACATCAATACAGCATAAACAAGGACAACACACTACTACCTTTGCCGAAATGTTTAGTTTGCCTTTTGGCGGATATATTATCGACACCCCTGGAATTAAAGGTTTTGGCGTTGTAGATTTTAGCAAAGAGGAAATTGGTGATTTTTTTCCAGAAATTTTTGCTTTAAAACAAAATTGTAAATTTAATAATTGCCTTCATGTGAATGAACCCGATTGTGGTATAAAATTGGCCGTTAAAAAAGGTGAAATTGCAGAGTCAAGATATAACAGTTATTTGCAATTATTAGAAGATGAACAAGAAAATTACAGAACTGATGATTATAGTTAGATGAGAGCAGTTATTCAAAGAGTTTCAAGTGCTACAGTTACGATAGACAACCAAGTTAGGAGTTCAATAAAAAACGGACTCTTAATATTCCTTGGTATAAGCAATGATGACGGTATTTCTGACATTGAATGGATCTCAAAAAAAATTATCAATCTTAGGATTTTTAATGATGAGCAAAACATAATGAACAGATCGATTGTAGATGTCAATGGTGATATTATCGTTGTAAGTCAATTTACCTTAATGGCAAGTACAAAAAAAGGGAACAGACCTTCTTATATTAAGGCCGCCAAACCCGAAATTGCCATACCGATATATGAACAGTTTATTTCTCAAATTGAAAACGATCTTAATAAACC
>CAZJCZ010000178.1:0-4519 GCA_964544575.1 uncultured Flavobacteriaceae bacterium | reverse complement strand
CACAATTTGAATCATATCCCAAAGATCCGGGAAATCCATTTAGGGATGGTAGTGATTTTAAATTAAATGGTGGCTTAGACGCTAAAATAGGCGTCACAAATGACCTCACTCTTGATCTCACGGTTAATCCAGACTTTGGTCAAGTTGAAGCCGATCCCGGAGCTATATCATTGGACGGTTTTGAAATATTTTTCAGAGAACAGCGGCCTTTTTTTATTGAAAATAAAAATATCTTTGATTTTAGGTTAGGTGGTAATCGTGATAATTTATTTTTTTCAAGAAGAATTGGCAGAAGTCCTCAAGGTGAACCTGAAACTTCGGATAATGAGTTTATTGACCAACCCCCTAATACAACAATTTTAGGTGCTGCCAAGTTTAGCGGTAAAACTAAAAATGGCTGGTCTATAGGTCTATTGGAAAGTATTACTTCTAAAGAATATGCCGAAATAGATAACATTGGCGATCGAAGGGAAGAATTGGTTGAACCCTTTACTAATTATTTTGTAGGTCGATTACAAAAAGATTTTAATGATCGAAACTCATTTATTGGAGGCATATTTACGGCAACGAATAGAAAAATTGAGGGTAATTTAGATTTTTTAAGAAAAGCCGCATATACTGGAGGGTTAGACTTTAAACATCAATGGAAAAATAGAAAATACTATATTGAAGGCAATGTCATTACTAGTCATGTTGAGGGCAGCGAAGAGGCAATAACAGATACTCAAGAATCATTAACCCATTTATTTCAACGTGTTGATGCTAATCATGTTAAAATTGATTCAAACAGAACGTCATTAACTGGTACAGGAGGTAAGTTTGAGTTGGGTAAATCAAGTGTTGGAAATTGGCGTTACGGCGGAGGTTTAAGTTGGCGTTCGCCCGAATTAGAATTAAATGATATAGGTTTTTTGCGACAGGCAGATGAGATACGTCAGTATTCATGGTTAAATTATAGATCTTTAAAACCTTTTGGTAAATTCAGAAGTATTTCAGCAAGATTTCATTTATCTACTAATTATGATTTTGACGGTAATTATAATCAGATTGAATATAGACTGATAAGTGAAGCTAACTTTAGCAATAATTGGTGGTCAGAGATAGGTTTTTTCCATCGCCCAAGAAATTATTCAAATACAGCTTTAAGAGGTGGCCCAAGGTATCGCAATGCTAAAGAAAATGTTAATTTTTTATTTATTGGTTCAGATTCGAGAAAAAAACTCACTTTTAGAGCCGGGTATATCATCGCACCATCTGAACAAAAAAGTTCAACTTTTTTTAAATTAGAATCGGGAATTACCTATCAGCCAACTAATTCATTAAGCGTTTCGTTAGAACCTGAATTCGAAAAAAGATCAGATAAAACACAATATGTAGATGAGGCTGACTTTAATGGTACACCTAGATATATTACGGCGGAAATTGATCAACAAACCTTCAGTGCTTCTTTGCGTTTAAACTATACAATAAACCCTAATTTAACAATTCAATATTACGGCCAACCTTTTATTTCGAGAGGGCGATATACTAACTTTAATTATATAACCAACCCTGTTGCTGATAATTTATATGACCGTTTTCAACTGTTTAACAGTGATCAAATTTCTTTTGATGACACAAATGATTTATATCTATTTGATGAAAATCAAAATGGAATGACAGATTATGAAATAGAAAAACCGGACTTCTCATTTGTTCAATTTCGCTCTAATTTAGTTGTCCGTTGGGAATACATTCCTGGCTCTGAAGTATTTTTTGTTTGGTCTCAAGGTATAACTGGTGATGGTGACCCTAGAGATCCTTTATTTGATAGTTTGGATAATCAAATTTTAGGGCAAGAAAAAGAAAATATCTTCTTGATCAAAGCTACCTATAGATTTATGCTGTAAAACCTAATGTGCCTCTAACCAGTTTTGGCCTATCCCTAAATCTACAGTTAACGGAACTTTTAATATATAAGCATTTTCCATTTCATTTTTAATGATAGGTGTAATGATTTCAAGCTCATCTTTATGAACGTCAAAAACTAATTCATCATGCACTTGTAGTAACATTTTACTTTTAAAATTTTCTTTTTCAAAACGGTTAAAGATATTGATCATGGCTATTTTTATAATATCTGCCGCGCTACCTTGTAATGGTGCATTTACGGCATTGCGTTCAGCTGCCCCTCGAACAACAGCATTACGTGAATTGATATCTTTTAAATAACGACGACGTCCTAAGACTGTTTCAACATAACCATTTTCACGGGCAAAATGAATCTGACTATCTATATAAGTTCTCAATTCTGGATATGTTTTGAAATAGGTATCAATTAACTCTTTTGCCTCAGATCTTGATAAGGAAGTTTGATTGCTTAAACCAAATGCTGATACTCCATAAATTATTCCAAAATTTACGGCTTTTGCGTCACCTCTTTGCTCCCTGGTCACTTCATTTAAAGGTATATCAAAAACTTTGGCCGCTGTGGAAGCGTGAATATCTTCACCATTCAAAAAAGATTGAATCATTATTTCATCACTACTTAAAGCTGCAATTAATCTTAATTCTATTTGAGAATAATCTGCTGATACTAATACATATTCTTCATTTCTCGGGATAAATGCTTTACGTACTTGTTTACCTCGCTCCGTACGAATTGGTATGTTTTGCAAATTAGGATTATTAGAACTTAAACGACCTGTTGCCGCTACGGCTTGTGCATAAACCGTATGAATTCTTTTAGTTTTAGGGTTTACTTCATTAGGCAATGCATCTACATAAGTACTTCTTAATTTATTGTACTGACGCCACTCTAAAATATCTCTAATAATTTGATGGTCTTTGGCTAAATAAGATAAGACATCTTCAGCAGTTGAATATTGACCCGTCTTCGTTTTTTTTGGTTTATCAACCAATTTTAGTTTATCAAACAGTATGAGACCTAATTGTTTTGGTGAAGCTAAATTAAACTCTTCATCTGCCTGATTGAAAATTCCCTTTTCTAATCTATCAATATCTAATGCCAATTCTTTAGAAAGTGTAGATAAAAAATCTTCATTTAAATTGATTCCTTCTATCTCCATTGAAGCTAGTACATTAACCAATGGTAATTCCACTTCTTCAAAGAGTTTCGTTAAGTTCGCAGCAATCAATTCTTTTTCAAATTTCACTTTAAGTCGCAAAGTAATATCTGCATCTTCTACCGCATATTCTGTTTGTAGCTGCAAATCAACATCTCTCATAGAGCCTTGATTTTTTCCTCTTTTACCAATCAATTCAGTAATTGAAACTGGTTGATAATTCAAATAGGTTTCCGCCAAAACATCCATATTATGTCGCATATCAGGATTTATAAGATAATGCGCGATCATAGTATCAAAAAGTTTCCCTTTGACTTCAATATGATAATTTGAAAGTACTTTAATATCATATTTTAAATTTTGACCAATTTTTTCTATGGTTGAACTATTGAAAAAAGGTTTAAATTCATCAATAATATGCTGTGCCTTTTCTTGATCTTCCGGAATGGACACATAATAGCCCTTCCCTATTTCCCATGAAAATGCAATACCAATAAGTTCAACTTCCAATGCTTTTAATCCCGTTGTTTCGGTATCAAAACAAACACTTGTCTGTTGTAAAAGTTTTTCAATCAATAATTTCCGAGAAAGCGGAGTATTTACCAATTGATAGAAATGTGTTGTATTATGAATAGTTTTAAAACCGTTTGCTGAAAAATCTTCCGAAACATTACCGCTTCCTGGAGCTGCAAACAAATCAAATTGAACATTTTCTTGTAGCGTTGATTTATTAACTGGCTTTACTGCCGATTCTTGCATTGAACTTTTCTCCGCCTCTTGATTAAAAGTTTTTAATAAATTTTCCGTTAACCGTCTAAATTCAAGCTCATTAAATATTTTTTTTACTTCATCAATGTCCGGAGTATTTAGCTCATAATCCTCTTCGTGAAATTCCACAGGAACATCTAACATTATGGTAGCTAATTTTTTCGATAACAAACCCTGTTCGACATTATCTTCCACTTTTTCTTTCATTTTACCTTTAAGCTTATCTGTATTTGCAAATAAATTTTCAATGCTTCCGTAATCTTTCAAAAATATTTTTGCAGTTTTATCACCAACTCCCGGTAATCCTGGTATATTATCAACGGCATCACCTTTCATAGCTAAAAAATCGATAACCTGTTCAGGGCGTTCAATTTCAAAGTTTTTTTGTACTTCGGGAATGCCCCAAATTTCAATTCCGTTACCCATTCTTGCAGGCTTGTACATAAAAATATTTTCTGACACCAATTGAGCGAAATCTTTATCAGGGGTTACCATATAAGTTTTATAACCTTGTTTTTCGGCCTGCTTTGCCAGAGTTCCAATGATATCGTCCGCCTCATATCCTTCCTTAATTACGGCAGGTATATGCATTGCTTTTAAAATTTTCTCAATGTAAGGAACGGCAATTTTAATAGCTTCAGGTGTCTCATCACGATTGGCTTTATATGCTGGAAACATTTCAACCC
>CAZJCZ010000177.1:0-4539 GCA_964544575.1 uncultured Flavobacteriaceae bacterium | reverse complement strand
ATTGCGTTAAAGATTATCAAATTCAAAATCAATTAAAGTCTTCACGAGCACCACCCTATTTTATTGTATAACGAATTTGTCAATTCATTTATTAACAATAAAATTATTAAAATGAAATTACTCATTTTAATCCTATTTTTAGGATTTAGTTTAAATATAAGCTCTCAAAATACCCTTTCAGGAAAAATCATAAATATTAACAATGAGCCT
The DNA here is from genome assembly GCA_964544575.1 of uncultured Flavobacteriaceae bacterium. Classification (GTDB taxonomy): domain Bacteria; phylum Bacteroidota; class Bacteroidia; order Flavobacteriales; family Flavobacteriaceae; genus Aureibaculum. The sequence goes on along the minus strand of CAZJCZ010000177.1, from coordinate 4,329 downwards.
ATTATTGGTGCTGAAGTATACTTGCCTCAAATTCACAGAGGTACTGTTAGCGATGATGAAGGAAATTATGAATTTCAAGGGTTATATGATGGTAAAATAGAAATTGTTATTAGCTTTTTGGGTTATGAAACGATTTTAACAACAGTTGAAATCTACGAAAATATGAATAAAGATTTCATCCTAATTGAGTCCGTATTTCAAATGGATGAACTGATTATTTCTACCCCTTTCAATAAATTACAAAGTCACAATGTAATGAAAGTTGAAAATATTAAATTAATAAATAGCAATATTGGGGCTATTAACCTAACTGAAAAATTATCCCATATTCCCGGAGTTTCTAACGTATCAACCGGAAACGGAATTGGTAAACCGGTAATCAGAGGTTTGAGTGGAAATAGAGTATTAGTTTATACTCAAGGAATTAGATATGAAAATCAACAATTCGGAGAAAAACATGGACTCGGAATAAACGAAAGTGGAATTGAAAATGTTGAGATTATTAAAGGTCCTGCCTCATTACTCTATGGAAGTGATGCCTTAGGGGGTGTGATCTATTTAGTTCCAGAAAAATTTGAGAATTCTAATAAAAGTTCTGGCAATATGACTTCGACATTCCAAAGTAATTCTAATGGTTTTAAAAATAGTTTAGGAGTAAAAACCACTAAAAATAAATTTAGTTTTTTGGCTAGAGGAACTTATAATACACAAGCTGATTACAAAACGGGTGATGATATTAGGGTTACGAATTCTAGATTTAATGATACAGATTTTAAGGCAGGATTCGGATATAATAATGAAAAATTTAAAACTGAAATTAGATATAATTATAACCAAGCAAATAATGGGATAACCCAAGATATTGGAGAGCAAAGTACTTCAAAAAATATGATGGATACTTATCAAAAAATTAGCAATCACATTATTAGTGCAAAAAATAATATATTTTTTAGATCATTAACATTAAAAACTGACATAGGCTTCACACATCACAATAGAAATTTGTTTCGATCTGATATTAAAGCAATTGATATGTCTTTGAATACAATGAGCTACGATATCAAGACCCATTTACAAAATACAGGTGATCTTGAAACAATTTTTGGTATTCAAGGAATGTACCAAACAAATAAGAATAATAGTGATGAGATCTTTTTGCCTGATGCGACTACTGTTGATTTTGGAATTTTTACTACATCAAATTATAATTTTAAAAATAATACTGTTCAAGTTGGCATTAGGTTTGACAATAGAAATATTAGCACTAAAGATCATGGGTTAGTTGGAAATAATAATTATTTTAAAGCCCTGGATAAAAATCTAAATAGTTTTACCGGGGCCATTGGTTTAAAAACTGATATATCTAACAATATTCTTTCTCGTATAAATTTAGCACTCGGTTTTAGAGCGCCAAATTTATCCGAATTAACCTCAAATGGATTTCATGAAGGTCGTTTTGAAATAGGTAATAACGACCTGAAAAACGAAAAGAACTTCCAGTTAGACGCTAATTTTGAATATTCAAACAAGACCATTGAATTTTTTATCAATGCCTTTTATAATAGAATTGAAAACTTTATCTATTTAGAACCGAATGGAGAAGTAATAGATAATTTCGACGTTTTTATGTACAGTCAAGATGATTCGAAATTATTCGGCGGAGAATTTGGATTTCATTTGCATCCTGCTCAATATAAATGGCTTCACTTAACCTCAAGCGGTGAACATGTTCGAGGAAAAATTGTCAATAGAGGAGATTTGCCTAGAATACCAGGTTTTATCAATAAAAATAATATAAAAATTGACTTTTCTATTGATGATACCTTTAGTAATAATTATATAGAAATTAATAATAAGAATGTATTTGAACAAAATAAAATTGGTGATCATGAAGATCCAGGAGAGGCCTATAGCCTTTTCAATATTGGTTTAGGTAGTAATTTTACCATGGGCCATTTAAAAACGAAGTTCTTTATAAATATCAATAATCTATTTAACAAGACTTATATTGATCATCTTAGTGTATTAAAAGAAGAGAATATAGCTAATGCCGGAAGAAATATTGTTTTTGGATTAAATTTTACAATTTAAATTTGCACTAATACTTTCTAAATTAAAGAATAATATTTTTATAATTAGATAAATCTGTTATTGATCAAAATAAAATATCTTTACAGTACAAAACTATTAATCATGATAAAATCCGATTTAACCTCGCTGCTATTAAGCTTACTTGTTTTAATACTATTTTCATGTAAAAGTACCGGTCAGATTACAAAAAAATCTATAGTGCCCCATGTTTACACTAACATTCACCAAGACACCGACGGTAAATTATATTTAGTAAAAGACAGTGTCAGAATTTACGAAACTATTTCAAACTCTGATTATACGCTCAATAACCTGAAAGGTAATCCCAGAGGCACTGCTAAAGGAATAGCCTTCGATTTTGGTATACCTAGTTTCCGCGGCAAGTTAACTTTTGGGTTTATACCTTTTAAGGATTCAAAATATCCCCTACCCGTTTATTTTCATTCACCGTCAACAATAAGCAAGGGCAAAACCAACCTTAATATTAAACAATTAGCAGGGAGGTATGACATGATTGACTGGGTAAAAAATGGAAAAGGAACACTTGGTTATCGCATATCCTATATGAATGGAGCCATTTTATATGACGGAATTGTTTCATTCAATGTGACAGACCAGGGCTTTGTAATTGCCAAAACCATAACCGAAGGTCCGTTTGTAAATTTAATAACTCCTGATGGTGCTACAATTTCTCTTAAAACCAACTCTCCATCCATTGCAAAAATTATGGTAAATGGAAACATGTATATTTCAGAAGAAGACACACATCACGAAATTAAAATTGATGGGCTTTCTTCCGATACTGAATATTCTTACGAAGTAACTGTTGGTAACAATACACAAAATTATAATTTTAAAACTGCTCATAATTTAGGAGAAAGAAAACCATTCACTTTTGCCTATGCCAGCGATTCAAGAAGTGGTATTGGTGGAGGAGAAAGAAATGTTTATGGTGCCAACTTTTATATTGTGAAAAAAATTATGGCCTTGGCCAAACAACAAAATGTCCGATTTATGCAATTTACAGGTGACTTGATTGGTGGTTATTTATCAAATATTGGTCAAATGAATTTACAATATGCTAATTGGAAAAGAGCTGTTGAGCCTTTCGCGCATTATTTGCCCATATATGTAACGATGGGCAATCACGAAGCCTTGACTAGAGAATTCAAAGTCAAAGGTGAAAGATATGGAACCTCTATAGATAGATTTCCTTTTGAAACAGAGTCAGCGGAGGTGATTTTTGCAAATAATTTTGTAAATCCAACCAACGGACCGATTAGCGAAGATGGGGCAAAATACGATCCAAATCGCAAGCAAATGGATTTTCCTCCATATAAGGAAAATGTATTCTATTATACATTTGACAATGTAGCTATGATCGTCATGAATTCTGATTATTTTTATGCGCCGTCAAAAAATGATATTCCTATTACGAGTGGAGGATTACATGGTTACATTATGGATAATCAATTAGATTGGGTTAAAGAGACTATCAAAAAACTTGAAAAAGATGATTCTATTGATCATATATTTATCACCGAACATACACCGTTTTTTCCTAACGGTGGACACGTGCATGATGACATGTGGTATAATGGTGATAACAGCAGACGGCCTTGGGTTTCAGGTAAACCTCTCGATAAAGGAATTATTGAAAGAAGAGATCAATTATTAGATCTATTAGTTAATAAAAGTAAAAAAGTCATAGCTATATTAACAGGTGATGAGCATAACTATGCTGTCACAGAGATAGGTCCTGATACAAATATCTATCCTGAAAATTACGAACCAGCAAAGATCAAGTTAAATAGAACCATTTACCAGATCAATAATGGAGCAGCCGGAGCTCCGTATTATGCGCAGGAACAAACTCCTTGGTCTGATAAAGTTACCGGCTTTAGCACTCAAAATGCCTTGGTATTTTTTCATGTAAATGGTAAAAAAATAGATGTAGATGTTATGAATCCTGATACTTTAGAAATATTTGATGGTTACACTCTCAGATAAATCATTTCAAATTATCAATTGGGTTCTGAAAATTGGAGTTTTCGGGATATTCCTTGGACATGGTATTTATGCAATTCAGGTGAATCAGGCTTGGGTTCCGTTTTTGGAAAAAGTTGGGTTTTCTAACGATCTTGCAATTCAAATAATGCCATATATAGGTTATTTGGATATTATTGTGGCAGTTTCAGTATTGATCAAACCACTACGAATTATTCTAATTTGGGCTAT
>CAZJCZ010000176.1:0-4565 GCA_964544575.1 uncultured Flavobacteriaceae bacterium | reverse complement strand
GCCAACCCGTTTCGGTAATAATAACTTTCTTCCCGTTTCCAGCAGCTGCAGCTTGCGCAAACATTTGTTTCATATGCAGCAATGAATATTCCATGTGGCAACCTTCCCAGTAGGGATAGCAGTTGGCCAAAATCACATCACAAGCCTCAGTTATTTCTGGATGAACACTGAACTCATAATAGGCATCAACATATCCAACCGGTATGTCGTCTGGAATCGCTCCTTTTACTCGGTTAATGAAGCCTAACAATTCCTCTGTGCTTAGATCATTTCGATACAACACTTCATTACCAACTGCAGCAATATCTACATAACCCTCTTTAGCCAATTTAATAAGACCAGCTACTTCACGTTCATTGATTTCTTGGTCGTATCCTAGCCAAGCTCCAACCAAAGTCTTAATACCATATTCCTTAGCAATTTTTGGAATAAATTCATTACCATCTGTACATGAAAAGGAACGTATCCATTTTGTGTATGGTTTTATAATTTCCATTCGTCTTCTAACTTGCTCTTCAGTTATAATATCTCCAGGTTGTTGTCCGTCTTCATAAAGACTAAAACATAAACCATGCATACCACTTTTTAAGGTTTTTCTCCATAATGTGGCTAATTCTTTTCCGGAATATTTGGTAAAATCCACTCCTGTTTGTTCGCTAAGATCGATTCCTTTAAGCGAAAATTGTTTTCCTTCTCTATATGACATTTTATTATTTTTTAATTTTTATTTAATTCTTTTCTTCGTTTAATTAATTCTGCTTTTATTTCACTTGCGCGTTCTTCGGTTAAACTATAGTTTCGCATTACAAACATAGCCACCAATGTGCCTGCCATAGGAAAAAAACAAAAGAAGGCATGTAGTCCATCAACAGCAGATTGTTGTTCTGTAGTAGCAAGGTCTGGGTTAAATCCAACAACAGCAATAATAACTCCGCTTAATGCGCCTGCAATTGCAAAACCAACCTTAACCATCCACCAATAAATAGCTCCAAATATCCCTTCTCTACGTAAACCAGAGTTTAATTCATCTATATCAATAACATCAGCAGTCATTGACATCATTATGGTAAATAAACTGCCTATCCCGAAGGAAAAAAAAGGTAATCCAAAAATATACAACCATGGCTTACCTGGAACAAATAGAAACCATAGCATAATGTATCCTAAAACTGAAATTCCTTGGGATAACAAAAAGGCTTTTTTCTTTCCAAAAACTTTAGACATCCAAGTTACGACAGGTATAACTATAAATGTGGTACCCAATGCACCCAAACTACCAAATAACGAAACCCAGATGCCGCTAGCGGCAGCATCTCCGTTAAACAGTTTATATACAATAACAAAAAAGGTAAGTGCAGCTACAGTATTGAAAGCATTAAAAATTAAAAACGTAGCAGCACATATTTTTCGAAACTCCTTAATTTTAAATGCTTCGATAAAACTATTATATATCTTTTTTAAGCTGTTGCCAGCATTTGCAATATTTAGCGGCTCATAGTCTTCATTTATCGTGGATTTGCTTTTTATAAATATGGCTGGAACCATGGCGCAAATAGCACAGGGTATAGCTACCCATACAGCCAATTGCCTCACAGCTACTTCCGCAGATGGAAACCAATCTGGATCATACATAATAATCCAAAATAATGGTGCAATTACCCATGCCCATTGTCCAATCCACTGCGCTACCGCCATAATACTGGTACGCTCATGAAAATCATCGCTCATCTCATAACCCATAGCTACATAAGGGACACTAAAAATCGTAAGGCCTAAATAGAAGACAATAGACCACAAGAAGAAATACCAGAAATTAAATTGCAAGGTGTTTTCCTTAAAAAGTTGCCACATAATTATGTAGGCAAACCCCATCATTATCCCACCTATTAAGACATATGGTCTTCTCCGTCCCCATTTTGATTTTGTATTGTCTGAAATAAAGCCCATAATAGGGTCTGTGATAGCATCGAATATTCTTGGAAAAAAATATATAAGAGCCCACATCCAACCCGGAAAACCCAAATCTTCTATTAATACAATCATAAAAATACCAAGAATAGCCGGGAACATTTGATTGGCAAGCATGCCAATTCCGAAAGCAACTTTTTGGCCAAATGGAACCCTATCTTTTTTTTCTGTGTGCATTATAGTATTTTATAACATTAATTTCACTTCTTAATATATTCATCTTTATTGTTGTTGTGTACTAAAACACTCCTCTACAGTTTTTTCTTGAATAAACCTCAAGACGTTCCACTTCTTTGGCTCCAGCTGGTATTTCTTCTAGTTGTAACCCAGGGTAGTTGTCAGCTTCTTTCCACTTTTCTATGGTGGAGCTAAAAAATGATGAAGCAGTGGAATCCGCTTCATAAATAATTAAATCATAGACTTCACCTAAATCTCCTCCAAAACGAGTTACAACCTGCCATTCCCCATCTCTTTTGTAAGAAGTGTTAGTATGATCAGATTGTGGATAATATTTGTCATCTGTAGGTCTAATCATTACCCAAATATCTTTTTCATGGGATTCAGGATAAACTCCCATTGTTAATATTCTGCAATCCACGGAATCTTTGTCTATTGGAGAAACAACTTTTACGGCATTCACTGGTCCGCTAATCTTTAACTTTTTCCCTATAGAAACTTGTTCAATTTGGCTATTATAATTGACTAGTCCAGATGAATAACTGCCATATATCATTATTAAAACACCCATGATTCCTGCAGGTATTCCAATTTTGGTGCTAATAAGCCTTGCACTTGAGTTTCTTTTTATACTGCTGAGGATTGCAATTAATATAAGTACAACCCCTACTATGATTATTATTTTTGTTGACATCTTACTATTTTTTAATTATATAATCTACTTATCAAATTAACATTTTTACAATACTCCTCTTCGTTCTTCTAATTGAGCTTTAATATCTTTGGCTCTATCTTCAGATAGGTCGTATTTCCACATAATCCAAATAGCCAAACCTGCTGTTACTACAGGAATAATAATATCGGCTATTCTTAAATTTGTTAAAGTTTCAACCGACTGAGTGGCTGCGTTTCCATCAAATCCTATTACCTTTAATACTAGACCTCCTAAAACAAGAGCTAATCCTTGTCCAAGTTTTACAACCCACCAATATAGCGCTCCAAAAGTACCCTCTTTCCTTGGCATCCCATTAACAAGTTCGTCCAAATCACAAACATCGGCAGTCATACTCATCATCAAGGTGAATAAACTTCCTAAACCAAATGACATTAAAGGTATTGGAATAAAAGAAAGCCAAATATTCTCGGGAGTAAAAGCCCACCATTTCAAAAGATACCCAATCATAGAAAGGGCTGTTGAAATAATAAAAGCATTCTTTTTACCCCATTTTGTAGACATTTTTGTCACAATTGGAATCACTAAAAAGGCTGAAACCAGCGCTCCAACAGAGCTAAACCAAGCGGGCCATGTTGAAGTGGCTTCGTAGCTTCCATTAAAAATGTAAAAAACAAAAATAAAAAAGCTAAAAGATGCTACTATTTGGAAACCGTTAAATACTAAAAAAGTAGCACCACATAATTTCATAAACGGTTTATTCTTTATAGCCTCTTTTATACTCCTAAATAAGTCTTTCAAATTACTAAATAAAGAGGTGAAAGATAATTTTTTCCTGTTTCCCATATGAGAAGAATCCATACCCTTACAAAAAAAAGCCGGCAAAAGTCCGAGAAGTAAACAAGCGACTCCAACATAAAGTGCCATTGTTCTTACTCCTTCGGCTTGATTACTAAAAATATCTGGGTCAGCAATAATTACCCAAAACCAAGGTACAATTACCCAGGCTATTAGACCAACTGTTTGCGAAAATGCCATTAAACGTGTCCGCTCGTTATAATCAGAGGTCATTTCATAGCCTAAACCAACCAAAGGTGTCGCAAACATGGTATTTCCAATAAGAAAAACCATAGACATAATTAAAAAGTACCAAAAATTGTAGTCTGCTGAATTGTTTTCATCAAGTTGCCAAAGAAGCACAAATGTAATGGCACTTAGAATACCTCCAACTAAAATGTATGGTCTCCTTCTGCCCCATTTTGAACTTGTATTGTCTGAAATAAACCCCATAATTGGATCGGTAATCGCATCAAAAAATCGAGGCAATCCACCTAAAAGTCCAGCCAAAAGTGGATCCATCCCAAAAGCTGTTAGTAAGAAGAACATAAAGAATCCTAATGCTCCTGGATATAAGTTCAAAACTAAATGACCAGCACCAAAGGCGGCTTTTTGACCTAATGGCACTTTATTTGTTGTGGCTGTTTTGATTTGTGACATAATTTTATTTTTTAGTTAGTTAATTCTATTTTATACTTTAGGAATGACAATAGTTTGAATTGCTTGCGCATCTATTGTGATTTCTACATTCTTTTCATGTATTGATAGGTTAATAGTTTTTGGGGTTTCAGTTTCATTAAAAACCACAACTGCAATGGAACCATCTGGGTTTTTAGCAGCTGTAACCATAATTGTATCATCTGAATTTGTAAATCCAATACGTTGTGCTCCAGGTCTTATAAATTTGCTA
>CAZJCZ010000175.1:2589-4567 GCA_964544575.1 uncultured Flavobacteriaceae bacterium | reverse complement strand
TTCTGCTTCTGAGATTTACTTTTATGTTATTTATTAAAGAGTACATTACAGGAACTATTATCAAAGTTAGGAATGTTGCGAATGTCAAACCAAAAATAATTGTCCAAGACATTGGCCCCCAGAATACCACGTTTTCGCCTCCAATATAGAATTGTGGATCAAATTCCGTGAACAAAGTCATGAAGTTTATGTTTATTCCAATAGCTAAAGGTAAAAGACCTAATACAGTAGTAATAGCGGTTAATAAAACCGGTCTTAATCGAGTTTTCCCACCTTCCACAATACTTTCATAAATCAATTCTCTTGTTAATGACCCGGCCTCTAATCCTTGCTCCTTGCGTTTACGTTGCATAATTAAATTGGTATAATCAATTAGTACAATTGCATTATTTACTACAATACCGGCTAATGAAATGATACCAATCATAGTCATCATAATAATAAAATCCATTCTAAAAATGATTAACCCAAGTAACACTCCTATTAGACTTAATAAAACTGATAATGAAATTACAATTGGTGTTGAGGTTGAATTAAATTGACCAACAAGTATTAAGAAAATTAAAAATACAGCTATCAATAAAGCTTTACTTAAAAATGCCATTTCTTCGGCTTGACTTTCTTGTTCACCCGTAAATGAAATTGAAATATCTTTAGGTAAATCAAAATTTTCTAATGATTTTCTAATTTGATCATTAACTTCAGTGGCGTTATAGTTTTCCAGTACATTTGAAAAAATGGTAATTACCCTATTTAAATCTTTGCGTTTAACAGCACTAAATGTTGACGAAGTTTCAGTAGTTGCAACAGCAGATACAGGTACTTGTACAATTTCACCACTACTTTGATTTCTAAAAGTAATTTTTTGATTTACCAATAGATCTTTGTTATAACGATATTTATCCATTAAACGGATGTTTATCGGATAATCATCTTCTCCATCTTTAAAAGTTGACACCTCTTTTCCAAACAATGATGTTCTTAAAGCATCACCAATTTGACCGGTTGAAACATTTAAACGTCTTGCTTTTTGTCTGTCAATTATTATAGGTAACTCCGGTTTGCCTTGCTCAACATCTAGTTTTAAATCTTCAATACCTAAAATATTTGTTTTATTAATAAATTGTTTAATATTTTCAGAAGTTTCTAATAAATGTACATAGTCATCTCCTGACACTTCAATATTAATTGGTGCACCGGCTGGTGGTCCGTCAGCAGGACGATCCACAGTAATATAAACACCAGGGAAATCTTGAAGTAATTCTCTTATTTCAATTAAAACATCATTTGTATCAAGACCATCACGTTCAATAAACTTAACAAAATCTACAGTAATACGCGCCTTGTTTGGAGTTGTTCCACCTTGTTGTCCTTGGTTTGGATCACTTGTTCCTTCTCCAACTTGCCCTATAACAGAAGTAATTAAAAAGTTATCTCCATTTATTTCATATTTTTTTAAATGATCTTGAATTTTATTTTCAACTTCAATAGAAAGCTTATTGGTTTCAGTGATATCGGTACCAATAGGGTATTCTAAATAAACATACACTTGTTTAGGTGGAGTTTCAGGAAAGAATAACACATTTGGAGGGAAGACCGTAAAAAGAATAAAAGAGAATATTAAAAGCCCAAAAGTTCCCATAAAAAACCTTCTTGGTCTTTTCCCTTTAAGAACAAATTGTAATTGTTTTTCATAATTTTTTTCCAGTCTAGGCAGAAAAACGCTTTGAAACCACAAAGTTCCCGGAGTTAATAATTTTGTATTAATCACACGTAGTAAACCTGCTAAAACCATGAATAATCCTAAGGCATTAAATCCTTTAATTCCTGATGACAGGCCCCCAATAATAAAGAGTACACCTACAGCGAATATAATAGAACTATATGTTAATACCTTTTTAAAATTAACTTCGTCTTCTTTAATTTTCATAAATACTGAAGTTAACATTGGGTTAATTATCAAAGCAACAAATAATGA
>CAZJCZ010000175.1:0-2489 GCA_964544575.1 uncultured Flavobacteriaceae bacterium | reverse complement strand
CCTAATGCAATTACTAATGAGAATAACACCATAGTATTTAATGTTACTCCTAATGCATTTAATATAATAAATGAAATAAACATTGATAAAGGAATAGCTATACCTACAAAAAGCGCATTTCTAATCCCAAGAAAAAACAGCAAAACAACAACTACTAAAATGACTCCTAAAATTATGCTATTCTCCAAGTCGGCAACCATAGTTTTAGTATCGTTAGTTTGGTCATTAGTTTTGGAAATATGTAAGTTAGAAGGAAAATAGCTTTCTTTAGCATTATTAATGATTTCATCAATTTGTGTAGACGCATTTATAAGATTTTCCCCACCTCTTTTGGTGACATCCAACATTACAACAGGTTGAGAAAATTCGCGAGCATAACTTTCTTTTTCTTGTTCCTTAAAACTAACATTTGCAATATCACGTAAGTATACTATATTGCCTTCTTCTTGTTTTACAACAATATCTTCAATTTCTTTAGCTGATTTAAATTCTCCAATAATTCTGACATTTCTACGGATTCCATTTTCTAATAAGTCACCACCGGAAACAGTTGTATTTTCGTTTTGAATGGCAGTTGCTATATCATTAAAGCTGATTTTGGATATTTCCATTTTGTATAAATCAACACTAATTTCCATTTCTTTATCTTGAATACCACGAATATCAACTTTAGAAATTTCTGGCACTTTTTCTATCTCGTCTTCTAAATATTCGCCATATTCTTTTAACTGATCCATAGAGAAATCACCAGATAAATTAATATTCATTATGGGTATTAATTCTGCGAAATTCAATTCCTGAACTGTAGGATCAGCAGGTAAATCTGTTGGGAAATCTTTGTCAGATTTTGCTGCATCAACTTTGTCTTTTACTTTACGCAAAGCTTCAGTAGGAGTAATACCAAAATCAAATTCAACTTGAATAGACGAAAATCCTTCAATAGAAGTAGAAATAATTTCATCTACTCCGGAGATTCCATTTATTTCTTTTTCTAGCGGACGTGTAATTAATTTTTCTATATCCAGTGCTGAGTTTCCTGGATAAGCTGTTGCCACATATATTTGAGGTACAACAATTTCGGGAAATGCTTCTCTTGGCATACTTTGGTACGAAAATATACCAGCCAAAAAAATCATTCCAATTAAAACAAACACAGTCATTTTATTATGAATTGACCATGTTGATAGCTTAAACTCTTTTAATATTTTACTCATTTTAATTTAGATCAAATTTAATTTTCCCGCTTATTTTATTTTAACAATATCACCACTTTGTACAAGTCTAGCACCTAAATTTACTATGGTGTCACTATCAGATAATCCTTCACTTATATAAACATTATGGTTGTATTCATTACTAACCTTTACTAAGGTTTTTACTATTTCATGTTCACCATTTTTTGTTTTAATTGTGAATACATAATCGCTTCCTTTTTGGTCCTGCTGTACGAGATTGGATGGAATAATGATCCCGTTTGTTGCAAAATCTAAGATTTTTACATCAGCTAATAAATTTGGCTTAATGCTTTGATCTTTATTAGAAATGTTAATTCTAGTTTTGAAACTCCGATTATCTGGGTTTATATAATGACCAATTTGTGCAATTTTAGAATTTACTTCTTTATTAATTGAAGAGAAATTTAATATAACTTCGGTACCAACTTTAAGAATTGGAAGATATGTTTCTGTTATATCCGCTTCTACATAAACCTTGTCTAAATTTATTAAACGTATTACTGGTGATTGCGGATTTGTAAGTTCACCATTTTTAGGAAAAATCACATCAACAATTCCACTAAACGGTGCAATAATTTTCATTTTGCGCGCTTCATTTTTTATTGTAGTTAAATTGTTTTCTAGACTTTCATTTTGAGCTTTAGCTTGTAAATATTGCATTTCTGAACCAATTTTTTGATTCCATAAACGTTCCTGGCGTTCAAAAGTTGTTTTGGCTAAATTTAATTGTGTGTTTAATTCAGCAAGAGTATTTTTTATAGATGAGTCATCCAATTGAACCAATAATTGACCCGCAGAAACTCTTTGACCTTCTTTTACCAGAATAGATTTCACAGTTCCGCCTAATTCAGGACGGATCTCAATATTTTTATCAGCTTGAACAATACCTTGTATTTCAATATAATGCTTGAACTCTCCAATTTTGGCAGGTATGGTAGTTACAATTTGTAGTTTTTTACCTGTATCTAACTTAGAAATTTCTTTCTCAATCCCTTTAAGCTCCTTATTTAGACTATCAATTTTAGATACAAGAGTCATTTTTTGAGTATTAAGATCTTCTAATGAAGATTTTTGAATTTCCTTATTACAGGAAATCGCTATAATTATAATTATTAAAAAAGTTAAAATATTTTTCATTTTTATTAATTTTATGAGTTGATTAGTTGTTGATTTTATTTAGCGCTGTTTCTAATTCCGCCTTTTTGTTTATGACGTCTAACATAGCTTGTAAAAACTCTTGTTGAGCAGAATATA
>CAZJCZ010000174.1:0-4613 GCA_964544575.1 uncultured Flavobacteriaceae bacterium | reverse complement strand
AGTAACAGGTGATGGTGGACCATTACCGGGTGTTAATGTTATAGTTAAAGGTACAGTACAAGGGGTAACAACAGATTTTGATGGACTTTTTTCTATTGAGAACGTTGATTCCGATGCTGTTTTAGTATTTAGTTTTATCGGGTTTACAACGCAAGAAATTGCGGTAAACGGTCAAACTGTAATTAATGTGGAATTACTAGTTGATGCTACAACACTTGATGAGGTTGTAATTACTGGTTATGGTTCTCAGGTTAAGAAAGAAGTAACTTCTTCTATTGTACAACTTGACGATTCCGAATTTAATAAAGGGGTTGTAAATAATACAGCACAATTATTACAAGGTAAAGTAGCCGGACTTACTATTTCTACAAGAGGTGGTGATCCAAATAATACAGGAACTATTAGATTAAGGGGTATTTCTACCATTGGTGCAAATACATCACCATTAATTGTAATTGACGGTTTATCTGGTGGTGATTTGGCAAGTGTTGACCCTAGTGATATAGAAAATATAAGTGTATTAAAAGATGGATCTGCTGCGGCGATCTATGGTACTCGTGGATCTAGTGGGGTTATCTTGGTAACAACTAAAAAAGGGAGCTCTAGTAAAGTAGGATTTGAATATAACGGTCAGTTAGAAGTAAGTTCTATTGCAAATACGGTTGATGTAATGTCGCCTGCTGAATTTAGAGCGGCCGGAGGATTTGATCTTGGAGCTAGTAATGATTGGGTAGATGAAGTAACAAGAACGGGTATTACCAAAGTTCATAACTTTGCAGCTTCTGGTGGTAGTGATAATACTAGCTATAGAATTTCTGCAAATATAAGGGACGTTGAAGGTATTTTAGAAAATAGTGGTTTTGATCAATTTAATAGCAGGGCTAATTTTAGCACTAAAATTTTAAATGATAAACTTAGTATAACTTTCAATACGGCATATACTAAAAAGGAAAGTGAATTTGGATTCTATGAAGCATTACGATATGGAGTTTTATTTAACCCAACTGCGCCAATTTTAGGAGCAGATTCTCCATTCCAATTCAACGCTGACCAATTTGGTGGTTATTTTGAAGCCTTAGGTTTATTTGATTCATTTAACCCTGTATCTATAATAAATCAAAATTATAATAGAGGAGTTCAGACTACTTTTAATTATGGAATTAAATTAAAAACTGATATTACTGAATCAATTAGCGCTGTAGCCGTCATATCAGAACAACAGGTTAACGTAAATAACAGACAGTACTACCCAACAACTTCGCACTTTAGAGGTGGAGCGGCAAATGCAACAAGAAAAGGTAGAGCTGATTTTTATGATCAAGATGCTAATCTAACATTGTTTGAAACATATGCAACCTATACTGGTGATTATGACAACTCAAGGCTAACCTTTACGGCTGGATATTCTTATCAAGAAAATAATTTTGCAGATCATTACTTACAAATTGGTGATTTTCCTGATAATAGTTTAGATTTCTCAAATGCTATCGAAAATTCTTATGACTTGTTTGAAGCTGGGTTTATCTCTGCAAATAGTAACCGTAGCCCTGAAGAAAGATTGATTGCCTTTTTTGGAAGAGCTAACTACACTTTTGATGATGCAATTTTCGTAATGGCCTCTGTTAGGCATGAAGGTTCAACTAAATTAGGGGTAGACAACCAATGGGGTACATTCCCTGCTTTTGGTGTAGGTGCTGATATAAATAATTATTTAGAATTAGATGGTGTTGATCTTTTAAAAGTAAGATTGGGTTATGGTGTAACCGGAGCTTTACCAAATGATAATGGTTTATCAAGAGAAATTAGGAACATAGTTTATGATACTGATACGGGTGCAGCAAGTAGTACATTAGCAAGAGCAGCGAATCCTGATCTACAATGGGAAGAAAAAACTGAGATTAACCTTGGTTTTGAGTTTTCAACGCAGCGATTTGATGCAACATTAGATCTATATACCAGAGACGTGAGTGATTTTATTATAAACAGAAAAGTTGATGTAGCTGAGTTTGGTGTTGATAACAGATTTGAAAATGCAGGTAAATTAAAAACTGAAGGGTTAGAATTAACTTTAAAGTATGATCTTGTTGAAAAAGAGGATTTCACCTATAATACGGGCATTATTTTCTCAACTTATAAATCAACACTTGAAGAGTATGTTGTTGATAGCGAATTGAGAGGACCATTAGGTGCTCCGGGTCAGAATAGTACAAATATGATCTTGGTTAGAGAAGGAGAACAGATCGGTCAAATTTGGGGTCCTGTATTTTCGGGAGAAGTAGTTGATGGTTCTCAAGTTTTTGTTGACGTTAACGGTGATGGTGTAGTAAACGCTGGTGCGGATGCAGGGCTTGATGAAGATACTGATTTTGCTGTATTAGGTAAAGGGATTCCTGATTTTGAAATTGGTTGGACCAATCAATTATTTATTGGAAACTGGGAAGTGAATGCATTCTTTAGAGGACAATTCGGTCACAGTTTAATAAATACATACAGAGCATTTTTTGAGCCTAGAGTTGGTTCACAAACAGGATACAACTTTGTGAATACAGAGTTAGCGAATCCTGATATAACAAACGCACAGTTTAGTTCATTATATGTTGAGAAAGCAAGCTTTTTTAAATTGCAAAACTTAACTGTAGGTTATAATTTTGAACTTAGCGAAAAAACTCAAAAATATATTAAAGGTATAAACATGAGTTTAACCGGATCTAATTTGTTTACAATAACAGATTATACTGGTAACGATCCAGAGGCATCGTTAGTAGATAGCGGCGCTTCAGATAATGGTGGAGACCCTAGCGGAACTGACGTTTTAGCACCTGGTATTGACAGAAGAAGTAGTTATTTTCTTGCTCGAACATTTGCATTGGGTGTGACAATAAAATTTTAAAAATAATAAAAATGATAAAAAATAAAAACATGAAAACAAGATTTTTTAGTTATTTGATGTTGTTAGGAGTTTTTTTACTGTCGTACTCATGTACGGATTTGGAAGAAGTTCTAGTAGGCGATGTTACTAGTGAAGTAACAGTAGCTGGTACCGGCGGTGGCGGCGGTGGCGGCGGCGCTAGTGATGTATTAGCAGGGCCTTTCTCTAAATTACGTGATGGAACTGCAAATCATGGAGGATATTTCTCTGTACAAACAGTTTCATCTGATGAAGCAGCTGTTACACAAAAAGGTGGTGACTGGTATGACGGTGGAGTTTGGTTAAATATGCACAGACATACATATACTGCTGCAAGTGGACCATTAAACGGAACATGGAGTCAGCTTTATCAGGGTATTACCGAATGTAACACGCAATTGGGAGTGGCTGGTATAACAGGAAACCAATCGGCACAGTTAAGAGCCCTTAGAGCTTATTACTACTTCAGACTGGTTGATGTGTTCGGTCGTATAAAATTAGTTACTGAAAACAACCCATCGGCACCACAATCTGATAGAACAGCAGCTTTCAACTTTATAGAGAGTGAATTATTATCTGCATTGGGCATTGGCGCAGTAACAGCTTCTATGGATCTTTCATCAAGCGATTTGTCGACTGATGATGATAAGTATAGAATAAATCAATACGCGGCCTTAGGAATATTGGCGAAATTATATTTAAATGCCGAAGTATTTACAGGTACACCACGATATCAAGAAGCTTATGATGCGGCTGATTATATTATAAATAGTGGGCCATACATGCTTTCTGATGCATCTTTTTCAATACCTAATTTAGGTCAAAGACCAGGTACAGGTGATCCTGATGAGTTAACGGGTTATGCTGCGGTATTTGCACCAAATAATGAAACTAATCCTGAGATCATATGGTCAGTAGCTTTTGATGAAGTAACTGGTGCAAATATGAATTTTACACAAATGACACTTCATTATTCAAGTCAGTTTACATGGAACCTTCAATCACAACCTTGGAATGGATATGTAGCTTTAGAAGAATTTTATAATTCTTATGACGCAAATGACTTAAGAAAAGCAAATAATTTCATTGTAGGAGTACAATCCGATTATGGTGGAAGTACAATTGTTGATTATTCAGATCCAGGAGATCCTATATTAAATTATGTACCACAGGTTAATGAATTAGAACCTAATGCGCAACGTGATGGTGGTGCTAGACTAGGGAAATTTAGTTTTAAACAATTTGGTAGAGATAATATGGATAATGACTATCCAATAGTACGTTTAGGTGATATGCATTTAATTCGTGGCGAGGCAAAAGCAAGACAAGCAAGCGATTGGAGTCAAGCTTTACCTGACCTTAATGCAATAAGAGATAGAGCCGGACTAGCCGCGCTTCCATCTGTTGATGCTGATCAATTCTTAACAGAACGTGGTAAAGAAATGTTCATGGAATCAAGTAGAAGACGTGATCAGATCCGTTTTGGAGTATGGGGCGATGCATGGTGGGAAAAACCAGGAGGACAATCAGCTAACTTAGAAATAATGCCTATTCCACTTGAGCAAATTACTGCGAGTGATGGTTCATTAACTCAAAACTCAGGTTACTAGTAGAGTAAAAATAATATTGAATTAATTAAAAAAAGGAGTGTATATTTACACTCCTTTTTTTTTTGATATATGATAATGAGTAAAATTCTGAGAAG
>CAZJCZ010000173.1:0-4622 GCA_964544575.1 uncultured Flavobacteriaceae bacterium | reverse complement strand
GTCCAGGAGCTGAAGCATTTTCTGGTGTTTATGAAAATACTGAAATCTTTCATAAGATATTGGAAGCTACTAATTGGAATAATAAGAATTAATCGCTCATTTGTATACATCAAATGTTGTGTGTAATTGCGAAAAAAATGTTTGAAAAGATAATAAAATACCAAAATGAATCGGAAAAAAACTTCGAATCTATAAAAAATTTTAGAACAATTGTAAACTACATTTTTGCATTCATTCTTTTTTTATCATCATCGGTTTTTGCTGGTTTGTCTTTCCCATTAAGATATGTTTATAATAAAACATTTAAAAGAAGTTTTGATTCAAAAATTCTTCAATTGAATGAGAAGAATATTGAGGTAATATTGAAGAAGGAAAAATTGATTTTAATAGATTTTTGGGCTGAGTGGTGCGGACCTTGCATAATGATGAATTCTACTATTGAAAAATTCGCATTCGAATCTAAAAATATTCGAGTAGCTAAAGTGAATGCTGATTTGAATAGGAAATTATTAGACAAATTTCAAATAAAAGGATTACCTCAATTTATTCTAATAAAAAATGGAAAAGAAATTAAACGATTTGCTGGAGCAATGACAATCTCAGATTTAAATAAATTCTGTGATGAAAATAAGTAATAAACTACACACAACAACGCGTTGTGCGCCATGTAGAATAAAAATATCCTAAACTAATTCTTAAATGATGACAGACGAAGTAACACTTCAACAGGGAATAGATAAGTTTTACGAGAAGAATACGAAATATTTTTCTGACAGGCCTACATCTGATAGAGCTCAAAAGTTCTTATTATGCCATGATATTGCTCATATTGTATTTGGTTGTGATACTTCAATCTATGGAGAAGGAGTGGTCAAATTATGGACAACTTTTGGAACAACCTTAGGATTTTGGAAAGTAATAAGTGAATACAATGAAGCAAATGCCTTTGAATTATTTAGGATGTATAGTTTTCAGCATGTTGCAAAAAATATCGTCCGATTTCTTTTAGCAATACCAACGGTAATAATTAGAGCGAAACGGATGACTAAACCATGGACTTGGTCAAATTATGAATCATATTTAAATACTCCAATCTCCGAAATAAGAAAAGAGTTTGGAATAATGATTTTGTGAAAAAGGATATGAAATATCAGAGAAATCATATGACGAAAATATAGGTATAAGTTAATAGAATTTTAGGTTTGTAAGTTTATCGAAGCAATAAAAAGAGAATAAAACACGAGCGTACAACGACGTGTATGATTAATTTCGCTGGACTAATCAATTTGTTTTGTCTAGGATATTCAATTATTTTTGATTTATGACCTTTTACGAGTTTAATATGCTAAACGTTAAAGAACAATCGTAACTATTTATTAATTAATTACGGTTTTAATAATTGGAGACGGAAAGATTCAGCTAAAGCTGTTCCCTAGTGCCTTCAGTTCTGCAAAACAAAAATCTATGTGCTTGCGCACATCTCTATTTTTTATTTCATACTCCCCTTAAAAGCTTTGCTTTGGGACATTCTGAAATAAAAAAATCCGCACTCATGTGCGGATTTTTGTTTTGATCGTGGAGACGGAGGGACTATCCATATAGCTGTAATTAACTGATATAAAGAAAGATACATCATTTTAAAATTTAGTACTCACCGAATAGCTCACTTTTTGTTTGATAGATTGTAATTTACCACTCATTAGTCTTGAGAAGGACTTATATTTCAATAACCCTGTCTCTCTCAAAAGCAAATTGTTCACCATGGGCAATATAACCCAATTGATTAGTTACCATTTTTGTGCCATTTATTTCAATATCTCCTACATTTCTATGACTATGACCATATATCCAATAATCAATATTAGAATGCTTAATAAAGTCTGTTTTATCAACGCAAAACGCATCATTGTATATACTCCCTCTAAATTCTTTAGCATTACATAGATTACTTGGCAAATGATGAGTAATAATTATTTTTTGTCCTTCTTTATTAGCTTCCTTTTGAATAAACTCAAATGATTTTCTATGTAGTTGATTGAAACGATCTGTACTTAAAGGTTGACCTTTATAATTTATCCTACGGAAATCTGCGACAGCATTAATAATTTCATGCTTGTACCTTCCAATTAATGACCACATGGTAGAAAATATTAATTGAACCTCATAATATGTCACTACATCATTATTCAACAATGAAACATTATCAAATATCTTTTCATTAGTTTTTTCAAAAGCTGTCGAAATATCAAACCCTCCATAATATTCATGATTCCCTGGAATAATATAGCTTTGCTCAAAATCATCAGATATTTTCTTGAAAAAATCTTGTTGCCCAAAGTCAGACCCAAGATAGTCAGTATCTCCAGCTATGATTAAAATATCCCCGTTAGGAATTAATGGGTACTCTTTAATCCATTTTTGGTTTTGGCTCATCTCCAAATGTAAGTCTGAACAAAATTGAATTTTCATGTATTTATTATACTGTAACTGATATATGTTTGAATTTCTTGTAAGACCCTAATAAAACACTATTTATTTAATCTTTTCAAATTTTCGGAGTTGCTTATTAAAGCCCCTCTAATACTCTTTGAACTTAGGTAATTCTTTAATTTAAAGCCTTATACCAATAGTAAAATGCTTCAATATTGTGTTTTTTCAGTTTGTTTAGTTTATTATAATCTGTTTGTATAATAGTCCAATCTCTCATGTCAATATCATTATTAAATCGCTCTATTGATTGATTATCATTCTCAATATTCTTAGCAATATAGCAGGCTTTTGCTAGCGCTATTTGTGCTTGTGGTTCTCTAAATTTATCCCCATAAATAAAATTATTCAACTTTAATACACCAGATTGCATTGTTTTATATTCATCAGTATTTAATTTTCCATAACAACAAAAATTATAGGAAGTTTTAACAATATCATCTATTATGATTTGATGGTCTTCTTTTTTGAATCCCCTATATTTAAGTTCGGTTTTGGATACCTTTATGAAATTTTCCTTAACTCCGTTTAAGTTTTCTACTCTATCGAAAATACCGGCAACATCATAAATTTGTTTCATAACTTCCATTGGTTTCGTTAAAGGGACACCAGTAGTATTTGGTCCATAAGCTGTTAACTTATCGCCCAAAATAGCTGTTAGGGTTGGCGTTATAGCTTTTATAGGCTTGTCTTCTTCCTGAATAAGAAAATGTGATATTTCTGTTTCTTTTGTTTGAGTATATGGGTTGCTTTCAAAAACTACATCTAGGAGAATATTATTTATTTCACCTTTCATTGGAGTTTGTGGTCGATAATATATTTTATAATGTTTCTTTTCGATTATAGATTCCGTTTTTCTTTTATGTTCTTTCCATTCTGTAAAATCACTATTTGAAATCACTTTATCTAAAAAAGTTTCTATACTCTGTGTTTTATCTTCAACGAGAATATCTATATCTATAGAGAATCTTCTAGGTTCTTGAATCAAGAGCATTAGTGAAGTTCCTCCTTTAAAAATAAAGCTTAAGCCCGCTTTTTGAAGCTCTTCTAAAAGTACCAAAGCCCTAATTACCTTTTCTATAATTAGAGGGTCAGCCTTAAATTCTTTCGTTTTAGAATTTATCCAGTCAAGTTGCAAACTACTTTTTAAAATCATAGCATATTTTTACCTATTCTATTAACCACAATATCTTTTTTTCTTCTCCTATTTGCATATCTCAATAGCTTGTCATTGTTTATAGTGTAATATTCAACCGCATTTTCAATAATACTATCCAAATCTCTACCTTGATATGCTGAATACAACTCTGTATCTACGATTAAATCAACCACTATTTTTTCTATGGTTGGTACTTCAACTGTTTTAATATTTTGTAGTGGAGAATCAGTTATCAGGTTTTTAATAATCACTATATCAGTATCATCATCGGCGTACTTGTTAATAATGCCTTCTTCGGTATAAAGAAATACATTCTTTCTTGACTCTTTTAAATGATAGAACACATTTTCTTCAGCTTCTTTTTCTACTTCTAAAATAATTAAATGTGTATTTGGAATATGAAGCATCCATTGGTTAAGCCATTTGGTGGTCCAAATTGATTTCTCTAAATAAGGAAATTGTTTACCAACCATTGAATATATTGATTCAATATCTGAAGTAATTTCTGGAGTAAAAATTTTTTGTTCACCTAATGAGTATTTACCTCTGCCAACTCTTTTTAAAATACCTAAATCAATCAACTTGTAAATTCGCCAGTTAATTGTAGTTTGCTTAACCTCTTTATCATATTTTAAGTAAAAGGCATAAATATCCTTAACTCCAAACAAATTAACATCTAAAAAGTGTTTTTTGAAATCTGTTATTTGTAGTTTTTTTGAGTTGATAATAATAATTTTTGACAAATATAAGAAAACTATAATTCGTCAGCAAATCAAATTTAGTGACGAATTATAGTTTTTAGAATTATTGTGTCAGATAGCGATAAAATACGCATTCCAAAATCTACAAATAGAAAATAATCCTTTTTCTAAGATTAGGATACAGTTTTTATAACTATAATTAATAAAGTAGTATTAGATTACTAAAATCATTTTGCAAAGAACTACGAATAATGTAGTTAAATGCAAATTAATTT
>CAZJCZ010000172.1:0-4657 GCA_964544575.1 uncultured Flavobacteriaceae bacterium | reverse complement strand
TAACAATCACAATCAGTGTTACAACCTGTTTTTTTCTTGTTACTAAAAAAGAATTTTTTTATCAAAAAAACCAATGCCAAAACTAAAGCTATATAAACGAAAACTGTTTGCATATTATTAATTTAATAAAGTAAAGGTAAGTAAAGAGGCTAGATAAGCCAAAGCTGTCATACCGAATAACTGCAAAATTGGCCATTTCCAACTATTCGTTTCACGTTTAACAATGGCCAATGTACTCATACATTGCATCGCAAATGCATAAAAGATCAATAGTGACATCCCAACAGGAAAATTAAACCTTTTCTCCCCGGTATCCTGATTAATTTCTGCCGCCATTCGCTCTTTAATAGTTGTTGTATTAGAGTCATCTTCTACACTATAAATGGTAGCCAAGGTACTTACAAACACTTCTCTTGCTGCAAAGGAACTTATTAAAGCAATTCCTATTTTCCAATCATAACCTAACGGTTTTATTGCCGGCTCAATCGCTTTACCAGCTATACCAATATATGAATGCTCTAATTTGTATGATGCTACTTTTTGATTTAATTGTTTTTCAGTTAGATCAACATTTTCTTTCTGTATAGTTTCAGTGGCCATTTTAAATGACTCGGGGCCATTTGAAGCCAACATCCACAATACTATTGAAATGGCTAAAATTATTTTACCTGCACCAAACACAAAAGCTTTGGTTTTTTCTAAGACAGTGTATACCACGTTTTTAATAGAAGGCAATTTATAATTAGGCATTTCTATCACAAAAAAACTTTTCCCCCTAACTTTTAAGGTCTTATTTAGCAAAAACCCTGAAGCCATGGCTGCCCCAAATCCGAGAAGATATAAGGCCATCAAAGTAAATCCTTGCAGGCTAAAAATTCCTAAAATTCTATCATTAGGAATTACCAAGGCAATAATAATTGCGTATACAGGCAATCTTGCTGAGCATGTAGTGAACGGGGTTACAAGAATGGTCACTAATCGTTCTTTCCAACCGCTGATATTTCTAGCTGCCATAATAGCCGGTATTGCGCAAGCTGTACCAGAAATTAAGGGTATTACACTTTTACCACTCATCCCAAAACGACGCATAATTTTATCCATTAAAAAAACCACTCTACTCATGTAGCCTGTTTCCTCTAAAATAGATATCAATAAAAAGAGAATGGCTATTTGAGGTATAAAAATTGCAATTCCTCCAATTCCGGGTATAATACCTTCAGCAACTAAATTAGTAAAAACACCCGATGGTAATTGATTTTTGGCAAAGGAACTTAATTGTGCAAAGGCACTATCAATTAGGTCCATTGGTACGCGTGTCCAATCAAAAATAGATTGAAAAATTAACAATAAAATGCTTGCAAATATAATATACCCAAAAAATTTATGGGTTAATACTTTATCTAGTTTAGACCTTAATCCTGTTGCATTTTCTGCATCAAATGAATACGTTTTTTTGAGGATATCATTAATGTACTGATAACGCAAAATGGTTTCTTTATTTTGCATCTTTTTTAACTTATCAGGTTCATCTCTAAATTTATCAATCCGTTTTTTTAAGGCCGGGTCAATATTTGGAAAATTATGCTGTTGAGTTATTAACAACCAAGCTTTATAAAGAGACATCTCTTTAAAACTACTTTTAACTTTTTTGAAGAACTCAGCATCTACTCTATTAGCAATATTCGCAATTGTTGTAGTATTGACCTTTTTATAATTTAGAATTGCCGTTCTCAGTTCTGCTAATCCTAAGTTTTTACGAGCACTTATGAGTAAAACTTCAGATTTTAATTCTTGTTTTAATTTCGCTATATCCAAAGAAATTCCTTTTCTTTTCATCTGATCAACCATATTTATCACTAATATGGCAGGAATTTCAAGATCTTTAATTTGAGTAAATAAAAACAAGTTTCTTTTTAAGTTTTCCACATCAGCTACCACAACAACAACATCAGGATAATCATTAGATTCATTTAAAAATGCCTCCAACACAATATTTTCATCTAAACTGGTAGGGTTTATACTGTAGGTCCCTGGCAGGTCTATTATTGATGCCGTTACTTTATCATTAATCTTAGCGGTACCACTTTTCTTCTCTACAGTAATTCCAGGATAATTACTTACTTTTTGATTTAAACCGGTAAGTTGATTAAATAGTGAAGACTTACCTGTATTTGGATTACCAACTAAAGCAACTTTTATGACTTCAGTTTCTCGCATAAATTTTTACTTTTGGTAATTTCGATAAGTTCGGCCATATCTCTTCTGATTGCCAAATGACTGCCATTTACTCTAATATATAATGGGTCTCTTAACGGAGCAACTTGCAATAACTCTACTTCTTTTCCCGGTAAACAACCCATTTCCAGTAATTTTAACGGCACGCTATCAAAAGGAATATCTTTTATAATTCCTTTTTCTCCAACAGACAGGTTTGCTAAGGTAATAATATTCAATTTTTATTTAGATTGATTATAAATACTGTGCGAAAATACAGCTTTTTTTAGGATAAAAGATATGACTTTTATTATAAATGCTATTCTTTTTTTAAAATAGCAATATCTTTGATTATTCTTTGAATCTCATCTTTACTCGTCCCATCGTAAAAACCTCTTATCTGTCTTTTTTGATCAACGAGTATAAATTGTTCTGTATGGATAAAATCTTGTGCTCCACCATCTCCTTCATCTAATACAGCGAAATAGGACTTTCTTGCCAATTCATAGATATGCTTTTTATCTCCTGTAACTAAATTCCATTTAGAATCTAAAATTTTCCTTTTATCAGCATAAGCTCTTAAAACAGAAATACTATCTATTACCGGCGTAACGGAATGTGATAATAACATGACCGTAGTGTCATTTTTATAAAACTCTTGCAGATCACCCATATTGGTTGACATTATTGGGCAAATAGTCTGGCATCTAGTAAAAAAGAAATCAGCTACATAAATTTTATCCTTATAATTATGTTGCGTTATCGTATCACCATTTTGATTAATCAATTGAAAATCTGCTATTTTATGATTTGAACGAATGTGTTTTACAGAGGCATCGACCAGTTTTGGGTTTACATCAGCGGGATTATAAATTGGTAACTTTTTAGTTGGAGATAGAAGATAGTATCCAATAAAAACAAAAATTATAAATAAAACACCAATTGAAATAATTGTATAAATCGATTTTCCCAAAAATGATGTTTTCATAAATTTAATTATATTAGCGGTCTCGTTTGCTATGAAACCTACGACAAAGTTATCGTTTATGAAGAAATTATTACTGTTATCGCTATTTATTTTATCAAGCTTTTCTTACGCTCAAGAGGAGTTGAATATATTTGATTCATACCTTCATGAATTACTTAGTCCTACAGAAGAAAAATCTGTAATTAGTTTTGATATAGATAATATATCACATCGGAAATCTACGATTGAAAAAATTACCTCTGGTTCTTATAATGACCCAAGTTATTTAAAAACAGCAATGATTTTACATATGTTAAAATATAAATTAGGAGATGAAGAATATACTCATGGCATTAACTCTTATTTGGCTGAATTAAATCAAAATAATCAAACTGCTACATTCAAAAGTTTTAAAGAAAGTATAGAAACACAATCCCATCTTGATGTAAGCGACTTTTTTAATGATTGGTTTGTAGGCAAAGGGTTTCCTTCTTATGAAATTAGTTGGTTTCAAAATGAATCAACTAATGCTATCAGCATAACTGTTAATCAAATTCAATCTGACCCTTCAGTTTCTTTCTTTGAAATGCCAGTTCCTATAAAAGTAAGTAGTGAACAAGGAGAATCTCAATTTATACGATTAAAACTTAGTGATAATAAGCAAAGTTTTACCGGGATTATTCCATTTATAATTAAAACTGTTCAAATAGATCCTGAATACCAGATTATTAGTAAAAATAATACTGTGAAAAATGGTATTGACCAGGAAGTATTAAATAATACTATTGCATTGTTCCCTAATCCGGCAAGAAACTCCTTAAATATTCAAAATTCGAGTGATGCTGTAGTTGAAAAAATTTCTATTTATAATATGTTAGGGAAATTGGTATTACAAGAAACCAACCCTATTGCAGCCATAAATTTAAGACCTTTATCATTTGGTATTCATTTAGTAGAAATTGAAACTTCACAAGGAACGCTGCATAAAACCATCTTAAAAGAGCAATAGGCCCTCATTAAACTTTAACAAAGATTTTGCTATAACTAATTTGTCCAAATTAGTCTTAAAACCATACCTTTGTGCGTTTTAAATTTTTAGAGATTATATAAAGAATGGACATATTTGTTAAAATATCACAATTTATTTTAAGCTTATCGTTATTAATTGTTTTGCATGAACTAGGGCATTTTATTCCCGCAAAATTATTCAAAACTAAAGTCGAGAAGTTTTACTTATTTTTTGATTATAAATTTTCAATTTTTAAGAAAAAAATTGGAGAAACCGTCTATGGTATAGGCTGGATTCCGCTTGGAGGCTATGTAAAAATTGCCGGAATGATCGATGAAAGTATGGATACCGATCAAATGAAACAAGAACCAAAACCTTGGGAGTTTCGTTCAAAACCAGCTTGGCAGCGCTTAATTATTATGTTGGGTGGTGTTACAGTCAATTTTTTATTAGGGATCTTTATTTAT
>CAZJCZ010000171.1:0-4686 GCA_964544575.1 uncultured Flavobacteriaceae bacterium | reverse complement strand
CTATTCTAACTTTATGATGGATGAAGGTCAGGAACGCGTAAAAGCAAGTTATAAGCATAACTATGATCGTTTAGCTAAAATTAAAGCTAAATATGATGCAAATAACTTCTTTAGTGTAAACCAGAATATTAAGCCCGCTAATTAAAAATAATAGCTGCAAAAAAAATCAATAAAACGAAATATCTAATGACCTTAACAAACCTTTAATATTTCTATGTAATTCGCTTTGATAGAGTGGCTATATTTGCCGAAAATTAATTTATGTCAAAACAGTTCTCTGATCTAGGAATAAGTGAGCCCCTGAGACAGGGTTTAGCAGACCTTCAGTTTGATCATCCAACGGATATACAACTGAAAGCAATCCCAATATTACTGGACAAAAAAGAAGACCTGGTAGGCTTGGCAAAAACAGGAACCGGTAAAACGGCTGCATTTGCCTTGCCCTTATTACAATTGATCGACACAGAGAATGCTAGTATTCAAGCCGTAATATTGGCGCCTACTCGGGAGTTAGGGCAACAGATCTATAACAACTTAATTTCTTTTGCCAAATATCTACCAACTGTTTCTATTGTTTCTGTTTGCGGTGGAATCCCTATAAAACCTCAAATTGAAAGTTTAAAGAACACCACACATATTGTTGTGGCGACACCCGGACGATTGATAGATCTGATAAAACGGAATGTTATCAATCTTAAAAATGCTCAATTTTTAGTGTTGGATGAAGCCGATGAAATGGTAACCTCGCTCAAAGAAGGCCTTGATAAAATAGTGGCAGAATTACCAAAAACAAGAAGAACCATTTTGTTTACTGCAACTATGCCGGGTACAATTAAACAGCTGATACAGAATTATATGTCTAAGCATGTTATTGAGGTTAAGGTTGACATGGAAACAGTAGGGCATCAAGGGATAGACCATCAATATGTTGTAGTGGAACCTATCGAAAAACTGAATGTCTTGATGTACTTTTTAAACACAAAAGAAGGTGAAAGAGGCATCATTTTCTGTAAGACAAAAGCGGCAGTTAATAAACTCGCAAAGAATCTGGCGATCAATAGATTCTCTTCGGGCGCTATTCATGGGAGTTTATCGCAAGCTATACGTGACAGGATCATGGGGCAATTCAGGGAAGGGCATATTAATATATTGGTAGCTACAGATCTGGCGGCAAGGGGTATTGACGTCAAAGAGATCTCATACGTTGTAAATTATCATTTACCGGATGTTCGTGAAACATATGTTCATAGAAGTGGTAGAACAGCAAGGGCGGGAGCCAAGGGACTTTCGTTAACCGTATTGCAACAAGAAGAAGTGACAGAATTGGCTGACTTCGAATCTGAATTGGGCATTTCTTTTAAGGAACTTAAAAAAGTGGATGCGCAAAACATCGAGGAAAACAATGGCCTTATATGGGCAAAAAAAATATTTAAAACCAAACCAAATCACACCATTTCTAAGGCGTTTAAGGAGAAAATACACACAGTATTTCATCATCTAACCAAAGAGGAGCTTATCGAAAAAGTGTTGGCAAGCTATATTGTACAACAAGGAACTACTAAAAATCTTAATAAGGAAACTCCAAAAAAGAAGTAATCCGTAACAAAAATTCACAATGGCAAACATCATTAGAGAGCAACAAGATATTCTTGATAAATTAAAAATTTATCAGCTTAATCCAATGCAAGAGGAAGCAATTCCGGTGATTGAAAGAACATTGAACACTATTTTATTGTCTCCTACAGGCTCTGGTAAGACCCTGGCCTTCTTACTGCCAATTATTAAACAATTAGACCCTGATTGTTCTGAAGTTCAAGTTTTAATTTTGGTACCTTCACGTGAATTAGCTATTCAGATAGAGCAAGTAGTCCGTCAAATGGGTTCAGGATATAAAGTAAATGCAGTGTATGGCGGTAGGCCAATGTCTAAAGATAAAATAGAAATAAAGCATACACCTGCCATATTGATAGGTACTCCCGGTAGAATTGCGGATCATTTTAGCAATGACCGGTTTTCGAAAGAAAGTATCAAAACATTAGTGTTAGATGAATTTGATAAATCATTAGAAGTTGGTTTTGAATACGAAATGAGAGGTATTATTAATGAGTTGCCAAACATCAATAAACGCATTTTAACCTCAGCGACCTTTGGACTGGAAATTCCGAACTTCGTAAGACTGGATAAACCCACTACTATTAACTATTTAGAAGAAGCTGTTTCAAAACTTACAGTGAAAATAGTGGTCTCGCCAACAAAAAATAAACAAAGCACCTTACTTGAATTATTGAATCATATCGGAAATGAAACGGGTATTGTATTTTGTAATTTTAAAGACAGCATTGCTGACCTGAGTAACTTTTTAGATAAAAATAAGATCAGTCATGGTTGTTTTCACGGAGGGATGGAGCAAAGAGACCGCGAACGCTCCTTAATTAAATTCAGAAATGGCACTTATCAGGTTATTTTAGCTACTGATCTGGCTGCCAGAGGTATTGATATCCCTGAAATGAAATATATAGTACATTTTCAATTGCCCGGGACGCTGCAAGAGTTTATGCATAGAAATGGTAGAACAGCCAGGGTTAATGCTAAAGGAACGGCCTATGTGATCAAATGGGAAAAGGAAAGCTTACCGGATTTTATTGGAAAGGCCAATGTAGAAAATATTAAAAAGCAAGCGGTACGCAAACCTCAATACTGGGAAACCTTGTTTATTTCAGGAGGTAGAAAAGACAAGATCTCTAAAGGAGATATTGCAGGCTTATTCTTTAAACAAGGAAACGTTACGCAAGATCAGTTGGGAGTTATTGAGTTAAAACAAGATTGCGCCTTTGTTGCGGTTCCAGTTACTATTGCTGATAAACTGGTTACGACCTTAAATAACAGCAAATTAAAAAAGAAGAAAGTAAGGGTAATGATTGTTTAATAAGCTTGTTTAGTCTTAAAAATCATATTTTTGCAAAAAATAACGATCATGGATTCTTTTAACGACTTTAACATTTCCAAACAATTGCATTATGCAATTGAAGATTTGGGATTTGAAAAACCAACACCTATTCAGTCGCAGTCGTTTTCCGTAATTCTTTCCGGCAAGGACATGGTGGGGATCGCTCAAACAGGTACGGGAAAGACCTTTGCGTATATGTTGCCTATTTTACAAGACCTTAAATTTTCTAAACAAATTCCTCCCAGAATACTGGTTTTAGTACCTACTCGAGAACTTGTATTGCAGGTAGTCGAAGAAATTGAAAAATTTAGTAAATATATGTCCGTAAGGGTTCTTGGGGTTTATGGAGGCGTCAATATCAACGCACAAAAAGAATTGGTAGCACAAGGTGCGGATATTATCGTTGCTACACCGGGGCGTTTATATGACCTGATTATAAGCAGGGCTTTAAAAGTAAAAGAGATTAAAAAGTTAGTGATAGATGAAGTAGATGTAATGCTTGATCTTGGTTTTAGGTTTCAGTTAACCAATATATTTGAATTATTGCAGGAACGTCGTCAAAACATCATGTTTTCGGCAACAATGACCGATGAAGTACATACACTTATTCACGACTTTTTTAGATCGCCTATTACCATTTCAGTTGCTATAAGTGGTACTCCGTTAGACAATATTTCTCAAAGCTGTTTCTCTGTTCCTAATTTTTATACTAAGGTTAATCTATTAGTATATTTAATTAAGGATAAAGAATTATATAACAAGACTTTAGTGTTCACTCCAAATAAGAAAAGTGCGGATCTATTATATACCTTATTAGAAGAAGAATACGGCAATGAGGTGGCCGTTATACACTCTAACAAAACCCAGAATTACAGGATCCGTTCAATTGAAAATTTTAATAAGGGAAACACACGATTACTGGTTACTACAGATGTAATGGCACGCGGACTTGATCTCGATGAAATTTCGCATGTTATTAATTTTGACACACCTTTATTTCCTGAGAATTATATGCACCGTATCGGTAGAACAGGTAGAGCAGAGAAGGAGGGAACGTCTCTATTATTTTATACTGAAAAAGAGCAGCCTGCCAAAGAAGCTATTGAAGACTTAATGGACATTAAGATCCCAATGAATGAACTACCAGAAGGGTTGGAAATTTCTAAAAAACTTACGTGGGAAGAGCAACCTAGGGATTTGGAACTTCAAAATACAAATACTAAAGGGATAGAACGTACTGGTGGATCTGGCTTTCATGAGAAGAAAGATAAAAACAAAAAAGTAAATTTGGGCGGTTCTTATAAGCGTATCATCAAAAAGAAATATAAAAAGCCCAAAACCAGGGGTGATAAAAATTATAATAAACGTAATAAGATGAAATAATTTTGACTAAACTACTCCTTACAAATTAAGACCATCCAAATAATATTTTATCCTCTTTTATTTATTATTATTAGTTATACCCTTTTAAAGGTTATATTTTTGCAACCCCTATAAAAATATATGTCAGACTTAGCAATAGAATTTCAAGACAAAAAATCCGATAAAGAACTGTATAGTTATCAACATGGTGCTATTGAAAAGATTTTTGAAGAATTCGACACTGCTCCAGAGGACCACCATTTATTATATCAATTGCCCACAGGAGGTGGTAAAACTGTTATTTTCTCTGAGTTTGTGAGACAATATTTAAAGCATCACAGCAAAAAGGTCCTCATTATGACCCACCGTGTTGAGTT
>CAZJCZ010000170.1:0-4785 GCA_964544575.1 uncultured Flavobacteriaceae bacterium | reverse complement strand
CGCGACCCCCTGCGTGACAGGCAGGTATTCTAACCAGCTGAACTACCAAACCGTTGCTTTTAGCGGTTGCAAATATAAACGCGATTTTTATATCTGCAAAGCCTTTTTTTAACTTTCTTACAAAAATCTTTTCCTGCTTATCAAATAGGTAGTTAAAATTTGCTCAAATCCTTTATTTATATCCACCGGTACATAATCTATTTTATATTGCATGCATCTCATCTTTAATTCATTAAAATAAGTTGTAACAGCTTTTTTGTAATTTTCTTTAACCGTATCTGCATATAAATTAATGTGCTCGCCCGTTTCAACATCAATAAATCTTTTGGGCCCATTATCAAAATCAAAATTCAATTCGTGTTTAGCATCAAAAGTGTGAAATAAAATTACTTCGTGTTTGTTATATTTTAAATGTCGTAAGGCTTCAAACAATTTATCTTCTTGTTTATTAGTTTGAAACATATCAGTGAATAAGAAGATCAAAGATCGGCGATGAATTTTTTCGGCAATATCGTGCAGGGCCGAATACGTATCGGTTTTTCTGGTTGAACGTTGATACAGCTTTTTTTCTAAATTTTCCAACAACATTCTCCTATGTCGCTCATTACCCTTGGCAGGTGCGAAATATTCAATTTCATCTGAATATATACTTAACCCATAGGCATCTCGTTGACGTTTTAAAATTTCTAATAAAGCTGCTGATGCGATAACCGAAAACCCTATTTTATTTAAATTCTTAATCGTGGGGCTTTTAATTAATGGATAGTGCATAGAGGCAGAATTATCAACGATAATATGACATCTTAAATTCGTTTCTTCTTCATAACGTTTTACAAAGAGTTTTTCCGTTTTTCCATATAACTTCCAATCAATATGCCTTATACTTTCACCTTTGTTATACAAACGATGTTCAGCAAATTCAACAGAAAACCCATGAAACGGACTTTTATGCAATCCGGTAATAAAACCCTCTACTACTTGATTTGCAAGTAATTCCAGGTTTTTAATGCCATATATGTCTTTTGCTTCTTGAATTGCCATTAAACAAAATTGCTTATAAAATAAAAAAGGTTTGATTCCGAATTTAACGAAACCAAACCTTTTTATAATAAATTAAATTACTAATTTATTATAAAAGTCCTTCTAGTTTTTCAGAATAGGTAGCTTTTGGAGCTACGCCAACTTGTTTATCAACCACTTCACCGCCTTTAAATATCAATACAGTTGGTATATTTCTAACGCCATATTTTGCTGCAAATTCTTGATTGGCATCAACATCAACTTTAGTAATAACTGCTTTATCTTTAAAATCCTCACTTAACTCTTCTACTATTGGAGTCAGCATTCTACAGGGCCCACACCATGCTGCCCAAAAATCTACTAAAACCGGTTTGTCCGATTTTAAAACTACTTCGTCAAAAGTAGCATCTGTAACTTCTACTGCCATTTTATATTTATTTATTAGTATATTATCTTAATTATCTGTGCAAAAATAAACAATTATTTTACCAAATTTAATTTAGGTAAATCACTTTTGGTTATAATAGTATCTAAAAACCTTATTTCCTTACAAATTTCGCTTTTTAGTAAGCTATTTATTTTACTTGCTCGCCATTTACAAAAGTTTCTAATACTTTGGTGTTTGGTACTTTTTCAATATCTACTGTCATTATGTTCTGGTCGAGCAAAATAAAATCTGCAAACTTTCCGACTTCTATACTTCCTTTTTCATTTTCTTCAAAATTAGAATAGGCAGCCCAAATGGTCATTCCCTTTAAAGTTTCTTCCCTGTTTAAAGCATTTTCCATTTGAAATCCATTTTTAGGATAATTATTCAGATCTTTTCTGGCAACACTTGCATAAAAGGTCAACATGGGGTTCACCTTTTCAACCGGAAAATCTGTACCTAGTGCTACTTTACCGTATTTTGTTAATAGATCTTTATATGCATAGCCGCCTTTTATCCGTTCAGGTCCAACCCGGTCTTCGGCCCAATACATATCAGAAGTAGCATGCGTTGGTTGTATGGATGGAATGATATTTTTAAAAAATTCAAAATCTTCAGAAGAAATTATTTGTGCATGTTCGATTCTCCAACGTCTGTCTTTTTTATCCTTCAAAACGGCTGCATAAGTTTGCAACATAATATGATTGGCTGAATCTCCAATGGCATGTGTGTTCATTTGAAAATCAGAATCGGCAATTCGTTCAGCAGTATTTTTTAAGGTCTCAAGCGTGTTTACCAAGGCACCATAATGATTAGGTTTATCACTATATGGTTCTCGCATAGCGGCCCCCCTTGAGCCCAATGCGCCATCACCAAAAAATTTAAACGACCGTACATTCAGACGGTCAGTTTTACTAATACCCTTATTTAAATAATAATCCAGATTTTTTTCGCTGGCAGAAACCATGGCATAAACGCGTATTTTTAATTCTCCAATTTGTTGTAAACTGTCAATGACCTCAATAGTACCTCTTGATAAACCTGCATCATCAACCGTAGTTAACCCTAAGTCGAAACAAATCTTTTCAGCATCCTTTAAAGCTTGTGCAGTTTCTTTTTTTGTAGGAGCTGGAATTTTAGAGCCAATCAATCCCATAGGGTTATCGATAAAAACACCAGTTAATTTGCCGTCTTTTTTAAGGATATCACCACCAGAAAAAGGTGTATCTATTGTAACACCTGCCAAATCAATAGCCGCCTGATTCGCTAACAGCGCATGTCCATCAATTCTTCTCACGGCCACTGGAGTTTCAGGAAATAATACGTCTAATTTTTCTTTGGTTGGAAACTCTTTTACTTCCCAATCATTCTGATCCCAACCTCTTCCAGTAATGTAGCTTACATTTTTTTCTTTCTGAAAATCAACGATACGTTGTAATACCTCATCAAAACTTTTTGTACCGGTCAGATCTACCTTTTGCTGTTGCAATCCTAATCCATAAAAATGACAATGTGCATCAATCAAACCCGGGAGTATCGTTTTACCTTCGGCATCTATTGTTTTTTGGGTTGCAAAATTTTGTTTGATTTCATCATTGGTTCCAATAGCGATGAATTTACCATCTTTTACAGCAAATGCTTTGGTATTAGAAAATTCATCATCAACAGTATAGACATTTGCATTGACGACAATAAGGTCGGCCTTTTGTTGTTGTTTACAGGCCATAAAATTTAAGGAAATGAGTAAAAAAAAGAGTAGTTTTTTCATGATAAAATAATGTTCAAAAAGTGATCACAATGTACAAAAAATAGACATAGCCTAATTGAAAAGGTAAAGCCTTTCAAAAGTCTTCATGAAGTTCTTACCCGAGCAATAGTTAAATGAAAGAATATTATACGAGTTGCTTTTTAGGTTTTTTACTGATTAAATAAACGCCTGCAATAACCAATAAGCAACTTAGAATTTTTATAATATTAATGTCTTGTGCATATTCATTATGCCCCATACCAAAAGCATAAATACTAACCATTATAAAACTTATTACCGGCTGTAAATAAATATAACTGCTGTTAACTGACGGAGAAACAATGCTTAAGGCATAAATATTAAACAAGTATGCCAGAAAGGTTGTACCTACAATAACAAAAGCTATGGTTAAATAGGTATTCATTGTAAATGCTTCAAAATTTGTTGTTAACACATCTTTTATTCCTACCGGGAAAACAAAAACAAATCCAAATAAAAACACCCAGCTAATAATGGTAACAGGGTTGTACTTTTTCATTAACGGTTTTATGAGGACCAAATATAAAGCATATGAACAAGCGTTGATCAGTACAAATAAATTACCCAATACAGAACTTGTTCCTCCTGATTTTTTACCGTACCAAACAAGAAGGACGGCTCCAATGGCTCCGATAGCAATACCTGTTATTTTGTTGGCAGATATTTTTTCCTTTAATATAATGGCGCTGAAAATTAAGACCATCACAGGTATGGCAGTAATTATAATGGAGGCATCTATTGGTGATGTTAGATTTAATCCGTGAAAAAACAGTAACTGGTTGGTTGCTACCCCTAATAATCCGCCAAGAATTAAAAGTGGAAAATCCTTTTTTTCAACTTTTTCTTTAATGAATGATTTAACGATCCAGAATAAAATGATCGCACCGACCACACGTAAAAAAATGAAGGCAGAGGGACCTATCATATCAGGCATAATACCTTTAGCGATAATATAATTAGCACCATAAATTAGGTTGGCCCCAAGTAAGGCTAAATGAGCTTTGTAGGTGTTATTATGCAAGTTGATTTTTGATTTTATTTAAGGGTGAAAAGTACAAATTACATAGATACGAAAAGACATTTTTACAACATATAACGCTAAATGATTAATTCATGGGAAACACTTTACAGGTTTCCATATAAAACGTAACTTTGCAAATTCGAAAAAAACAGAGTGAATGAGTTACCATTTCAATGAAATTGAGGCCAAATGGCAAAAATATTGGGCAGAAAACGAAACTTTTAAAGCGGAGAATACTTCTGAAAAACCAAAGTATTATGTATTAGATATGTTCCCATATCCATCTGGTGCTGGCTTACATGTTGGGCATCCTTTGGGGTATATAGCATCAGATATTTATGCCCGTTATAAACGTCATAAAGGGTTCAATGTATTACATCCACAAGGGTATGATAGTTTTGGATTACCTGCTGAACAGTACGCTATTCAAACAGGTCAGCATCCTGCTATTACTACAGAAGAGAATATTAAAACCTACAGACGACAGTTAGATCAGATCGGATTTTCATTTGATTGGTCTCGTGAAGTCCG
>CAZJCZ010000169.1:3573-4819 GCA_964544575.1 uncultured Flavobacteriaceae bacterium | reverse complement strand
ATTATTTGCTTAGCAGGAAATTTTTCACAAAGTGGGAAAGGAATTAGCGCTTCTGTAATAAATTGCCTTAAAGATGTTTCTATAAGAATGATTTCTTATGGTGGAAGTAATTATAATATGTCTTTATTGATTGCATCAGAAGATAAAGTAAAAGCCTTAAATTTATTAAATGAAGGGCTTTTTGCTTCAAAACAACTCCAGAAAGTATAAAATCAATCTATAATATCAACTAATATTTCGAACTGCTTTTTAGGATCTTTCCCTTCGTACAGTATTCCGTATATTATATCTATTATAGGAGTTTGTGCACCATTTTTTTGATTTAGTTCATAAGCACTTTTCGTAGCATAATAACCCTCAGCAACCATGCTCATTTCCAGCATAGCCGATTTTACGGTATAACCTTTACCAATCATATTTCCGAACATTCTGTTTCGACTAAAGACAGAATATCCTGTAACTAATAAATCCCCCAAATAGGCTGTATTGTTAATGTTGCGTTTCATTTTATGTACTTTTTTTATAAAACGTTTCATCTCACGAATTGAGTTCGACATTAATACCGATTGAAAATTATCACCATACCCCAATCCATGTGCAATACCAGCAGCTATGGCGTAGATATTTTTTAGAACTGCTGCATACTCAGTTCCAATAATGTCATCAGAGGTTTTAGTTTTAATATATCTACTTGCTAAATTATCAGCAATATATTGAGCTTTTTTCTCATCTCTACTGGCAATTGTTAAATACGATAAGCGCTCTAGCGCAACCTCTTCTGCATGACAAGGTCCTGTAATTACACCAATATCCTCAAATGGAATATTATACTTTTCATGAAAATGTTCGCCTACTATATAACTTGACTCCGGTACAATTCCTTTTATGGCCGAAAATATGATTTTCCCCTTAAGAGGCACTGTTAATTTATCAAGTTCTTTTTGTAAAAAAGCCGATGGAATAGCAAGTATTAAATAGTCGGCATACTCGACCATTTCATTTATATCATTCGATAAATTTAACTTCTCTATTTCAAATTCAACAGAACTTAGATAATTGGGGTTATGTTGATTTCTCTTTATATGTTCTAGCGTATATACACTTCGCATGTACCATCCTATTTCATCTAAATTTTCACTGAGCATTTTTACAATGGCAGTTGCCCAGCTTCCTCCACCAAAAACGGCAATTTTAGGTTTGTTTTCCATATAAATTGATTATGATTTCAAAAATACCATTTTTTAAG
>CAZJCZ010000169.1:0-3473 GCA_964544575.1 uncultured Flavobacteriaceae bacterium | reverse complement strand
GTACATAAATTTATTTTAGGTTATCAAAAAGAAGGGCTTATATTATTAGGTGTTTCTGTTGTCGGATATGCAACATTGTGTCTTGCCATAGGCGCGTTCATTTTGATGATTACAGGAATTATTGGTTTAATTGAAGGTGTCATTTACTTGACAAAATCAGACGAAGAATTCTATCAAACATATCAAGTCAACAAAAAACCCTGGTTTTAATAAATAATTACACTTAACAAAAAAGGCTTATCAATTGATAAGCCTTTTTTGTAGTTTAATATATTCATGAGGTTTGTTCATTCTCTAAAAGTTTTCTTTCCAATTCAGCCTGGAACTCTTCCATAACAGGTTTTACAGTACTATCTGGCAAATCAGCTATTCTGATATACATCAACCCATCAATAGCATTATTAAATTTAGGATCAACATTAAAGGCCACTAACCTTGCATTCTGCTTCACATATTTTTTCAATAAAACAGGCATTCTCAAATTACCCGGTTCCAGCTCATCAATGATTTTATCAAACTTTACCATGTCTGCTTTACTAGCATCAAATACAAAATCTTTATCGGCATCATTAAGTTTGACCTTGTATTCTTTTTTAGGGTGTATGTATTGCGCTAAATATGGATCGTAATAGTGAGATTTCATAAATTCGATCATCAATGATTTAGAAAAATTAGAAAACTGATTACTTATGCTTACACCGCCCATTAAGTATTTATATTCAGGATAACGTAAGGTTACATGTACAATTCCTTTCCACAATAAAAATAAAGGCATTGGTTTTTGTTGATATTCTTTTACTATGAATGCCCGTCCCATTTCAATGGTCTGTTCCATCATACTAAATAATTCCGGTTCTAACCTAAATAAGGTGTTTATATAAAAACCATCTATGCCGTGCTTTTGGTAAATGTCATAACCTAAACCCATTCTATATGCACCTACCACATTATTTGCTTTAATATCCCATAAGAACATGTGATGGTAATAGTTATCATATTCATCCAGATCAATGGCGTTATTAGTCCCTTCGCCAACTTCACGAAAAGTAACTTCTCTTAGTCTGCCTATTTCACGTAAAATGTTAGGTATTTTATTACTAGCAGTAAAAAACACCTCATAATTATGACTCTTTAATAATCTGGAATCATTTTCTCTCAACTTCACAATTTCTTTAATCATTTGATTTTGTGAAACCGGAGGGATAACCTTTTTAGGTTGTTTAGGTATTTTAAGGCTAGGAGTCTTAATTAAAGGGTTTTTCACCTCAAATGGATTCGCTAACATATATGTTTTTTTGCGAATAAAAGCGTGAAAATCGTCAATGTTTTCATACTCTTCCTGATCTTTAACTGAGATAGCTTTACCAATCCTAACCTTGATAACCCTACTTTTTTGAGAAAGAACCTCAGAGGGTAACTTGGCAGTTCTTAGAGTATCGCTAATTTTTGACAAAAAGTAAAAAAGTCGACTGTTTTTAGCATGAAAATAGATTGGAATGATTGGGACTTTTGCTTTATAAATTAATTTTATAGCGCCTTCCTCCCATGGCTTATCAACAATGAGCTTTCCGTCTTTATAAGTAGAGACTTCCCCTGCAGGAAAGATTCCCAGAGGATAACCATTCTTTAAATGTAACAAAGCATTTTTTATTCCGGTAACACTCGATTTTGCATCCTTTCTATCCTCAAAAGGATTCACGGGCATTACATAAGGTTTTAAAGGTTCTATCCTATGTAATAGAAAATTTGCAACAATTTTATAGTCAGGTCTTTTTTCGGCCAACAACTTTAACAATAAAATACCATCTATACCACCAAGAGGGTGATTTGAAACACTAATAAAAGCACCTTCTTTAGGGATACGTTTTAAATCTTCTTCAGGTATTTCAAATTGAATTTTTACTTCATCTAATATGGCATTTAAAAAAGCCACATCTCCTTTATCTTTATGCTTATCATAAATCCTGTTAAGCCTTGAAATGCGTAACAACTTTAACAATACCCAACCAATAAAAGTACCTAAAAATCCATATTTTTCCAGGCCAATTACACCGGCAATTTCTTTTGAAGAGACTAAGCCCATTTTAGATTTTTTAGATAACTCCCAAATATAGGCAAATTATTGTATAACAATTTGCGCAGTTTCTTTACTTATTTGTTTTAATAATATAGTATTATTTTTTTCAATTTTAGCAATAGCATTTTCATCAAAATGCCTTATGGTAAATAAAGAAACATCTTTATAAAATTCAATTTTAAATTTAACTTTTAATTCCTCAAAAAGATTTTCAAATTTATCAAAGTCATCATTCATACATACGGAAAAACTAATTGCAGAGTTTTGAATTAGGTTAACTTTCATTTTATGCTTGTGTAGTAAATCAAAAATATCACTAATGTTCCTTTCAACAATAAATGAAAAATCTATTGATGAAATAGATAATAATATCTGATCTTTCTTTACAATAAAACAAGGCGTTTCAGGTTTAATTTGCCTTCCTCTATCAACTTTAGTTCCTTCATTTTGAGGTTCTTTAAATGATTTTACATATAAAGGAATTTCTTTTTTTTGCAACGGTTGTAACGTTTTAGGGTGTATAACTGAGGCCCCATAAAATGCCAATTCTATGGCCTCTGTATATGATATTTGTTGCAACAATTGAGTTTCTTCAAAATAACGGGGATCCGCATTTAAAACACCTTCAACATCTTTCCAAATTGTTAAACTTTCGGCACCTAAACAATAGGCAAATATTCCTGCTGAATAATCTGAACCTTCTCTACCCAGCGTGGTTGTTTTACCTTCGTTATCACTTGCTATAAATCCTTGCGTTATATATAACTTTTGTGGAATGATCTTAGTGCTAATATTTTGTTCGGTTAACTTCCAATCAACTTTAGCATCTCTAAAGTCATTATTAGTTTTTATGAACTCTTTTACATTTATCCATGTGTTTTCAATTCCTACTTTATTAAAATAAGAACTTACTATTTTAGTTGAAATAAATTCTGCAATACAAACCATTTGATCATAAACATAATCGTAATTTTTAGATCTGTTTTTTATCATAAAACTAGTCATTTCACTAAACAACTCTTCTATTTCAAAAAATACTTGATGATCCTTATCTTCAAACAAATCCTTTGCTATTTCATAGTGATATGCCCTGATCTCATCCATTAAAAAAGGTAATGTCTCTTTCTTATAATAATAGGAATCCACGAGTTTCTCAAAAGCATTGGTCATTTTACCCATAGCCGATATTACCAACAATACATCACTAAAGCCAACCTTTTGTAAAACTTGCACTACATTTTTTACACCCTTAGCATCCTTAATAGATGCACCTCCAAATTTGAATACTTTCATTTCTTTTGTAAATATTTCACAATACTTTGATTATTTATTTGACAAATATTCCAATCTTCTAACATAATAGCGCCTGTACTTTTATAAAACGCTATGGCCGGCT
>CAZJCZ010000168.1:3388-4920 GCA_964544575.1 uncultured Flavobacteriaceae bacterium | reverse complement strand
CCTGCATATTTATCAATGATAAATAAAACATAACGGATATCAACAGAAATACTTCTTACAATGTCAGCATCAAAATACAGATCGCTCATGGTGCCTTCCCAAGTGGTGTCGAAAGCTAAACCTGTTAGATTTCCATTTCCATCAACAATAGGGCTTCCTGAATTTCCACCAGTCATATGATTTGTAGATAAAAAATTTATGGGCATTTTTCCGTTTTCTGCATATCGACCATAATTTTTTGAGCTATAAAGTTCTTGCAATTTTTTGGGAACATCAAACTCATAATCACCAGGTACATATTTGTCCATCACACCTTTTAAATACGTTTTATTCGTGTAATAAACTCCATCTTTTGGGGCATATCCTTGTACCATTCCGTAATTTACCCTCAAGGTACTATTCGCATCAGGGTAAAATCGTTTAGTTGGAAAAACTTCCATTAGCGCTTTCATATACTTTTTTTGAACAGCTCCCAACTGCATATTCAACTGCTGAAACCTCGGTCCAATCTTATTATAATAAATAGTGTGTAATTCTTTTCCAAAAGCATATGCTCTATCTCCATTGAGTTTTTTAATAACTTCTTCAGGTGTGCCTTCTAATAATTGTTTGGTTCCCTCTAAACTCGTTAATTTTGAATTTGAATAAATATTAGTTGCCAAAGTTTCAAAATTTACTCCTTGCATATTTGTAGGCAAATATTCTTTTGGTGATTTTTCTGCATACAATGCTACTAATTTTTCAAAAACAGGCTTGTCAACCATTGCACTGTAGTTTTTATAAGTCCGTTTAAGTCCATCCAACGTTCTTGTTCTGGCTTTTTCAAAACCTTGCTCTCCGCTTTTCAAAAAAGCTTGTTCTAATTGATACGTTCTAAAAGTAATCCCCAATAACTCTACGTTTCTATAGGCTACCTCAATCCAATAATCCCTTGCCAAGGAAACGCTTTCAATTTCTTTATATAATTTTTCGAAATCAGACAGCAGCGTTGTATAACCGGTCAAGTCTTTCTCCTTAACTATTTTGCTGAATTCTTTTTCTAATTCGAGTTTCTTGTCAATCGCATTAGTTTGATGAATTCCTTGATTCTCACCTATCCATTTTTTCCAATAGTTTGCTGTACCTGCAAATTTAGCAGCGTATTTAATTTTTATGTCCGCATCTTTACGCATATAAGAATCAATTATTTTTAGCGCATTATCTCTAACCTCAATTTTTGCCGGATTTAAAACATTTACAATTTGATCAACCCCAACTGCCGGCAAATATTCATTGGTGCGGCCGGGAAACCCAAAAACTAAGGTAAAATCTCTCTCTTCAACTCCGTCTATTGAAATGGGTAAATAATGTTTTGGCTTGTAAGGAACATTATCTTTAGAAAAAGTTGCCGGACGGTTATTAACATCAGCATATACTCTGAACATAGAGAAATCTCCCGTATGCCTAGGCCACATCCAGTTATCAGTATCCGCGCCAAATTTCCCTATAGATGTAGGAGGGGCACCTACTAATCGAACATCCGTAAATCTTTC
>CAZJCZ010000168.1:0-3288 GCA_964544575.1 uncultured Flavobacteriaceae bacterium | reverse complement strand
GCATCTTTTAAACTCGAGTTATTTACATCGTAAATATCTTTTGCAGTCATGTTACTTCCTAACTGCTGCATCTCGCTTTCGTTCATCCCTTCCAACAATGATGGAATCCACATACCACCTTGGATATTGCGTGTGTCTATTTCAGTTTTTTTCTGTGCTGTAATGCTTAAAGAAAAAATACTAATTGCTAATAATAAATATAATTTTAAGTATTTCATTTTAATTGAGTTTTATTTTTTTGGATGAACTAATGTCATTTCTTTTATTAAATTTTTAGCCCCGGCATATTTATCAACAATAAATATTACATACCGAATATCAACCATGATGTTTCTACAAATATCAGCGTCATAATTATAATCGCTCATGGTACCCTCCCATACTCGGTCAAAATTTAATCCAATCAAGTTTCCATACGCATCAATGGCTGGGCTTCCTGAATTTCCACCGGTAGTATGATTAGTGCCTAAAAAACAAATTGGTAACTTTCCATTTGCATCCGCATACTGGCCATAATCTTTTGACTTGTACAATTCAAGTAATTTTTTAGGCACTTCAAATTCATAATCTCCTGGAATATATTTTTCTATAACGCCATCTAAATAGGAAACAGGATTATAGTATACGGCATCTCTTGGTTTATAACCTCTAACTTGACCATAAGTTACACGAAGTGTGCTATTGGCATCAGGGTAATAACGTTCATTCGGCATCACATCCATAAGCGCCGTCATGTATTGCTTTTGTACGGCATTTATTTCAGTATTGATGCGCTGAAACTTTGGTTCGATTTTAGCATAAAACTCTTCAACAAATGGTTTCGCATATTTATAGGCAGCATCTTCATTCAATTTAGTGAGTACTTCTTTAGTATTTCCTTCTAGAAGTACCAATGCACTATCAAGATTGGTAAAACTGCTATTTTCATAAATAGAGGCATCCGTTTTAGATGTATATAAAGGCATAATGGCCTCGTAAACACCCTTATCAACCAAGGCATTATAATTTTTATGAATACTTGTTAATATAGATGTCATAGATTCTCTAGACTTATTAAAATTTTCTTCACCGCTTGTTGCCGCATTTTCCATTTGTGTTAATCTGAACATCATTCGCATCAACTCATTATTTCTAACAAACACCTCAACAAAATTGTTCCTTTTTACATTTACATGTTCAAACTTTTTATATAATTTTTCAAAGTCTGTAAGAATATGGCCATATTGATCTTTTAATTTTTTTGTTTTAAGTTTTTTTGTAAATGCTTCTTCAAAAATTTTCTTCTTATTTATAGCATTACTTTTTTGAATTCCTTGATTTTCGCCTATCCATTTTTTCCAATAATTGGCTATTCTGGCTTGTTTTGAAGCATACTGAATTCGAATTTTATCATCCTTTTTCATAAAGCCATCCATTACTTTTAAGGCTGCTTCCCTAATAGCAATATTACTTGGGTTCACCTTTTGCGTAATTTGTTCTACAGCAACTGCAGGTAAGTATTCATTGGTTCTTCCTGGAAAACCAAAAACCATAGTAAAATCTCCCGCTGCAACACCATCTAGAGATATTGGCAAAAAATGTTTCGGAGTATACGGAACATTGTCTTTTGAATATTTTGCAGGAAGGTTATTCTTATCAGCATAAATTCTAAACATCGAAAAATCTCCTGTATGTCTTGGCCATACCCAGTTATCTGTATCAGATCCAAACTTACCAATACTGCTTGGAGGAGCTCCAACTAAACGAATATCTTCGAATCTTTCTGTTACAAATAAAAAATATTGATTTCCTTTAAAGAATGCTTTTATATTAGTTTTTTGCCAAGATTCAACTAAAGTAGCTTTTCTGACCGCATTGCTATTACCATCAATCATTGATTGCTTTTCCTTTTCTGTTGAACCCTCACCGATACCATCTAATACTTTATCGGTAAC
This sequence comes from uncultured Flavobacteriaceae bacterium, assembly GCA_964544575.1. GTDB lineage: Bacteria > Bacteroidota > Bacteroidia > Flavobacteriales > Flavobacteriaceae > Aureibaculum. Next base: position 1,354 of record CAZJCZ010000168.1, on the reverse strand, counting down.
ATCTTCAATTCGAACAATAAATTCAACATAAAGACCTTTGTTCGGTAACTCTTCATCTAAATTCATCGCCCAAAAACCATCTTTTAAATAATCGTTCTCCAATGAAGAATGTGATTGAATTTGGCTAAATCCACAATGATGATTTGTAAGTATTAAGCCCTTAGGCGAAATTACTTCACTTGTACAACCACCATTAAAATGTCCTATGGCATCTTTTAAACTCGAGCTATTAATATCATAAATATCACTAGCACTTAGTTTGCTTCCCAACGATTGCATTTCTTGCTCGTTCATACCTTGTAACAATGAAGGAATCCACATACCTCCTTGCTGGGCAGAAACATTTATGGCAATAAATAGAATTAGTAATTTAATAAATTTCATGACTTTTTTATTTTGTTTGCCAAAGTTAAAAAACGCTTTAATAATTAGTAAACTTTTTGTTACTTTATATAAAATAATCTTTTGCAGTAAGACATAAAAAAATCATCGTGAATATTCCCTTTAATTCTAAACTCCCAAATGTAAAAACAACCATTTTTACGGTAATTGGTAAACTAGCCACAGAATACAATGCTATTAATTTATCTCAGGGATTTCCTAATTTCAATACTTCAAAAGAATTGATTGATTTGGTGAACATTTCAATGCTTAATGGGAATAATCAATATGCGCCAATGCCTGGAATATATAGCTTAAGAGAAGCTATTTCTCAAAAAATTGAAAATTTATACGGCGTTACTTATAATCCTGAAACGGAAATCACTATTACCGCTGGAGCAACACAAGCAATATTTACAGCAATTGCAGCATGTATTAAAAAAGATGATGAAGTTATTATTTTTAAACCGGCATATGATTGTTATGAACCAGCTATTGAGCTTTTTGGTGGTAAGCCAGTTCCCATTCAATTTGATCCAGAAGGATTTAAAATTGATTGGCAAAAAGTGAAAGGGTTGATTAGTGCTAAAACCAAAATGATTATAATTAATACCCCTCACAACCCATCAGGCAGGGTATTATCGTATGACGATATGAAACAATTGGAGGCACTTTTAAAAAATACAAATATTTTGTTATTAAGTGATGAGGTATATGAACATATTATTTTTGATGGAGAAAAACATCAAACAGCCGCTTTATTTCCCGGACTTGCCGAGAGGGCATTTATCACTTTTTCATTTGGTAAAACCTTTCATAACACAGGGTGGAAATTAGGGTATTGTATTGCTCCTGCTGAGCTTACAAAAGAATTTAGAAAGGTGCATCAGTACAATGTTTTTAGCGTTAATCATCCGATGCAAGTTGCCTTGACCAATTATATTAAATCTCCACAAAATTATCTTGAATTAAG
>CAZJCZ010000167.1:0-4921 GCA_964544575.1 uncultured Flavobacteriaceae bacterium | reverse complement strand
TTTTCAGGCCGCAATTTACTGCAAAATTCTATACAATTTGTATGAAAGTTTATTTTAACAATTAATTATTAAAATTACATACCCCTCATTCTTCTTTTGCCCATTCCTCTACCTTGGTGCTGTTCTTTAAAATGAGCTCCAAACCAGACTGGCTGTTCTATATCATTATCATATATATATGTCACTATTTTTAATAGATCTTCTTCATTAAAAGCTTGCTTAGGCATTACTTTGAATTGCTGCACAGCCCCATACATTAGTGCATTCTCTTCTTTAGGGTCTTTAGCCCACTTTACAATGGCCTCAATAAAGTCAATTCTAGTTTCAGTACTCATTTGATAACGTCTTTTTATTGCTGCCATTGGCGGTGCAATGATTTCGTCATGCGATTTGCTTGTTACACTATGGCATGCATAACAGTTATTTTTGAATAATAGATAACTTTCTGTTTGCTCAATTTTTGTTTCATTTATAGCAATTGGTTCTGTTTTAGATACAGTCATTTCTTTTGTATGATTACAACTTATTAAAATGAATGATAAAAGGGATATAATTATAATATTTAATCTCATAACTAGAATTGTTTTAATTGTTTTAAGTGAATTTATTTTCGTTCCGTTATCGTCCACACTGCTCCTTAGTACTATTTATTATTTCATTAAAGTCTGCTGTAGATATAAATTCAGGACTATATCCAACGTTATTTAATTCTAATTGACCTATATAACTTCTTAAGTGATTTCTAGAGCCACATTCTAAGCTAGTATAAACGTTTAAGAGGTCAGATTTTGTAGTCCTTGACTTAAGAATATTTAAATCGTTTATATCCAGATCCTCAATTATTGCTCCGACCTCTAATGCATCTATTAAAGATATGTTCGATTTAGTTGTTAGCTCGTTATATAAATCTTGAAGTTCGTAATTTGAAAAAACACCCATTTCTGATAAAGCAGGATCACTAATTTGATAATTATTTAGTAAAATCAGTACTTGATCCATATGTTGTTGTTCACTTTTTGCAATGTTGTTAAAAATTGCATTTCCATATTTATCAAAAGAAAATAAATAGACATCCCTGGCAAGTTTTTCTTCTTCTCTTGAAAATTTTAAATCTTCTTCTTCCTGTTGGGATAGGATTCCTGTTTCTGTTGCTGATGTCTCATCATCAGAACAACTACTTATTATGGTCACGATTATTGCTAAGGTAATTAATGCTAATTTTTTCATGTTCTTTAATTTTAATTATAGAATTAAGACAGCAAAAACAGTACCCTTTTTGAGAAAAATCAGTAACAAAAGTTACTTACATAAAAGTTTATTGATGGTAAATAAATACTCATCTTACACAAGGTATATAATAAGCATCTAATTTCTTATTATTAAAAGATTTTAGTATGAAGCATTAGATAACTAAGAGGTTATCTGAAGTTAATTTTACGCATTCGTAAACTTTTAGGTGTTACTTCCAAATATTCATCATCTTTAATATATTCCATACATTCTTCCAAAGAAAATTCTATTTTAGGAAATATTTTTGCAGCTTCATCTGCACCTGAACTTCGCACATTTGATAATTTTTTTCCTTTTATTAAATTAACACCCATATCATCTTGTCGGTTGTTCTCTCCTACTACTTGCCCTTTATATATTTCTTGATTAGCATCTATAAAAAATTTGCCTCTATCTTGAAGTCTGTCAATTGCATAAGCAGTTGCTTTACCTGCCTCTGAAGAAACGATGGCTCCATTAGCCACATCGCTTAATTCACCTTTATATGTGTCATAAGCTCTTAGACGGTGATTTACAATAGCTTCACCAGAAGTAGCCGTTAATAATTTATTACGAAGTCCTATCAACCCTCTAGAAGGGATGTCAAATTCTAAGTGTTGCATATCACCTTTAGGCTCCATTACTAACAAATCGCCTTTACGAATTGTCACCAAATTGATCACTTTACTTGATGATTCCTCAGGAACATTCACAACTAACGTTTCGTATGGTTCACATTTTACACCATCAATATCTTTAAGTAATACTTGAGGACGACCAACTTGCAACTCGTATCCTTCTCTCCGCATAGTTTCTATTAATACAGACAAATGCAAGATCCCTCTTCCAAAAACATTAAATTTTTCTTCAGAATCCGTTTCTTCCACTCGTAATGCCAAGTTTTTCTCGGTTTCTTTAAATAACCTATCCCGTAAATGACGGGAAGTTACATATTTGCCTTCTTTACCAAAAAATGGTGAATTGTTAATGGTAAATAACATACTCATGGTTGGCTCATCGATGGCTATTCTTGGTAATGCTTCAGGGTTTTGCAAATCAGCAATAGTATCACCAATTTCAAATCCTTCAATACCGGTAATGGCACAGATATCTCCACTTCTAACCTTGCCAACTTTTACTTTCCCCATCCCTTCAAAAACATGCAACTCTTTAATTTTAACCTTTTTATATGAGCCATCAGCTTTACAAAGCATATATTCTTTCCCTTCCTCTAAATCACCTCTAAAAACCCTACCGATTGCTAAACGGCCGGTAAAAGACGAAAAATCTAACGAAGTTATTTGCATTTGAGGAGTACCTTCTCTATAAGGTGCTTCAGGTATATTTTCTAATATGGCTTCTAATAAAGGAATAATATTATCTGTTTCTTCCTTCCAATCTGTATTCATCCAGCCATTTTTTGCAGAACCATATATGGTTTCAAAATGTAATTGCTCTTCTGTAGCATCTAAGGCAAACATTAGATCAAACACTTTTTCATGTACAATATCTGGTGTACAGTTTTCTTTATCAACTTTATTGACAACTAGAATCGGTGTCAAACCCAATTCTAAAGCTTTGCCCAAAACAAATCTAGTTTGAGGCATAGGCCCTTCAAAAGCATCTACTAACAATAAAACACCATCAGCCATTTTTAAAACCCGTTCTACTTCTCCACCGAAATCAGCATGCCCGGGAGTATCAATAACATTGATCTTTACCCCTTTATACGTTATAGAAACATTTTTAGAAAGGATCGTAATACCACGCTCACGTTCCAAATCATTACTATCAAGTAGCAAATCTACATGCTTTTTACGCTCGTCTAAAATTTTGGCCTGATCGATTATTTTATCAACTAATGTTGTTTTACCATGATCTACGTGGGCTATAATGGCTATGTTTCTAATAGATTGCATATTGCTGCTTTTTGTGCGCGCAAAAGTAGTTGTTTTAATTGATTAATAAATACTTGAACCAACTCTTTTTTAATCACTAAAAAAAAAAATGTAACTTTATCGACACTAATTCTAATATTAGAAACTAAGTTATGAGTATACCAATAAATATTTTCATTGTTGAAGATGAAATGATTATTGCAGCAAACATCTCATTACAATTAAGTAAATTAGGATATAATATTAGTGGAATTGTTTCAAGTGGTGAAGAAGCTCTAATACACATCAAAGAAAACAAACCAGATATTATATTAATGGATATTCAATTAAAAGGTAAGTTAGATGGTATTCAAACAGCAGAGCTGATGCAAAAGGAATACGATATTCCCATTATTTATTTGACGGCCAATGTTGATGATGCTCATTTTGAAAGAGCAAAAGGAACTAAACCTTATGCATTCATTTCTAAACCATTTAAGAAATTAGATCTGAAACATGCCATAGACCTTACCGTGAGTCGTATGGAAACAAAAGAGGGTGATGAAATTAATGGGATAGAAAAAAGCACTTCTCCCTTTATTCTAAGCGACTGTATTTTTGTTAGAGATCATGAAAAAATGGTGAAAATAAATATTAAAGACATTTATTATATACAAGCTGACCGAAATTATTCACGTATTTTTTCTAAAAACCGAGAATGCTTGTTAGTGATGACACTAAAGGAAATAGATGAAAAATTACCCAACGAACATTTTCTTCGAATTCACCGATCTTATATAGTTAATCTTTCTCATGTTGACGAGGTCGCGGGTACTCATGTAGTTGTAACTCGAAAAGCAATCCCTATAAGTAAATCATTCCGAATTAGTCTCCTAGATAGACTGCGAACTATATAACATATATGATTTCATAAAAAACGATAACTTATAGCCTAAAGAGAATTATTGTATTTAACTCATTTTAAGCTATGCCGCTTTTCCAAGATTAAATTCAAACGAAAAAGAAGTGCCTTCTTTCGATTGAAACTTCATTTCACCGTCCAATTGTTGCATTAAGAGTTTAATTAATTGGGTGCCAAAACCTGTCCCTTTATTCAGATTTTCTTCTTGCTTACCAACCCCATCATCTGCAACTTCTAACAGTAATATTTCGGCGGTAGTTCTTTGCAAGGATATTTTAATTTCACCTTTCCTTTCATTAGGAAAGGCATATTTTAAAGAATTGGTAAGCAGCTCATTAACAATTAAACCAAGTGGAATGGCCGTATCAACGTCTATTTCAATAGCTTCCATTTCAAATTCTATATTTACTCGATCAACTACCCCAAATGAATCTAAAATATGCTGCCCTAAATTCTGGAAATAACCTTTCATTTCAACAGTGGCTAAATTTTTTCCTTGATATAGTCTTTGATGAATCATTCCCATAGAATAGACCCTATTTTGACTCTGTTTCATAGCTTCTATAACCTTGGGATCATCATTTTGGGCAGCTTGTAACTCTAACAAACTAGAAACTACACCCAAATTATTTTTAACGCGGTGATGAATTTCCTTCAATAAAAACTCTTTTTCTAAATTTTGCTTTTGAAGTAACATTCTTTTTTTTCTAATATTTTGATAGGCAATATAAATTAGCAACAGCATTATAAAAAGTAAACTGGCAAAAACAATATATAAAGTTTGCCTTATTCTTTGTCTTTCGATGGTAATTCCTTGTAATTCAATAGTATCTTCTTTCCCTGCAACATCAAA
>CAZJCZ010000166.1:0-4923 GCA_964544575.1 uncultured Flavobacteriaceae bacterium | reverse complement strand
TAGGTAAGCGAGAACCTGAAGTTTATGGAAATGCTTCTTTTGAAGAATATTTCAATACTTTACAAGAGAAATATCCTAACATAGAACTTGATTATTTCCAATCTAATATTGAAGGAGAACTCATCGATAAATTGCACGAAGTTGGCTTTGATCACAATGGTATTATCCTGAATGCAGCAGCTTATACGCATACTTCTGTAGGTATTGGAGATGCCATCAAAGCAATAGAAACCCCGGTTATTGAAGTGCATATTTCTAATGTTCATGCTCGTGAAGAATTTAGGCATCAATCATATATTGCTCCGAATGCCAAGGGTATCATCATCGGTTTAGGATTAAAAGGCTATGAATTGGCCTTACAAGCTTTATTGTCTTAAAGGTTCAACACCATTTTAATATTGCTTCGTAAATAGGGGCTATCAGGTTCTAATTCAACTTCTTTAAAGCCATATTTTTTATAGATATAGATGGCATTTTCTAGTACAGTGTTTGAATAAAGCAATAGTTTATCCCAATGATTTGAAATTGCAAAATCTATACAATGTTGCAGTAACAGTTGACCAATCTTTAATCCTTGATAATCGGGTGAAACAGCCATTTTAGTTAATTCATAACCCTCATTTTCATTCATGAGCGCAACTGTACCCACAACTTTTGTATTATACAACGCAAAGAAAATATAACCATCCTTGTCAATGATATATTTTTTAGCATTTCCTAAAACCTCTTTGTCATGATCTTCAACAAAAAAATATTTTTCTAACCAATCAATGTTTAAATCTCTAAAGTGACTAGATAATTCTTCTCTAAAAGGGATAATAATTATTTTGTTTTTCATCAAAAATCTTGCTGATTTTTTGACATATTTATTGCCAAAAAAAATATTTTCTAGATAGCTAGCTTACATCTTGCTATCAATATAATCAATAATTTCTCGTTCGGTTTGAATAGTTGATTGATAAATGTTTTCAGCCTTTTTCAGCACTGTTTCAGCAAATTTTCGATCCTTTATATCTTTGGCATTGATACGAACGTTAAAATAGGCACCAATAACGGCTGTTCTTGCGCAAAGTGCACCAACTCCAGCATCTGAAAGTGAGCTTGGTAAACCATCTTTAATCATTGCTTGCATCACTTCCATAGAATTATACGCAGTTTCCATAACTTGAAATGGAATTTCCGTTGCGTATTTAGTCGCTTCTTCAATAGCTGCAGTTCGAGTTTCTTTTTCTTTATCAGAACTCTTCGGTAATCTAAATCCTTCTATGATCTTATTGAAGGCATTAGTATCTTCGTCAACTAAATACAAGAGTTTGTTCTTATATGCTTGTCCTTTTTCAGCCCATTTAGAATACATCTCCCACTTTTGATCCCAACCAGCTTTATGAGCAGATAAATTAGCAACCATGGTGCCTAATGAAACACCTAAAGAGCCAACGTAGGCAGCAATTGAGCCACCACCTGGAGCCATAGACTCACTGGCGGTCTCATCTGCAAAGTCATCTAGTTTAAAATCTACTAATTTTTTCTTTCCATCACCGAGCATGTACTCAATAATTTTTTCTTGTGGATTGAATGATTTAAGATCATCTAATCCTAATGATTTTACAGTAATATTTATTTTTTCTGTTTCAGAAATACCTAAAGAACGCTCTTGCTTTGTTAAAAAATAATCAGCCGCATCTATCATTGCTTTAAGAGGAACTAATCCAATTAATTCTGACCCCGTAACGCGTAAACCACGCTCGGTAGCAGACTTACAGCTTTCATCAAAAGCAATATGCATGGGCGTAATAGAGATGTTGGTAAGATTGTATGAAATTTGAGCTATGCCATATTCTTCAATATACCAACCCATACCTTTAACTGCTTTTAACTTTCCAGGAACTCGAACTGGTTCATTATTTTTATCTAATATTTTTTTACCGATAATAGGATCTCCATCACGTTTAATTCTTCCTGCTTCTCTAATGTCAAAAGCAATGGCATTTGCTCTACGCGCAGAGGTAGTATTTAAATTGATATTATAAGCAATTAAAAAATCGCGCGCTGAAATAGCGATAGCGCCTGTTTTCACCACATTACTATTGTACTCCGCTGGGCCAAAATCCGGTTTCCAATCAGTATCTGTCAATTTTTTTTGAAGACCCTCATATTCACCTGAACGACAATTGGCTAAATTTTTGCGTTTTTCTTCTTTAGCTGCATTTTCATAAAAATATCCTGGAATCCCGAGTTCTTTCCCTACACGATCTCCAAGTTTATGAGCATATTTAGCAGTTTCTTCTAGAGAAATGCCCGAAATGGGGACTAAAGGACATACATCAGTAGCACCAAACCTTGGGTGTTCGCCACTTTGTTTGCTCATGTCAATCATTTCTGACGCCTTGTGGATCAATCTAAAAGCAGCTTCGATAACAAGTTCAGGTTCTCCTACAAAAGTTATAACTGTTCTGTTGGTGGCTTTACCGGGATCTATATCTAATAGTTTTACACCTTCTACAGTTTCTACAATATGGGCAATCGCATTTATTTTGGCAATATCACGTCCTTCACTAATATTAGGTACACATTCAATGAGCTGTTTGTTCATATTAATAGTCTGAATTTATTAAATGTCAAAGTTAAATGTTGTTTTTTGAAATAAATACATTTTGTTGATAAAATGAAGAAAATAGCAAATTTAAATTTGCTATTTTTGGCACTTATAAAAAATCAATAAAAAAATGAAAGCAATTAAATTTTTGGCTGTTATTATAATAATAACAATTTTATCTTCTTGTAACAATCAGAATGTTTCAAAAAAAGAATTAAAAAGTGATATAGATACAGTAAGTTATGTGATAGGTTTAGATATGGCATTTAAACTAAAACAGAATTTTTCTGAAGTAGATGAAGATCTTTTTATGCAAGGTTTTATGAATGGCATAGATTCTACTGATATTTTAATTGAAAATAATAAGATTGAAGGGATTGTAAGGGATTTCTTTCAAAAAAAACAATTTGAGCAACAAGAGAAAAAGGTTGAAGAAGAATTTGCAGATGTTAAGAATGAAGGCGTTGAATTTTTAGAAGTTAACAGTTCTAAAGAGAGTGTTCAAACTACCGAAAGTGGTTTACAATATATAGTTTTAAAAGAAGGTTCAGGAGACAAACCAACAGCAGATTCAAAAGTAAAAGTGCATTACCATGGAACATCCATAGATGGTACTGTATTTGACAGTTCTGTTGATAGAGGAGAGCCATCTGAGTTTTTTGCTAACCAAGTAATTAAGGGATGGACCGAAGGTTTACAGCTTATGAAAGTTGGATCTAAGTTTAAATTTTTTGTTCCTCAAGAATTGGCATATGGAGCATTTCCGCGTCAAGGTGGGCCGATCAAGCCTTTTGAGACTTTAATTTTTGAAGTAGAATTATTGGATATTATTGAATAGGATATATTATTACGTTATAATTTAAAAAATGAGAGGTTCTAAACCTCTCATTTTTTATACCAGTAAGGCTTTAATTTAGATATCAAAGCATGGATTGCTGCACAAAATGAGCTTATAATTAAGTTAAATAGTATCTACCTTAATTGTTTATTTTGTTACCGTTTATAAATACTTCATCAATCAAATTACTACCAAAGGCATATGGCAGATAACCATAAGAAGGAATAGCTTTAGTAATGATTAAGTTTGCTTTTTTACCTTTGGTAATACTTCCATGTGTATTAGATATATTCATCGCATAGGCACCATTAATGGTTGCTGCATTGATGGCTTCTTCAGGTGTCATTTTCATTTTAATACAAGCTGTGCTCACTACAAAGTTCATATTACCACTCGGTGTAGAGCCGGGATTATAATCGGTTGCAAGTGCTAAAGGTAATCCGGCATCAATGACTTGTCTAGCAGGGGTATACGGGATGCTTAAAAAATAAGAGCAGCAGGGAAGGGCAACGGGCATGGTATTACTATTCTTTAAAGCAATCAAATCGTTAGTATCTAATATTTCTAAATGATCAACTGATAAAGCATCGTGTTTTATCCCAATTTGTACTCCGCCCATAATAGTAAATTGGTTCACGTGTATTTTTGGAATAAATCCATTTTGTTTACCCGCCGTTAAAATTTTGTCAGTTTGCTGCGCTGTAAAATACCCATCCTCGCAAAAGACATCAATAAATTCCGCTAAATTTTCTTTAGCAATTTTGGGCAGCATTTCATCAATGATCAAATCAACATAGGCATCTTTATTATTTTTATATTTAGAAGGAAAAGCATGTGCTCCCAAGAAAGTTGCCTTAATAGAAATGGGATACTTTTTGGTCAATCGCTGGATAACACGAAGCATCTTTAATTCAGCATCAACGGTCAACCCATACCCTGATTTAATTTCAACGGCCCCGGTACCTAATGTCATTACTTCTTCAATGCGTACAGCAGATTGTTGGAATAGATCTTCTTCGGATGTTTTTTGTAATTTTTTTGCTGAATTTAATATTCCACCCCCTTTATTGGCAATTTCTTCATACGATAAACCATTAATTCTATCTACAAATTCACTTTCACGGTTACCAGCATACACAATATGAGTGTGGCTATCGCACCACGCGGGCAATACTATTTTTCCTGACGCATCAATTGTTTTATCAGCATTAATTCCTCTCAGGTTTTCCATTCTGCCAAAGTCAAGAATAATATCATTTTCGATAAGTAAAAAGGCATTTTTTATAGTTGGCAATATTTTCATGTCAGCACCAGATACTTTCGAAATAGAAGACTCTCTGACTTGAAGTAATTCTTTAATATTCGTTATAATTATTCGCATTATTACTTATATTTCCTCTGCATATAAGAATTAAATTAAGGTCAGAGGGAACCTACTTTATAAACGTTCAATTTTACTGTAAATTTAAAATAAAATATGTAGGTTTGA
>CAZJCZ010000165.1:0-4964 GCA_964544575.1 uncultured Flavobacteriaceae bacterium | reverse complement strand
TGATTGTTAACAATCTACAGAACGCAACGTCGCTTTAGCGCGTTGCCCTCTTGCTATTCCCCTTAGTTTTGTAAACACACTTTTCATAGAGAATTTTTTATGATAAAAAGAACTAGTAATTAGTAACTTCTTATCGGGGAAAAACTCTCCATAATTGTTAACCATGATCTATCTATTAAGGCTCAGTAAATATTTTTCAAAGTCAAATTTATTTTTAATAAACGCAGTACAAAGTTTAAGCCTTTATATGGTTCCAATGACTTATTTAATATTATTCACCCATTTACCATAAAAATTTTACCGCTCATCATATTTTAGTATTATGTAACCAATTTACCCTATACTTTTATTGCATCAATTAATAATAAAATCATGAAAAAAATAATGAAAATTCAAACAAACGAAAAGTCAAAAAAGATTGAGAAATTAATTCTCTATACCATAATAGGCGCCTTCTTTTTATATCTCGCCGGTTACGAACTTGGCAAGTTCATTTACTATGTTTCTCATTAAATTATTAACTATTTAAATTATAAAACCATGAAATACGCTGAATATCAAATAGACAACAATAAAATTGAAGTATTCAATTCAATGTTAGGAAAAGAAGAAATTGTTTTAAACGGGACAAAAGTTTCAGAAAAGTATTCTTTTTTTGGAGCAGACCATCTAGTAAAAATAGGAACAGATGATTATATTATTAGACCTCATTTAGATTTCACCAAATTAGGAGGAATATCAATTAGGATCCATAAAAACGGGTCGCCAATACTATTAAAAAATTTACTTTCAAAGAAAATGAAGAACTGGAAAGCAATCAGATATGTCTTAGGAATATTGTTGGGGATTTACGTGGGTTATAAGTTCGGTTATCTAATATCCGATATTTTATTTCATTGATAGATGCAAATTTATGCTGAACAAGAACATGTAATTAAAATGAAAGATTTTTTGCCTTTTACCACTCACAATAAAAATTATACTGTTGGCCATAATTTGATATTATGCCACTATTAGTTGTAATACTTTTATAAAATAATAACCAAAACACCTTACAAATGAAAATAACAAAAAAAACATCGAAAGAAATTAAAAACAGAAACTTTGTACGCTATACCATATATACTTCAATGGGTCTTTTAGCAATCTTTGGGCTGTTCCTAATAATTCATATCATTGGAAGCCATGATACCGGATCTGCCTATGACAAAGGATACGCGGTGGGTGGCTTTATCAGGGAGCATCTTAGTATAAAGCAAACCGCCGTTAAAAAAGGAATTGGCCTGGGTAGTGTGATTGCTGTAATAGCCTCATGGGAAAGAAACAAATCTGTTTTATGGTCAATCATACACGCAATTTTTGGCTGGCTATATGTTATATATTTTCTTATTACCAGAAAACCTCAGGAAAAAAATATGTACTCAATTAATTAATGTAAAAATCTAAAAACTATGTTACTACTACTTACATATTTAATAAACCTTTTTTTAGATATATTATTATAGCATCTATGATGAAAACCTATAAGATCACTGATAAACAACCGAAAGATACGGTTGCTAACATAATCATTGCAGCCAGCTTTGTTATTGCTATTTTATCGGTAACAGCTTACTTAATTGGTAAGGCTATGTATTACACCGGTTACTAATTTTGATATCCATTTTATTGAATTATATTTGAATCTTTATATAAAATTTTAGTGAAGAAATTCTTAGCGACATATGCTTTTTGGATACTGCAATTTTTAGGTTGGGGAGCCTTAACTGGTTTTTCCCTATGGGTAACAAATATGATTCATGGTACTAAGGGTATCGCAGTTATTTTTTTACCCATGGTATTGGCTGGAATCATAAGTACTTCAATATTAAGATGGTTTTTTAAACGATATGTTTCCTTGGAAAATTTTGGAATTTGGGATCTTGTCAATATCGTTCTTTCTACTATCATTACAAGTATCTTGTTTAGCAAAATAATTTATTCCTTTGGTTATATCACAGGTTATATTTATCGCTATTTTAATCTTGAAAAACCAGTTATGACTGACAGGCCTCCTGACCCTGGAAACGGAAAGTATATTGGTTATTTTATCATTTTTATAGGATGGGTAGTACTTTATTTTGGAATTAAGCTGTTGATAATGTTTAACAACGAAAGAATAGAGAGAATTAATCTTAAAGCATCTATAAAGCAGGCGCAATTAAACACATTAAAAGGTCAGGTAAATCCACAATTTATGTTTACAAGTCTTACTAATATTAAAGGTTTAATGTTAGAAGATGTTCCGAAGTCTCGTGATATGCTAACAAAGTTATCAGAAATACTCCGCTATGCTTTGACAAAAAATAATGTGAATGCTATTGTTTTAGAAGACGAGTTAGAAATGGTAGATAATTATGTTGCACTTTCTAAGATTCAGTTAGAGGGCCGTATGGAATTCATTAAAGAAATAGAGCCGGAAATACTAACTTTTTCTGTTCCGCCGATGCTCGTGTTACAACTCGTTGAAAATTCAATAAAGTATGGGGTATTTAATGCAAAAAAAGGTGTGGAGGTCGTGTTGGCTATTTATGAAGAAGAAGCTAACCTATATGTTAAGGTAACAAACACTGGTAAGCTTGTAAAGAATAAAGAATCTCAATTAACTATAAATAAAATAAAACAACGGTTACGTTTGTTATTTGGAGAGAAAGCTGCCTATTCTATGATACATGATGATGATAAAACAACGATATTGGTTAACATTCCATTACCCTAGGTTTTTTATAAAATAGATGAAATTATTGTAAATGCGAATAATAGAAAATAACAGAAATAAGGCTTTTTGGATAATCCAACTAACGGTATGGACCGTACTTTATACCATTGCCATTCTTTTGGATACAAATCTTAGCAGACAGTATTTGATTCTTTCATCGATAGCATCCGTAATTGTTGGAATTATGTTGACCTCATTTTTATGGATTTATTTAAAGAAGTATGTGGATTTAGATAATTTTGGAAAAAATAAAGTTTTAAAAATATTATTCTCAACCTTATTGGTCTCATTACTTTATGGAATGTTTGCAAGTATATTTAACTACATGTACGGCGAGTATATCACTTTTAACAAATCAGAATTAGAATATATTGAACTTCATGCTGGTTTTTGGTTCAATATAATAGGCGCGTCAATGACCATAACTGGTTGGGTTTTTTGTTATTATACCATAATATTACTGCTAAAATCAAATAAAGGTAAAATTGAACGATTAGAGTTAGACACAACCCTAAAAGAGGCCCAATTGAACACCCTAAAAGGACAGATAAATCCTCACTTTATGTTCAATAGTTTGAACAATATTCGAGGCTTAATGTTGGAAGATGTTGAGAAATCCCGTGACATGTTAACCAAACTTTCTGAAATGTTACAATATGCTTTAACAAAAAATACCGTTGATTCTATTGCTGTAGAAGAGGAGTTAGAAATGGTAGAAAATTATATTGATCTTGCCAAAATACAAATGGAAGATCGATTGGGTTTCGAGAAAAAAGTAGCTCCAGAAACATTGAGTATCCAAATCCCTCCGATGATTATTCAGTTATTGATAGAAAATGCGGTTAAACATGGCATTGCTAATGTAAAGGAAGGCGGTAAGATAAATTTAGATATTTTCAAATTTGAAACCACATTAAATATTCAGGTAAAAAATACGGGCAGGCTCAAAATAACTAAACAAACAACACAATTGGGTTTAAAAAACATAAAACAACGATTACGTTTGTTGTATGGAGGCAAGGCATCGTTTTCATTGAAGGAGGTTGATGATGAAGTGGTAGCTAACATAAAAATTCCATTAGTATGAGCACTATTAAAGCTGTAATTGTTGAAGATTCCCGTTTGGCGCGAAATGAACTGAAAGAGCTTATAAAAAATCACAAAGAAATTCAGTTGGTAGGTGAGGCTGAAAATGTAGATGAGGGTTTTGAATTGATACAAAATACAAAGCCTGATCTTCTGTTCTTAGACATTAATATGCCCGAAAAAGATGGTTTTGAATTGTTGGAAATGTTAGATGAGGTTCCCATTACAGTGTTCACAACAGCTTTTGATGAGTATGCTATAAAGTCATTTGAATATAATGCATTGGATTACCTGTTAAAACCCATTAGTGAAAAGCGCTTTGCACTGGCTATAAAAAAAGTGGTATCTCAATTAACTAACTCATCTAATGAAGTCGAGATCTCTACTGAAAAGCTTACAGTAAACAGCCAAATATTCATTAAAGATGGTGAAAAATGTTGGTTAGTTAAGATCGGAGAGGTTACACTTTTTGAAATTGTAGGAAATTATACACGGGTATTTTTTCAGGACGAAAAACCGCTGTTATACAAATCATTAAACCAGGTTGAAGAAAAAATACCTGAACAGATTTTTTTTAGGGCCAACAGGCAGCAGATCATTAATATTAACCATATTCAAAGTGTTGTTCCTTGGTTCAATGGTAAGTTAAAATTGACCCTGAATAATAGTAAAGAAATTGAGATTTCCAGAAGGCAAAGTTATATTTTTAAGGATAGGTTAAAAATATAGAGTTTCTCAAAATTTTAAATTTGTATATCTTACAATATTTAAATATATTAATTCAAATATGGGCTATTATAAAAACTAATACCTTCATATAAATTATTTCAATACAAAGCCACTTTAAGAATATTTGCTAATAGATTTCCAAAATATGGTTAAACTGGAAAAATAATCTTGTGTAATTAATTTTTCTATAATATATTTACGTAAAACATTTTTTAACATAAAATAAAAGTACTCATCAAATAAGTTACCTATTCGGTTACCGAGTTAATTAAGAAAAATGTAACTCTTTGACTATTAAAAATATGGTGTGGTTTGATAACATTCTACCACACTGACAGCATTCAAATTCTTAATATTTTCAGTCTAAATCTTGGATTAAAACCACACTTAC
>CAZJCZ010000164.1:0-4991 GCA_964544575.1 uncultured Flavobacteriaceae bacterium | reverse complement strand
TTGGCACAGAAATGACCTGCCTGATGATTTTGAAATGAATCGCAACAATGTTGTTTATACCTGGCAACTAAATAGAAACCCGTTTATAGATCACCCAGATTTAATAGAATATTTTTGGGGAAATAAAATTGGTGAGATTTGGAATACGGCACTTCATACGGATGATTTGGCAAATTTACAAGTTCAAATTTACCCTAACCCTACATATAATAGAATTAATGTTGTTGGTATTGAGGGTGAAAATAATATTGATATTTTTTCTGTTGCAGGGCAACTAATAGCAACTCATAATGGAATTGGAGAAACCTCTTTTGACTTAAATTTAGCTGCGGGAGTTTATTTTATCAAGATAAGCTCACAGTATAAATCGATCATAAAAAAGATAATATTAAAATAAATATAGAAATTTGAAGCTTAGAGTATTGGTTTGGGTACTTTATTTTTTAAGTTTTCATAAAGTTGTTAAATAGAGTTTCTAAGGTTAAAACTAAGTTTATTTGCATTTTTTCTTAAATTATAAATAACTTACGAATCCCTTATGTATCAAGTGTTTAACCTTGAGTAGGGTAAAAAGTTATTCATTGTCGCCATTTGTATTTGTTCTAATTTAAACGTGCTCGAAACATGTGATTTTGAAGCTAAATGAGAAACTCTTTTGTAGTTTATAAATTATTGTAGGCAGTTAACGTTTTTTTTGTTACTTTAGTTGCTCAGTAAGTAACTACTATTTGCTTAGGCTTAGTATAAAGCTTACATTTATAAAATAACAGTTTAATCAATCAAAATTTTAAAAATTATGGAAGGATATTGCGTAAAATGTAAAACAAAAAGAGAAATAAAAGATGCTGGAGAAGTGACTATGAAAAATGGCAGAAAAGCAATGAAGGGAAAATGCCCAACTTGTGGAACAGGAATGTTTCGTATACTAGGTAAGGCATAGTTTAAATAAACTTTCAGAGCTAAATTAACTTCAAATTTTCCTCTACCTTTCTAAGTAAAAAACTTACCTGCAGTTAGCAGGAACAGCTGATTTTTCGAATGGAAAATCAGCTGTATAAATATGCCAAAATTTTAAGGTTAGGATTAAAGAGAATCTTCATTATATATTGTGTTAACCTTTCGATACTGTTTACAGCAAATACATAAATTTAAATATGTTGTAATAGTAAAAATTTGATGGAAGAATTTTTATTATCATCAATTTACATCTTTTTAATTATTGCAGAATATCCCCCTCCTTTTGATAAATTAATCTGAATCTTACCTTCTTGAGTTACTAGACGGTTTTCTATTTTATAGTCTTGTGCATTTCTTGAGGCATTGATTCCATCCACAAATGATTGCATCTTGTAATTTCCGTTTCCAAGAAAAGAAAGATCTATCTCAAATTCACGCGTATTCCAATCAGTCATTGCCCCTAAGTACCAATTAGCCCCGTTTCTTCTTGCCACGACTATATAATCTGAAACTGATGCTTTTAATACTTTTGTTTCATCCCAAACAGTGGGAATTTGAGTTATAAAATCTACCGATTCCTGCTCTTTATAATAAATGGTTGGAGATTCGCACATCATTTGTAACGGTGCTTCAAAAACCACATACATAGCAACCTGATGAGCCCTGGTACCCATACTCATAGGGCGTGTGAAACGCGCAACATAATTGTCTTGATTGGTATTGATCATTGATCCCGGTGTAAAGTCAAGTGGTCCAGCTGCCATTCTAATAAACGGGATTGTTAGATTATGTTCTGGTGTAATATATGAACTCCATTTATTTTGCTCATTGCCCATGACGCCTTCATAGTTAACAAGGTTAGGCCATACCCTTTCAATACCTGCAGGTTTAAAGGCGCCATGATAGTTTACAAGAAGTTTATAGTTAGCACCGATTTCAGCAATTTTCTCATAAGATTCTACTACAAACTGATCACTTCTTTGCATAAAATCAACTTTGATTCCTGCAGCGCCCCAACTACTGTATAGTCTAAGAATTTCATCAGGTCTTTCATATAGTGGTTTCCAGAGTACCCATAGGATAATACCAACATTTTTTGATGTAGCATATTTGATCAATTCAGGAACATCAAGATCCTCATTATCTTCTAAAATCTCAGTAGTAGACTTTGTCCATCCTTCATCTAAAATGACATATTCAATATTATTTTTTGAAGCAAAATCAATATAATATTTATAAGTATCCATATTAAGACCCGCTTTAAAATCTACACCATAAATATTATTAGCATTATACCAATCCCATGCAACTTTTCCCGGTTTGATCCAATCTGCATCTGGTATTTTAGAACTGTTGGAAAGTTGAGTTACAAGATTACTTTCAACAAAGATCCGATCATCATCACTTATTATAAATACCCTCCATGGATATGCTCTCTTGCCATCAACTTTGGCAATAAAATCTGCTTCTTTTTTGATAATTTGATTACGATCCGGGCTAGAATTTTCGTTGGGAACAGCCTCTAGCACATAATTTGGAAATATAGCCGTTAAAGAGTTTGCCTGATCACCCGCCAGAAACATGCATGGATAATTATGCAACGATGCTTCCGTAAAAAGAACTTTAGCTTTTTTAGTATCAAACATTACCGGTAAGCTACAAAAAGATCCTTTTACGATATCAGAAATTGCCATTTTCAAATATTGACGCTCATTGTGAGAATACATTGATTCTTCTTTTGGGAAATAAGACGTGGAATTTTCTGGAAAAGTTATCTGCATCTTCTCGTTAACAACAACCGTTGTTTTATTGTTTTGATCGATAAATCTATAAGCAATACCGTCATCGAAGGCTCTGAATATCAACTGATATCCATCTTTAAAACTCATTGTTAACTGGTTGTATCTACTATTGATTCTAGCATTCTTATTTGGAACTTGAACTGTAATTAATTCATTCAGACTTACTACCTTCTTGTTCTTTAATCTTGGTTTATTTCCAAGAACTCTACCAAAACCCATGTTCATTGAAATAACAGCATTTTCAATAACTTTTATACCATCCAAACTGACGTTCCATGATATATGATCAGTTAAATTAATCTCAATGTCATATCGTTGATTCGGCGAACTGATGCTTGATTTCTGAGCAGTTCCATAACCCGTTATGCTCAATAGATATAAAAAAAGTATCATGTTCAATATGTAGTTTTTTTTTATTTGATTCCTCATTCTATTGTTTTTAATTTCAACTGATGGTTTTTTTACACGAATTTCTTATGTAGCAAGTTAGTTATTATTCACTAAATCAAATGCGAATTTATAAGCATATGAACTGGTGGATGCGTTAAGTTGTTAATTCAATTTTACTATTTTTTGTTGAATTTTCAGTATATTGGAGATGCACAATAATTGATCAATGAAAACTTTTCAAAAAGAAATAAAATTACTCCCATTTAAAAGAGGGTTTCACTTAATAACAGATGTTATTGTTAAAAACTTGCCAGAACTCAAAGAGATTTCTATGGGTTTTATGCAGGTATTTATAAAGCATACATCCGCCAGTTTAACCATTAATGAAAATGCCGATTCATCGGTTCGCTTAGATTTTGAAAGTCATTTAAATAAAATGGTACCAGAAAATGCGCCCTATTATATTCATACCTATGAAGGTGCGGATGATATGCCTGCGCATATAAAATCATCGTTAATGGGTACTTCGATACAAATACCAATTTCAAATGGGAAATTAAATTTGGGTACTTGGCAAGGTGTTTATCTATGTGAGCACCGTGATCATGGCGGATCTCGTTCTATAGTAATTACTGCTTTTGGCGATTAAGATTTCGCCTTCAATAAATTCTCTAAAATAATTTCAACACCTGCTTCATCATTGCTTTTTGTCTTATAGCGTGCCTCCTTTTTTACGTTTGGGTGGGCATTTTCCATGGCATAACTAAAATGTGCCAGTCTTAACATTTCCAAATCGTTATTATAGTCACCAAACACCATTGTTTCATTTACACCAATACCCAATCTATCCTGAACAAGTTTTAATGCATATCCCTTATTTGCATTTGGCTGTGAAATATCTACCCAGTGCTCACCAGAGACTTTAACCTGCATTATTTTTTCAAAATGTTTTACTGCAGGATAAATATACTTTTCAGAACTTTCAAAATGATATATGGCGATTTTAAAAAAATCGTCATCTTTTATTTTTGTCAGATCATTTACAAATTTATATTCTGAATAATATTCCTTTAGAATAGTGATAAAATTTTCATCGTACGTTTCAATATATGCGGATTTTTTTCCACATAGTGTGAAATAGATATTGTCAATATTACGCAATATAGGTATGAGCTCGAGTATCCTTTCGAAGGGTAAATTTATTTTTGCAAGCTCTTTATCCTTTTGAGCCACAAAAGCACCATTTTCAGCAATAATTGTAATGTCATCCTTAATAGTAGCTAGTTTGTCAATAATACTATGATACTGTCTTCCACTAGCTGCAACAAAGTGTATTTTGTGTTTTGTAAGTTTATGGTAAAGACTAAAAAATTGGTCACTAACTTCACTTTTTGAGTTTAGTAATGTGCCATCCATATCCATTACTACCAATTTTACCTTCGATAAGTCCATATTAATTTAATAAAATGCTAAAATAGTATTCTACTTTTATTTATAGTATTAAGTGTGAAGTATTATTAAAATAAAAAATCCTGAGCGTTAACTCAGGATTTTTTTTATAAGCAAGTTTGTTATTGTTATTTTATTTTCTCTACAATAGCTTTAAAAGCTTCAGGATTGTTCATCGCTAAATCAGCTAAAACCTTTCTGTTTAACTCTATATTATTGGCTTTTATTTTGCCCATAAATTGAGAGTACGACATTCCGTATTGACGTGCACCGGCATTAATACGTGTTATCCACAAACTTCTAAAATTCCTTTTGTTATTCTTTCTATCACGATAAGCATAAGACATTGCTTTTTCTACCGCATTTTTGGCTACTGTATAAACGTTTTTACGT
>CAZJCZ010000163.1:0-4998 GCA_964544575.1 uncultured Flavobacteriaceae bacterium | reverse complement strand
CTTTTACCACTATTCTCTCTAATAGGAGCACCAACATCATCTATTTGGCCCGTAAGAATTAATTGATCTTTATATTTCATAAAGTAGATATTAGAGTTTAGCTGAAAATTATCATTGCCCAGACGCCAGCCTAATTCATAGTCATTTAATTTTTCCGGTCTCGGATCTCCATTTTCAAAATCAGTTCTACTTGGCTCCCTATTGGCTCTTGCATATGAAAAATACAGTTGGTTAGCCGTATTTATATTATAAGTGATGCCTGCCTTCGGGTTGAAAAAATTATAAGTCTTGTTAACGTTTAGCGGTAACCTGTCAGAATTCAATCCGTTTGTTTTATAATCAATAAAACGTGCTTGCATATCTCCAAACAGACTCAAGCGTTTGTTTATTTTATAGGTAGCCTTTCCGAAGAAATTCATATCGGTTTTATCACCTTTACTGTCATAATAACGATCTCTAATTTGGCTGTTACCGGCAAATTGAGCCCAAATAACTTCTCCAAAATGATCTCCTTTATAGCTGCTGTAAGAACCTCCAAAAATTAAATTTAGTTGATCTTTTTTATAATTAATATTGGCATTAACTACATAAAAGTTATTGTCTAGCCATCTTCTCCGAATCAGGTCAGTTTTATTTATTGTTTCACCACCAAGCGTAATTTCTGAAAAATCATAATCTGCGAAATCTTCATCTTGTTTATATTGTTCAAAATAGCCTCTTCCATAAGTATAGTTCAAACCGATATTAGACGACCAAAAATTATTAAATCGTTCATTCCAATGCAATTGATAATGATCTTGTTTGTAATTATCAATCTCATTATCATAAAACTTAGTATTGCCATTTTCATCGGTATATTCACCAGAAGGGTTATAGGTTCTTCCAAACATATCAATCTGTTCTTGGCTTACTCCGTTCCATGCTTGGTAGGTTATTTCCTTTCCTCCAAAAGTCAAGGCTTTGATCAAGGTATTATCGTCAACATACGAAGCTTGTAAAAAATAGGAATCTAAATCTGAAGTAGCTCGGTCTATATATCCATCTGATTTAATTTTAGAAAGTCGCCCGGCAATTTCAATATGATCGTTGAGTAGACCGGTACTAAATTTTAAGGTATGTTTTCTGGTTTTATAAGAACCAATCGAATTGCTAATTTCTCCACTAGATTTCCTTGAAACAGCATCAGTTAATAAATTGAGACTTGCACCAAAGGCACCCGCCCCATTTGTTGATGATCCAACACCTCTTTGTAATTGTAAACTTTCAGTCGATGAAGTAAAATCAGGCAGATCTACCCAATAGGTACCCAAAGATTCGGCATCATTATAAGGTATTCCGTTAATCGTAATATTGGTAGATTGCGCGCTCACGCCTCTAACACGAATTCCTGTATATCCAACACCGGCCCCGGCATCACTTGTTGTAACCACCGAAGGTAAAAAATTCATTAAAACAGGAATATCTTGACCAAGATTTCGCTTCGATAAACTTTCTTTAGAAATATTAGAATGTGTAATGGGCGAGTCTGCACTTACTCTTACGGCGCTAACTATAACCTCGTCAAGTTTTATAGTATCTTTTTTTACATCAGACTTTTGTGCATTCGCATATAAGCCAATAATTAGTAGAACAAAGAGAACTATTTTTTTCATTTTAATATCATAGAGCTTTGCGAATATTCGCAAGAGATTCATAAAATAAAAGAGGTAAAATTTAAAGGAGATTTACAAAAGACGATTTCGTCTAGTTTCCTTAACAGCATTACCTGTCTAGGTTCAATGGGTATAATCTCAGATTGCATCAAAGCAAACACCCCTTTTAAGGTAGCTGCAAAGATATAGTGTTTTTTTATATAAACCTGATTTATTTTGGTAATAAAGGTTTCCATTCATTCAATAAAAACAACTTAATTTTACTTATTCTTAAAACCATAAATATGATAATTTTAGATAAACCTTATGTATCTGATTTTTTAATTGATACCATACGTAAATATCAAATTCCGGTTTTAAACATTCCGTTTTTGAAAACAATAAATTCAAAGGGAATAAAATTACTTTCGGATATTGAGGCCGT
Organism: uncultured Flavobacteriaceae bacterium; assembly: GCA_964544575.1. Taxonomy (GTDB): domain Bacteria; phylum Bacteroidota; class Bacteroidia; order Flavobacteriales; family Flavobacteriaceae; genus Aureibaculum. The sequence goes on along the minus strand of CAZJCZ010000163.1, from coordinate 2,922 downwards.
TCGATCAATTGTTGTTCAACATGATCTGTTGTACACTAATTCTGAAAACGCAATAGGTTGGATTAGTGATAATTTACAGGAAACCACTTTACCCAAACAAATTGAAATTTTTAAAAACAAAGAAAAATTTAGAGAGTTAATTTCAAAACTTTATCCTGATTTTTATTATAAAAAGGTCGCGTTAAGTGATTTGTATAATTTCAATATCAAGACATTGCCAAAGCCTTTTGTAATTAAGCCGAATATTGGTTTTTTTAGTATGGGTGTTCACATAATAAAAAACAATAATGACTGGAAAAAGGCTTTAGAATTATTGCATAACGAAATGCAAGTTGTTAAAGATTTATATCCCTTGCAAGTAATGGATGCCACGGATTTCATAATAGAATCATATATTAAAGGCAAAGAGTATGCAGTTGATTGTTATTTTAATAAAAATGGAAAACCTGTCATTTTAAATATCCTGGAACATCAGTTTTCCTCTACTGATGATGTGAGTGATCGGTTATATTATACTTCAACAGCAATAATAGAAAGTTTAAGAGCTAAGGTTGAACAGTTTTTAATAAAATTAAATGGATTAGCTGGATTAACAAAATTTCCGTTACATATTGAAATTAGGATCGATAATGATATGATTGTTCCTATTGAAGGGAATCCGATGCGTTTTGGAGGATGGTGTACTACAGCAGATTTAGCTTATCATGCGTTTGGATTTAATCCATATCACTACTATTTCGAACAAAAAGAACCGGATTGGGATAAAATTTTGAAATCTCATGATGAGTCAATTTATAGTATCATAATCCTAAATAACGCAACAGGTTATTCCGCAAATGAAATTAAATCATTTGATTATGATAAACTTTTGGCAATTTTTAAAACCCCATTAGAACTAAGGAAAATAAATTATTCTAAATATCCACTTTTTGGTTTTCTTTTTACTAAAACTTCAAAAGATGATATTGCAGAATTAAAGAACATTTTAAATTCAGACTTAACTGAATTTATATTAAATTAATTAATAGTAGGTTTCCGTCTAAGCGTTTTTTTAAAAGAGTGCTTTTTCTTTTTTTCTAACCTTTTTCGAATAGCTGATTTGCTAACTTTTGTCGGCTTGCGTTTTTTGGGAATGGTTAATCCTTTTTTGAGAATCTCTAGAAATCGTTCTATGGCAATTTCTTTGTTTTTATGTTGGCTTCTGCTTTCATCACAAAAAAGAATTAACACGTTCTCTTTTGTTAACCGGGAAGATAATTTTTTCAGCAATAGTTCTTTTTGATCTTCAGATAATACTTTTGAAGCGCTTATGTCAAAGGTCAATTCAATTTTAGAAGATACTTTATTAACGTGTTGACCACCGGCGCCACCACTTCTAATGGCCTTAAATTTGAGTTCTTTAGTTAGATTCTGTACATCCAACATCAGTAGTTATAGTTTTGATCAGAATTTTGATGTAAAAAATGTAAGTCGATATCGGCTAAATTATCAGAAAAACTATCTAGATCAGTTCTTTTATGTAATAATTTATCAATGGCTTTGATAGCAGTTTTTAATCGTGTTTTTTTATCACCTTTTATTAGTATATAAGGACGGTCGAATTTTTTTAAGGCATTTTCAAAGGCATTGAACATTTCAAGACGTTCTTGGGGCTTGTCACGTAAATCATCAGCTTCCCAAGGTGTGTCTATGTAGGTTAACAGATACAAGTCATAGCTGTTTTCAGCAGCGGCTTTTTCTAATAGAGGGTCTACGGTACCTCCATAATATTCTTCTGAATAAACTTTGGTTTCAAGCAAATCAGTATCACATATAAGGATCTTATCAGCTTTTTTAACCAGTTTATTTTCTAATTTCATTTGCCCGATGGCAATAGGTAACAAATCTGAATTTTCGCATGTTTTCCGCTCATTATTCCATTTATTTTGTAAATATTCTCGAGCATATTCAGCCACCCAAACGGTATTGTAGTGGTGTGCCAACTTTATTGAAAGGGTAGTCTTACCAGAAGATTCCGGACCAAATAGTACTACTTTTATGATGTTAGCTTTTTGTTGTCTAAGCTTTTTTTCCATGCTATATATCCTTGAATTGCTAAAATTAAGAAAATTGTGTATTGAATACCCGTAAAACCATAACCTTTTATAAAATATAGTGGTATAGAAACAATATTACCGGCAATCCAAAAAGTCCAATTCTCTAATTTTTTATTGGCCATGAGCCACATGGCGGCAAAGAAAATTCCTGTAGTAAAGGTATCTAAAAAGGGGGTAATTTTTCTGAAATCCACTAAACTTCCCGAGGTCATGTTCGTATATGCATAGGTTAAGCTATCAGCAAAGCCTAAATTATTGGGCATAACATTGTAATATCGGTATACTACAATTACAAATATTGAAGTGAAAAGAAATATTCCAAAAGTTTTTAATTTATCAGTAGTGTTGGTTCTTGTTATTGGGATATGATGCTTTTCATCGTCTATAATTTTACTCCACATATACCATCCGTAGATGCTCATCATGGTATAATAAATATTAATAATTAAATCTCCGTATAGATCCCATTGAGATAATAAATAAACATAGATAACAGTGCTTATTATCCCCGTTGGAAATACCAGGATGTTTTCTTTTTTTGCGTAGAACACGCTAATAACCCCAAATAATGCCGCTATAAATTCAAGAATAATATTGAAGGCTTGAGCATCTTTATACGGATCAATAAAAAAATCGATAATTGTATCCATCTAGCTTATAATAGTATCTAATATTTCGTTGTTTTCTTCAAAAACTGTTCCTATAACCACTACATCGGCTCCATTTTTAAAGGCATTTTCTAATTGATGTTGCGTACGGATACCACCACCAACTAGTAATGGGATCGTTAAATTTTCTGATACTTTTTTTATCAAAGACATCGGTA
>CAZJCZ010000162.1:3363-5014 GCA_964544575.1 uncultured Flavobacteriaceae bacterium | reverse complement strand
AATTAAGCTCAGCATCCTAATTAACCATCCCAATAAATATCCATTATGAATTCTAAAATTATCCTTTTAGTCTTAGCATTAATTACCACATTAGGTTGTAAAAAAGCTGATAAAAAGCAGATCCAGGAAAACAAAACATATTCATTTTTTGTGGGTACTTATACTGATGGAGACAGTCAAGGAATTTATAAGTATACTCTACAAAAAGATGGTAAATTAAGTCTTAATGGCTTAGCCGCTATTTCTGATAACCCTTCTTTTTTAACAAAGAGTACAGACAGTAAATTCCTGATTGCCGTAAATGAGATCAGTGATAAAGATACTGTTGGTAGTGTTGAGTCTTTTTTAATTCAAAGTGATACTTTAAAATTGATCAATAAAAGTTCTTCTGGCGGAGCTCATCCTTGTTTTGTAACGGTTAACGAAGCTGGTTACGTGTTAACAGCTAACTATACGGGTGGTAATGTAGGGCTCTTACAACTGAATTCTCAAGGTGAGTTAACGGGATTGCTTGACCTGCAACAACATTCAGGAAGTAATATTACAGATCGGCAAAAGGGCCCTCATGCACATTCTACATGGTTTACACCAAAGAATAATGATGTTATTTCAGTTGATCTGGGTACCAATGAGCTTTGGTTTTCAAAGTTAGATACTGAAGCACAAAAATTAGTGCCATCAAATCCCAACACCTTAGCAATGGAACCAGGAGCCGGACCTCGTCATTTGACATTTCACCCCAATGGTAAATGGCTTTATGTTGTTAATGAACTTAATGGAACCGTTACATTGGTCGAAAAAACAATAGCTGGCACCTATCAAAAAAAAGGCTCAGTTTCTACATTACCGGTTGATTATATTAAGCCCAATAGCTGTGCTGACATTCACATTAGTTCAGACGGAAAATTTTTATATGCCTCCAACAGAGGTCATAATAGCATTGCAATATTTAAAGTAAGTAGCGATGATGGCTCATTGACCCTTGTTGCACATGAAGCAACCCGAGGAGACGGGCCACGAAATTTTTCACTTGCCCCCGATGAGATTTTTTTGCTGGTGGCCAATCAACATTCCAATAATATTATTTCCTTTAAAAGGAACGTTGCAACCGGATTGTTGGAGTATGTTGATGAAATAAAAGCCCCTACTCCAGTTTGTATATTGTTTTAATCAAAAGGTTCTAAAAAACATTTCCACACTAGATTAGGAATTTGAATATAAATTCCTAAAAATATTATGGCTAATGATATATATCATTGCATAAAATCGTATTTGTTATTACTTTAACTCTGTATAAAAGATATTTATTAAGATTTAATTTGAGAGCTAACTTTAAAGATTAACCCAATTAATAATTTCAAAAAATGAAGCTCATGAAAGGCGCTATATTTTTCACCGGAAAATTTGGCAGTACACAGCAATATGCCCAATGGATCAGTGAGCATACTTCTTTTCCGGTTTTTAATTTGAACCAAGAAAATCCTGATCCCACTGACTATGATCTGCTCGTGTTAGGCAGTTCAATTATGATCTCGAGACCTACTATTCAAAAATGGCTAAAAGCATTTTGGCCTATGATCAAAGACAAACAAATTGTTCTATATACTGTTTCAGGGACCAAACCCGGGCATCCTGATTTACAAAAATGGAT
>CAZJCZ010000162.1:0-3263 GCA_964544575.1 uncultured Flavobacteriaceae bacterium | reverse complement strand
CTTAATATATTATATTAGCCTACTCAATTTTTTAACCTACTCTTTAACACTATGAAAAAAGTACTTTTATTTTTAATTGGAATCTTAATTTCTGTATCGATAAATTCACAAATTAGCGGGAGTTTAATGCAATATCCTGATGTATCTGAAACACATATCACATTTGTTTATGGGGATGATGTATGGATAGCACCAAAATTAGGAGGAAACGCTAATCTATTAAGTTCACCTGACGGGTCTGAAAGTTATCCTCGGTTTTCTCCTGATGGCAGTATGATAGCCTATACAGCTAATTATCATGGAAATAGCGATGTATATGTCATTAAGGTAGAAGGAGGCGTACCCAAACGCCTAACTTATCATGGCATGTTTGATAAAGTTTTAGGATGGACACCTGATGGAAAGTCGGTATTGTTTGCTTCTTCAAGAGAAAGTGGCCGCCAACGTTATAGTCAATTTTATACAATTGAAATCAATGGAGGCTCACCATCTAAATTACCAATACCCTACGGTGAATATGCTTCATTTTCTCCTGATGGTCAAAAAATTGCCTATACAGATAGATCAAGAGTAAATAGAAACTGGAAAAGATATCGAGGTGGTACTGCTCCTGATATTTCTGTTTTTGATCTTAACACTTATAACACAGAAAATATAACAAATAATATTGCAAATGATGAGTTACCAATGTGGAATGGAGATGTTATATATTATATGTCTGATAATGGTCCTAACAAAAGAAATAACCTTTGGAAATATGATCAAGTTACAAAGACCAATACTCAATTAACAAATTTTAAAGATTATGATATTACTTTCCCTGAAAATGGGTCCTCTGATATCATATTTGAAGCGGGTGGAAAATTATATTTATACAATTTATCTACAGCCAATACTACAGAAGTGTCTATTCAAATTATCTCTGATCAAAAAGGGCTCATAACTCAACAAAAGAAAGTTGCTTCTTTTATGCAAGGAGCAACAATATCTCCTGATGGTAACCGAGTTGTAGTTCAGGCTAGAGGAGAGTTGTTTAGTTTACCTGCAACTGAAGGTTTTGTTGCAAATCTTTCCTCTACTTCAGGTAGTGCAGAAAGGAAGCCGGCCTGGTCACCAGATGGAAATTCTGTGGCTTGTTGGAGTGATGCAAATGGTGAATACCAATTGATGATTTATGATATGACTGGTAAGCAACAACCAAAAACTCTGACCAATTTTAAGGGCGGATTCAATTATGAAATTTTTTGGTCACCAGACAGTAAAAAAATTGTCTATATAGATCAATCTATGACAATAAATTATCTGGATATAAATACAGGTAAAATTACAAAGGCAGATAAAGGCCTCTTTATGTTTGAAGGTGCTTTGCGTAATTTTAGTGTTACATGGTCACCGGATAGCAAATGGATTGCTTATTCACGTAGCACTGGTAATCGTGCTACCGCGGCAATTTTTTTATATGACACCCAAAATAACAAAGTATCACAACTAACCTCAGGATATTACAGAGACTTTTCTCCTTCATTTAGTGCAGATGGAAAACATCTTTTCTTTGCGACCAATAGATCGTTCCAACCTGTTTATTCAGATTTAGACAATACTTTTATTTATCCAAACACTACTGGAATTGCAGTAGGAACTTTAAATGCTTCAGTAAAATCTTTGTTGGCGGTAAAAAATGATGCTTTAGATTCTCCAAAAGAGGATGTTGACAATGATAAAAAAGATGAAAAATCCAAGAAGAAAAAAGGTGCTGATAAAGATGACAACAAAGATGCTAAAAAAGAAGTGCCAAAAACAATTATAGAAATTAATGGGTTCGAAAATCGTGTTGAAATGCTAGACATTGCTGTGGGCAACTTAAGCAATTTAACGGCAATTGAAGGGAAACTTATATATACGCGTTTCCCAAATGCAGGTTCACCACAAGATGCTTCCCCATCTCTTGACTATTATGATCTTAAAGAACGAGAAATCAAAACGATCATCCATAAAGTCTCTAATTTTCAGGTTACTGCAAACGGCAAAAAAATGCTAGTTATGCAAAAACAGAAACTAGCTGTTATTGATATTAAGGCCGATCAAAAAATTGACAAAACCGTTCCTACACAAAATATGATCATGAATGTGGTTCCTAAAGAAGAATGGAAACAAATATTTAATGATGTCTGGAGGTTAGAACGCGACTATTTTTATGACCCAAATATGCATGGTGTAGATTGGAATGCAATGAGAACCCGTTATGGTCAGTTGATTGATCAGTCTAATTCACGGACTGATGTTAATATCATTATTGGCGATCTAATTGCTGAGTTAAATGCATCTCATACGTATACAGGAGGTGGTGATATAACAGGTGCTTCAAGAATGAATGTTGGTTATTTAGGGGCAGATATAATTTTGGAAAATGGTCAATATAGAATTAAAAAAATTGTTACTGGTGCACCATGGGATGTCGAAGTACGCTCACCTTTGGTAAAACCGGGAGTAACAATTAAGGAAGGATATTATATTTTAGCTGTAAATGGTAGACAAATAGATATAACAAAACCAATTTCTGCTGCTTTTCAAGGCTTGGCTAACGCCACTGTACAACTAACAGTAAATAGTACCCCCTCATTAACCAATGCTAAAAAGGTAATTGTAAAATTATTGAGGTCTGAAACCAGATTACGTCATTTATCATGGATAGAAAACAATCGTCAACGTGTAGATAAGGCAACCAACGGTAAAATTGGATATGTTTATGTTCGCAGTACAGGACAAGACGGTCAAAATGAATTGATAAGACAATTTTATGCTCAGATGAATAAAGAAGGAATGATCATAGACGAGCGTTTCAATAGCGGTGGACAGATACCAGATAGATTCATCGAATTATTAGATCGTGAACCATTAGCCTTCTGGGCAGTAAGAGATGGTAAAGACTGGGGATGGCCACCTTCCGGTAATTTTGGACCTAAGGTAATGCTCATTAACGGCTTTAGTGGCTCTGGCGGAGATGCCTTCCCGGATTATTTTAAAAAGAGGGGTATTGGCCCACTAATAGGTACACGAACATGGGGTGGTTTGATTGGAATTTCCGGGGCGCCTACTTTAATTGATGGCGGACGCATTACAATGCCTACTTTTAGAATGTATGACCCTAATGGCGAATGGTTCAAAGAAGGACATGGTGTAGATGCAGACATTGAAGTTGTTGAAGATTTCCAACAATTAGCCAATGGTACTGATGCACAATTAGAGGCGGGTATTAAAGAAGT
>CAZJCZ010000161.1:0-5032 GCA_964544575.1 uncultured Flavobacteriaceae bacterium | reverse complement strand
TCCAAAAGTTTACAGGAAATAAGAACGCTATCAAAATTATTGAACCCTGAAGTTGTTAAAAATATAGGATTAGAAGAAGCTATTCAATTGGAAATTGATAGATTTAACAGGTTAAACTTTATTAATGCTACTTTTAACATTATAGGTGAATCTGTTACTATTGATCAAAAAGATGAGATTATTTTGTTCAGAATTTTACAAGAGTTTTTATCAAATTCTGTAAAGCATTCTAAAACATCAAAATTAGATGTTACACTAACATATACCGTTGAAAAATTAATTATAAAAGCTCAGGATTTTGGTATTGGCTTTGAAGATAAAAAAATTCAAAAAGGTTCAGGTTTATTGAATATGAAAAGTCGAGCCAAATTAATCGATACAGAATTCGAACTAAAATCTGAAAAAGGTAAAGGAGTTTCATTAACTTTAACATATCCATTAGCTAAGAAAAATGAGTAAACATTCTATCGCCATAATTGATGATCACTTACTTTTTGCACAATCATTAAAAAGTTTGATCAATACTTTTGAAGATTTTGAAGTAACACATCAAGCTAATAACGGCCAAGCTTTTATTGAAGAATTAAAAAAAGCCGGCAAATTACCTGAAATTGCCTTAATGGATATGAATATGCCAATCATGGATGGAGCAGAAACAACATATTGGCTTGATAAGAACTACCCTACAATAAAAGTATTGGCGCTATCTATGGATGACGATGAAAATTCTATTTTGAGAATGATTCGAAACGGCGCAAAAGGTTACCTATTAAAAGATATTCACCCTGACATATTAATAGAAGCTTTGAACAGTGTACTTGAAGAAGGGTTTTATCATACAAAACGAGTATCTGATACTTTGGTAAATTCTTTACACACAGAATCCAAAAAGAAGACCAAAATTGAACTTCAGGAAAGAGAGATCGAGTTTTTGAAATTGGCAAGTACAGAAATGACCTATAAAGAAGTGGCCAGTGTCATGAATTTAAGTCCTAAAACAATTGATGGCTATCGAGAGCAACTCTTCAAAAAACTAGGCGTAAAGAATAGGGTTGGATTAGTTATTTATGCTATAAAAAACGGTATCTCTTAAGAATCCAAATCGATCTCCTCTCCAACTTCTAGATTAAATAGTTTTCTAATATAATATACTGCTAGATATAAAATTGGCGTATCTAATAAAGCCACCATCACTTTAAATAAAAATCCATTAAGTAAAAGAATAGTAAACAATTTCCATTCAATCACTCCAAAAGAACACAATAAAAATAATACAGAAAAGGTGTCTAAAAACTGGGAAGTAATTGTAGAAAAATTATTTCGCAACCATAGGTGTTTCCCTTTGGTCAACCTTTTCCAATAATGATAAATTCGAATATCGACAAACTGAGCTAACAAGTATGCTATCATAGATGAAAAAACCGCAATTATTGATAATCCGAATACATTTGAAAAAACCTTATCACTTACTGGTGACCATGATGTAGCAGTAACAACATCTGAAACATATATGATTAATAACGAGAAAAAGGATGCAAAAATACCGGCTATTACTACCTGATTCGCTTTTTTCTTTCCAAATATTTCTGATATTAAATCTGTCACTAAAAAAGTTAATGGATATGGTAATATTCCAACCGATATTTCAAAGGTATATATCCCAAAAAAATCCCAAGAAAAAAACTTCTGGAAAATTAAATTTGAAACTACTAAAGAGGTTATAAATAGTGCGGCTAAAGTCAAATAGATTTTATACGCCAGTAATTTTTGTGATGCTTTCATAAAGTTAACAAGTTACTAAAGTATAAAATAATTGTTAGACACAAATTTTCTATTTTTGTAAAGCAACAACTAATTAAACTAACTATGCACGCGTACATATTCCCCGGACAAGGAGCACAATTTTCAGGAATGGGTTTAGACCTTTATGAAAAATCAACAATAGCGCAAGAACTTTTTGAAAAAGCCAATGACATATTAGGATTTCCAATCACCGATGTCATGTTTGAAGGAACCATTGAGCAATTAAAAGAAACTAAAGTAACGCAACCTGCCATCTTTTTACATTCAGTGGCGATTGCTAAAACATTGGGAGATTCTTTTAAACCACAAATGGTTGCAGGACATTCTTTGGGTGAGTTTTCTGCATTGGTTGCTAATGGTGTTTTATCATTTGAAGATGGTTTGAGACTTGTATCTCAACGTGCTTTAGCGATGCAAAAAGCTTGTGAATTACAACCCTCTACTATGGCTGCCATCATAGGTTTAGAAGACAATATTGTCGAAAGGGTTTGTGGAACGATAGATGGAATTGTAGTTGCAGCTAATTATAATTGTCCCGGTCAGCTTGTTATTTCCGGAGAAATTGACGCTATTAATAAAGCCTGTGAGTCTTTAAAACAAGAAGGAGCTAAAATGACTGTAGTATTGCCGGTTGGAGGTGCATTTCATTCACCATTAATGGAACCTGCCAGAGAAGAGTTAGCAACGGCCATAGAAAATACAACCTTCAAAGAGCCCTTATGTCCAATTTATCAGAACGTAACTTCCAAGGCTGTAACTAATGCTGGTGAAATTAAAAAGAATTTAATGGCACAATTAACGGCTCCTGTACTTTGGGCTCAATCAATACAACAAATGATTGTTGATGGCGCAACGGAGTTCACTGAAGTTGGTCCTGGCAAAGTATTACAAGGTTTAATGAGAAAAATTGACAGAACTGCAACTTCAAATGCAGCAACCCTACAAGATTTAAATTAATGAACAACGGAACTGTACTCACTAGCATCAGAGAAGCAATTGCAACCATAACTTTTTATCACCCGGCAAGTAATTCGTTTCCAACATCATTACTCAACAGATTAATTGAAAACATCAATCGTTTAGCTGTTGATGATACGGTGAGCATTATTATTTTACAAAGTGAAGGAGATCGAGCATTTTGTGCTGGTGCCTTTTTTGATGAATTATTAGCTATTTCTAATATTGAAGAAGGAAAACAATTCTTTTTAGGTTTTGCTAATTTGATCAATACTATGCGTAAATGCCCAAAACTGATAATTGGTAGAGTACAAGGAAAAGCTGTTGGGGGTGGGGTTGGAATTATAGCTGCTACAGATTATTGTTTTGCAACAGAAAATGCCGATATCAAATTATCTGAATTTACAATTGGTTTAGGACCATTTGTGATTGAGCCCGCCATTAAACGTAAAACAGGTTTAGCTGCTGCAAGTAAACTTACTATTGATGCTACCGATTGGCATACGGCATACTGGGCAAAAGAAAAAGGACTTTTTTCGAGAGTTTTTGAAACTGTAAGAGATATGGATGAATATGTTGGTATTTTATCTCAGAAACTTGCCAGTTATAATCCGGAAGCTTTAATAGAAATGAAAAAAGCATTTTGGCAAGGTACTGATCATTGGGACCAACTCCTTGCAGAAAAAGCTGAAATAAGCGGCAGATTAGTATTGTCAGATTTTACAAAGAATGCTTTAAAAAAGTTTAAAAAATGATTTCATTACTCATTTTATTCATCCAAGTTGACATTAAAGAAAAAATTGAAAACGCACCAGATAGCAGCTACGAAATTGGTGTATTCATTGGAACTTATCTACCCTTTGCACTTTTAGTTGTTCTCGCTTATTTAATATATTATCGAATGAAGAACCGAAAAGATTTAGATAAATAATTTTTAATTTTTTCTTCAGTCCCTATTCTTTTATACTCTATTATTCAATCCGTTTTTAATTAATAATAATTTGTAAATTGAACAGATAAACGAATAATTTATAATATGTCAATTTATTTAGCCGAATTTTTAGGAACATTTTTACTTATCTTGTTTGGTGGTGGCGTTGTTGCCGGAGCTGTACTAAAAAAATCCAAATCAGAAAATACAGGTTGGCTAACCATAGTAGTAGCTTGGGGAATAGGAGTTACTTTTGCTATATACGCAGTAGGGAATATTAGTGGCGCTCACATTAATCCGGCCGTGACTTTAGGTTTTGCTTTTGCCGGTGAATTCCCTTGGGAAAAAGTCTTTGGATATATCGTTGCTCAAGTGTTAGGCGCGTTTGCAGGAGGTGTATTAGTATGGATCTTTTATATTCCACATTGGTCAAAAACAGAAGACAAAACGTCTAAATTAGCTGTTTTTAGTACTGTTCCAGCAATACGTTCATACATTCATAATTTCGTAAGTGAAATGGTCGCTACTGCGATTTTAATTTTTAGTTTACTTTTTATAGGGACAAATAATTTTACTGAAGGATTAAACCCTTTAGTTGTTGGATTGTTAATTATGGCTATTGGACTTTCTTTAGGAGGCACAACTGGTTTTGCCATAAATCCAGCGAGAGATCTGGGACCTCGAATTGCTCATTATTTACTTCCAATTAAAGGCAAAGGTGATTCTGATTGGAGCTATGCATCAATTCCAATTTTTGGTCCAATTTTAGGTAGTTTTTTAGGGGCTGCTACATACAAAATGTTGTATCATAATGAAATGCATATAAAATACTGGCTTATTGTTTTAATAGTTATTGTAATATTAATTTTTGCCGCTGTAAGAGGAGTTACAGAGGATAAACCCGAATAAAATGTCAAAAAAATATATCATTGCTCTAGACCAAGGAACAACGAGCTCTCGCTCAGTTTTATTTAATGAAAAAGGGCATCAAATAGGAATCGAACAGGAAGAATTTGAACAAATTTTTCCGAAATCAGGATGGGTTGAACATGACCCTCAAAAAATCTTAAATTCTCAACTTAGTACCTTTAATAATCTTATTCGAAATAATGACATTGCTGCTGCCGATATCGCAGGAATAGGTATTACCAACCAACGTGAAACTACTGTTATTTGGAATAAAATAACAGGTCAGGCTATTTATAATGCCATCGTTTGGCAGGACATAAGAACATCGTCAATTTGTGAAGATTTAAAGAATAGAGGGTTAGAAAATTATGTTAGAGAAACTACAGGATTAGTTATAGATTCTTATTTCTCAGGAACTAAGATTAAATGGAT
>CAZJCZ010000160.1:0-5105 GCA_964544575.1 uncultured Flavobacteriaceae bacterium | reverse complement strand
AGTAATTGGAAGGGTATATTTAACACTTACCGCTTTACCACGTTGTTTTGCGGGCTTCATTTTAGGCAATAATTTTACAACTCTAATGGCTTCCTTTTCCAATCTTGCATGTGGTCCTCTGGCTTGAACATTTACTATATCTCCCCTATGATCTATTTTAAATAGTACGTATACTTTCTTTTTCCCTGGTTCAAGACCGAGTTCTTCAGCAAGACCTATATTATACTTTTTGAACACATGTTCTTTAATTTTCACTTGTAAGCACTTTTTACGCTGTGCTTTAGAACCTTTACATCCTGGATAAATTGGGGCTTCTTCAATTACCGCAAATGGAACTTCTTCAATTATATTTTCGTCTTCAACTACCTCCTCAATATCTGTAATTTCAATTTCTACTGCTTCAGACTCATCAGTTTCTGTAGATTCCAATACAGTCTCTTCAATTTCAGCTTGATCTTGAACAATTTCAATTACTTCAGGTGCAGGTGGTGGTGGTGGTGGTGGTTTAACTTGCTCTATACGCTCCGTAATAGGTATTATTTCTTCTATTACTTCCTCATTTATAACGCCTTTTAAGGAATCTATTTCACGGTCATAAACCTTATATTCCATCCCTAAATAAACAATCAGTAAAGAAAGTACCAGGCCTAGTTGTAAAAATAACTTACTGTAATTCTCTAATTTCGCATTCTCATTTTTTTTAATTTCCATGATTTAAAATTTAATCTCAATAAATAGAACGATTAACGCATACTATTTGTAATAGTGAGCTAAGTTCTTACAATAAATAATAGAAAAAAATGACAAATGTCATAAAGAGAATAAAAAAGAAACTGATGCATAAAAAAACTCAACTTGTAAGTTGAGCTTTAATATTATTATGCCAATGTGAACAACTATTCAACAAGTAATGTTATTGGAAGTGTATATTTTACACCAACAGCTCTTCCTCTTTGTTTACCAGGTATCATTTTAGGCAATAATTTTACAACTCTTGCAGCTTCATTTTCTAACCTTTTGTGAGGTCCACGAGCTCTAACGTCCGTAATTGCACCTGTTTTGCTAATTTTAAATAAAACATATACTTTTTTCTTACCAGGATCTAATCCTAACTCATTAGCTAGATCAACATTATATTTTTTTGTAACGTGCTTTTTAATTTTTTCTTGAAGACATTTCTTTTTTTCAGCTTTAGAGCCTTTACATCCTGGAAATACCGGGGCATCTTCAATTATTGCAAAAGGCACATCTTCCAATACTTCTTCTTCCTCAACTACTTCTTCAATTTCTTCAACCTCAACAGCTTCGTTTTCATCTGTTTCAGTTGATTCCAGAATAGTTTCTTCTACTTCTTTCTCATCTTCAACTACTTCAATTTTTTCTGGAGCAGGAGGTGGAGGTGGAGGTGGTTTAATTTGTTCTACACGTTCTGTAATTGGGATATCTTCTTCAATTTCTTCTTGATAGTTAGCATTACCTAAATCGCTAATATCTCGATCAAATGTTTTATATTCAATTCCTAAATAAATTATTAATAATGCTAGCACAAGACCTAGCTGTAAAAACAATTTACTATAGTTTTCTAAATTTGCTTTTGGGCTTTTCTTTACGTTCATCTTTTCTGTAATATGAGATTTATTTATCGCTAATTTAATAAATATAATGAATAATACAAGTATTTTTTAATTCACTAGACTTTTTTTTGCATTAAATTATACAAAATAACGGCAAAAATTACTCCGGCCGAATTTGCAATAATGTCAAATAAATCAGCTTGTCTATAAGTCGTTAATATATCTTGTAGAACCTCAAGAATTATGCCGTAACATATTATAAGAAAAATAATTATGTAGTTAATAAAAATTTTACGAGAAGGATTTTTAATGGCGTTTAACCAACTCAGGCCTAAAATAAAATAAGTAAAAAAGTGTCCGTACTTATCAGAATTTTGAGCTTTAAGAAGATGTACTCCTTTTAAGGATATTAAACTTATGATGGCAATTAAAATGGTAATCGAAATAGCAATAAATAGAGCGTTACGCTCCAACAACTTCTTTATAGGCATCTGCGCTTAGTAAGTTATCTATTTCGGTGGTATTACCGATCTTTATTTTAATCATCCATCCTGAGCCATAAGGGTCGGTATTTACTGTTTCAGGATTATCTTGTAAATCTTCATTAAACTCGGTTACTTCACCAGTTAATGGCATTATTAGGTCAGAGACTGTTTTGACAGCTTCAACAGTTCCAAAAACTTCGTCTTTATCAACTGTTTCATCTAATGTTTCAACATCAACATAAACAATATCACCTAGCTCTCTTTGAGCAAAATCTGTAATGCCAACGACGGCGATATCACCTTCTATTTTAACCCATTCGTGGTCTTTAGTATATTTTAGTTCAGATGGAATATTCATTTTTGTAAATTTATTTATGCGAATTTAAACGTTATAAAATTAATTTCCAATTGTATATCTAAAACTTATACCTGCGTTAATAGATTTTCTGGGAAATGTGGTTGAGATCAAGAAACGTGAGGAATTATGATCATAGAAAAAGGAAGCTAATAAATTGTTGTTTAAGGCATAATCTGCCAAGAATTTAAAAGATACTAGTTTTTGCCCACCGGTGACTTGATTGTTTTGAATATCAATTGACCTTATAACTGTAGAATTATCACGTAAACTAAAATCAGCTTTTAAATTAATGTCCCCTTTAAATGTGGTTGTTTTATTACCTGTTTTCATTTTTAATTTTATATCTCTCAACCTGTATCCTAAACCAAAAATATATTCTTTACCTCTAATTTCTGTTATCGTATTATTATTCATGTTTAGGTTCAAACTTTTGTCTCTTTTTATTTGCGCACTTACTGAAAAAGAATTTTTTAATCGCATATCAACTTTTAACAAAGGAGAGAATTCTTCAACTAAATTAATACCGGTAAATAGTTTTTCAGCCTGGTAATTGCCTGTATTTAGGTCTGGATTTGTATAAGGGTCATCCGAATCATAAAGTAAGTTGTTATTAAACCCAATAATTGAGTAATTTGACCGGTATCTATGCTCAATGGCAAAGCTTCTAAAATGTTTTTTAAACCATTTGAATTTCATAAATCCCTTATAGTTTATTCTCCAATTTGGTATTGGTACATCTCTAAAAGCTCCCAATTGAATTTTGTTTGCATCTTTACCTGAATAGGCCGCTAAAAATGCAGGTAATAATACTTGTTGACTGTTTGAGCCAAATCCAGTTATATCCGCACCTGTTTGGACAGCCAATCTGTTAGCTATAATTTCTCTATTCGCTTTAAATTTTTCGAAAGTAACATCTCCATTTCCGTCAAATGATGTTGGCAACATAAAATAACTAATGCTAAAATTACCAACTTCGTTAACCGGGAGATCAGTGTTAAATGACCCATTGATAACATCTAGTTGTTGAGATTGGTTTTTAGTGAATACCCTGTTGGCAGACAGTTCAATATTTAGGTCTTTAAAAGGCCGTATATCGGCATTTAAATCTAGTTTATCGAAATGGGTTGTACTATAATTTCTACTGTAATATGCACTATCAACACTCGGTCTGGAAACTAACCAATTATTTGCAAGGGCAATATCTCTTATGTCTCTTTGGCTACCAAAAACAAAACCAAATGTGGGAGCCAGTCCCCCAGAATAATTATCTCGACCTAAAAATCCTATTTCTGGGACATAGCCAGGTAATATGGTACCGTTATTTTCTGAATAGGCTATTTTTATTTTTTTAACCGAGGTTACGACATCTACGACACCTTGAATAATTTTTTGGCTGGTTGTCCAATTTTTTTTATTTCTGTTGACAACGACAGATCTTGAATTAGATATAGAAGGTAAATTCGCCTTAGTCGAATCTTTTTTAGTGCTATTTCTTTTATTTTTATTTTTTTTCCTTTTTTTCTTTGCTAAATCTAATATACCCGTTTTTTTGTAGAGCTTTGTCATGTCAAGATCTCCAGATATTGTATGTGTATTTGCATTTTGGATAGTATTACCAATGTCTTCAACGTAAGAATTAGAGGCGGCTTGCCAATCAAAATCGGCTGTATAGCTATAGGTTGCATTTACAAAATCAAATAAGGGAATTTTATTGAATGGAATTTTATATGTTGCATCAAGTGTTTGATGGTATTGATTAGGTCTTCCTATTCTAAAGAAATTAGTAAATAGAGAAGTATTTTCTAAGCTCTCAAATTCATCATAAACATAATTATTGGCAGCTCTAAAAGTAAGTTGCAATGATTTCGTTAAGTTATATGCGATATTATAATCCCAATCAAACAAAAAACGTCTTTGAGTAAGTTCGGGTAAGGCTGTTAGACCTTGGACATCGGCTAATTCTCTGGATAATTGCTGATTATAACTCCTTATTATATTAGAATTTACTGATATAGACGTGGGTAAAGGGTTGATATTAAAATCTTTAATAAATCTGAAGAAACTATTTTTATCTAAAAACTTAGAATTTTTTAAAGGTTCAATAGACAGAGGCTTAAAACCATAGTTATAATTTGCGGAAGCTCTAACATTTTGGTCAATAAATTTTTCTACGTTATAATCTCTGTGATAAGTATCATTATAAGCATAAGATACAGAAACATTTTCAATATCGTAAACTCGTTGTTTTTTTTCGGTATTGGTTCTTTCTTTTCTTACATTGATAAAATTAATACTCCTACGTTTCGTATAATCACGTGCATCCCCTGAATTTTCATTGCTCTTGTCAAATAAAACATCTTGATATTTAGGATCCCATTTAGGGTCTTTAAACTCTTCAGCAATGCTATAATTAAACGGGATTTTGATACCTGCTGTTTTCGGTAAAAGCTGCCCTAAATTTAGATTTGTAACAATGTCATATTGTTTAACATCTTCAAGACTCCTTTCACTTATTCCTTGATCTAAAGATCCAAATCCTTGAGAACTAGCTCTCCCGGATACAGAAATATCGGCAAAATCAGCAAAATTAGCATCAGCATTTACTATAGCTGCCCACCCACCTTCATTGTCAAAATCAGTAACACGCAATTCGTTGAACCATAATTCAGCGCTTTTTTGACTATCACT
>CAZJCZ010000159.1:4067-5123 GCA_964544575.1 uncultured Flavobacteriaceae bacterium | reverse complement strand
ATCTCGTTGGAAAGCGTTGGCAATTTGTTCTTTAGATACCTTTTCTAACTTTTTAATTTCGACGGCATGCGGCGAATAAAAAACCACTGCCTTATCCGCGCTATCCAATGCTCCTTTATATAATTTTAAAAATTCCGCATTCAAACTACTGTAAGTATGTAACTCTAAACAAGCCAAGACAGTTCTATTATTGTATTGTTCTTTTACTGCTTTGGTTGTTGCCTCAACCTTACTAGGCGAATGTGCAAAATCCTTAAAAATAACGGTTGAAGAATTTTCAGCAATTTTCTCCAATCGTTTACTCGCCCCCTTAAAATTAGCGATAGCCTCATAAAAATCATCTTCATCAACACCCATATGTTGACAGATCCATTTAGCACCTGCCAAATTCTGCAGATTATGTTTACCAAATATTTCCAATGGTAATTTACCGTCTGATGTATCTAAAAAAGTAGTTCCATTTTCAATGGTATATTCAGGTGTTCGATATGCATATTTTTTGATAGCATTGGCACTTTCCTCCACGACTCTTTTAACTTCATCATCTTCTTCATTATAGACCATAATACCTCCATTGGTCAAACAATCGACAAAAATCTTAAATTGTTCAACATAATTCTCATACGTAGGAAATACATTGATATGATCCCAGGCAATTCCACTTAGCAGTGCAATATTGGGCTTGTAAAGATGAAACTTTGGGCGTCTATCAATAGGAGAGCTTAAATATTCATCTCCTTCTAATACCATAAATTCGTTTTCTTCGGTGAGATGCACCATATTGTCAAAACCTTCTAACTGAGCTCCAACCATATAATCAACTTCCTTTTCATGATAATGCAATACATGTAAGATCATCGAGGTAATTGATGTTTTACCATGAGAACCTCCAATAACCACGCGTGTTTTATTTTTCGATTGCTCGTATAAAAATTCAGGGTATGAATATATTTTTAAATTTAACGCTTTGGCTTTTAATAATTCGGGATTATCAGGTTTGGCGTGCATACCTAAAATAATAGCATCCAACTCATTGGTGATTTTATCAGGAAACCA
>CAZJCZ010000159.1:0-3967 GCA_964544575.1 uncultured Flavobacteriaceae bacterium | reverse complement strand
GGCATATGCAGCTTCAATTGCTCTTCCATATCATAAACAACAAAATTAAGGTGATCTTTTCCTTTATACTGCTTTACAATTTCTTCTATTGAATGGATTTTTTCATCATCTAATTCCAACACATTTAGTTGTAATGTCAATTTATTTGCCAAAGTTTCTAATACATCTTGCAACATTTGTATACTGTTGAATTGAATACGAGCGTCACCTTCCTTCCAGCCAGGACGTACAGATAATTTAATATGCAAAAACGAATTGGGTATCAAAAAATGTTTGAACTTTAAATAATCTTCGCCAAACATTCTAAATTCATGGGCATCTGAATAATCTTCAATAGAAAATGCTGCCCATCCTTTACCATTTTTAGAGATTCTATGTTGTACATCTGTGACAATACCGCCAATTGTCAAATCTTTATTTAACAGCTCAGATAAATTATTAAAAACATGAATCGGTGCATTACAAAAATTCTTCATTTCTGTTCTATAATCGTCAAGCGGATGTCCTGAAATATACATTCCAATTACTTCCTTTTCTTTGGCTAGCTTTTCCATAATATTCCAAGGATCACATTCAGGAATTTTAGGCTCTTCAAATTGTATTTTAGACGTCTCTCCAAATAATGAAACCTGGGCAGAATTTGCATTTTCTTGAAATTTACTGCCAAAACGGATGGCTTTTTCTATAAATGTAGCGCCTCTATCGTCTAATTCAAAATATTGAGATCTATGCGTATTTTCAAAAGAATCAAATGCACCTGCCAAAACCAATCCATCAAAAGCTTTTTTTGTAGCTCCTCTTAGATCTACACGCTTGGTTACATCAAAAATGGATTTATAATTGCCCTTTTTCTTTCGTTCTGAAACTATAGCTTCAACAGCATTGGCTCCAACACCTCTAATTGCTCCCATTCCAAACCTGATAGCCCCTTGTTTGTTTACAGCGAACTTATAAAATGATTCATTTATGTCAGGGCTCAACACTTCAATCCCAGCACGTTTGCACTCGTCCATAAAGAATGAGACAGATTTGATGTCATTCATGTTATTTGAAAGCACGGATGCCATATACTCTGCAGGGTAATGTGCTTTTAAATATGCCGTTTGATAGGCTATATAAGCATAACATGTTGAGTGTGATTTATTAAATGCATATTCTGCAAAAGCTTCCCAGTCTTTCCAGATCTTTTCTAATATCTCCTCTGGATGACCGTTCTTTTTACCTCCCTTAATAAACTTCGGCTTGAGTTGTTCAAGTAACGAAAATATCTTTTTTCCCATTGCTTTTCGCAGCACATCAGCCTCACCTTTTGTAAACCCAGCTATCTTTTGTGATAATAACATTACTTGCTCCTGATATACAGTAACCCCATAGGTTTCTACTAAAATTTCCTTCATTTCAGGAAGATCATATTCAATAGCTTCTATACCATGTTTCCGCTGTATAAAGAGTGGAATATATTCCATTGGACCCGGCCTGTACAATGCATTCATTGCAATTAGATCAGCAAATTCTGTAGGTTTTAAAGACTTCAAATGCTTTTGCATTCCCAAAGATTCGTACTGAAAAATACCAACAGTTTCACCTCGCTGAAAGAGTTCATAGGTTTTATCATCGTCTAAGGGAAAAGCATCAGGGTCTAACTCTTTTCCGTGCAGGGCTTTCACAATTTTACATGTGTTCTTAATTAATGTCAAAGTTTTTAAGCCTAAGAAATCCATCTTAAGCAGTCCCGCATCTTCAACAACATAATTATCGAATTGCGTAACATACAAATCTGAATCTCTTGCGGTTGCAACCGGAATTAGATTGGTAATATCTTCAGGTGTGATAATAATCCCACAAGCATGTGTCCCAATATTTCTTATGGATCCTTCAAGGGCCACTGCTTGATTGATAGTTTGCGCTTCTATATCTTCTCCTTCGGCTAGATTGCGAAGTTCATTGACCCTTAATATTTCATCATTACGAAGCTCTGCAATTTTTGCAACGCTTTTTTCATCTTCACCGAAAATGGTGGCTAACTTGGTATTTGGAACCAATTTGGCAATTCTATCCGCATCGGGAAGCGGTAGGTCTAACACTCTGGCTGTATCTCTAATAGAAGATTTTGCAGCCATTGTACCATATGTAATAATTTGAGCAACTTGGTTTGATCCGTATTTGTCAATGACATAATCTATAACTTTTTGCCGCCCTTCATCGTCAAAATCAATATCAATATCGGGTAATGAAACACGATCAGGATTCAAAAAACGTTCAAAAAGTAAATTATATTCAATTGGGTCAATATTAGTTATTTTCAGACTGTAAGCCACAGCTGATCCCGCGGCTGAACCACGACCGGGTCCTACAGAGACTCCCATTTCTCGAGCTTTGCTTATAAAATCTTGTACGATTAAAAAATATCCCGGGTATCCGGTATTTTCAATAACTTGTAATTCAAAGTCAAGACGTTCTTTCGTTTCTGTATCTAACTTGCCATATCGTTTTTCAGCACCTTTAAATGTCAGATACTTCAAATAGGCATTTTCTCCCCTTACACCGCCATCTTCATCATCTTTTTCATCAATAAATTCATTCGGAATTTCAAATTTAGGAAGAAGTACATCCCGTTGAAGTTCATAAATTTCTATTTTATCTACAATTTCTTGGATATTAATAATTGCTTCAGGTGTTTTTTGAAACAATTGTTTCATCTTCTCCTGACTCTTAAAATAGTATTCATCATTTGGTAATCCAAATCGAAAGCCCCTTCCTTTTCCTTTTGGTGTTGCTTCTTTTTCGCCATCTTTTACACATAATAAAATATCATGTGATTTGGCATCATTCTTATAATTATAGTAAGTATTATTAGCAGCTACTACCTTAACGCCATGCTGCTCAGAAAATGCCAATAAAACTTCATTAACATGCTGTTCATTTTCTTGGTTATGATCATTCAACTCCAAATAAAAATCTTCTTCAAAAGTGGTTTTCCACCATAACAGTGCTTCTTCAGCCTGTTTTTCTCCAATATTCAAAATCTTACTTGGAATCTCGCCATACATATTCCCACTCAACACAATAATGTCTTCTTTGTATTTCTCAATAACTTTTTTATCAATACGAGGCACATAATAAAACCCATCTATGTAAGCAATAGATGCCATTTTTGACAGATTGTGATATCCTTTTTTATTTTTTGCTAACAATACTATTTGATAGCCGTTGTCTTTAACCGACTTGTTTTGATGATCTTCACAAACATAAAATTCACAACCTACAATGGGCTTTATTTGGGTTTCAGAAGTTTCGTTGTGTTTCAGTACTTCTTTCACAAAAGTAAAAGCACCCATCATATTCCCTACGTCAGTTAAAGCAACTGCAGGCATGTGGAAATTGGCAGCAGATTGAACTAATTTTTTAACACTTATTGTTGATTGTAATATAGAATATTGCGAATGATTATGTAAATGAGAAAAACTTTGATCCTGTAGATCTTTATCAATGGAACTTTTTATTTCAGCATCCTTGATTAAATTTTTTGCAAGTTTTTCTTTTATTGAGACGCTTTCTTTTTTAAGATTAATATGCTTTAATCCGACAAGTTCAATTTCTTTAGGGTTTTCATCTCTAAATTTTTCAAAATAATCAGGTGCCGCATCTAATTCTTCAATGGTGAAGATCTGTTTTCTGATCAATTCGAAAAGACATCTTGCGGTCGCTTCAACATCAGCAGTAGCATTATGAGCTTCAACGAAGGGAGTATTAAACAAATGTTGATGAAGTTCAGTTAAAGTTGGTAACTTAAATTTACCTCCTCTACCACCAGGCAACTGACATAACTTGGCAGTGGTTTCGGTACACGTATCTAATATTGGTAAATCGTTAAGTTTGGTTTCAATTTTTTTCCTATGAAATTCACATCCCATAATATTCAAATCGAAACCTACATTCTGACCAACAACAAAAGAGGCTTTACCAA
>CAZJCZ010000158.1:0-5137 GCA_964544575.1 uncultured Flavobacteriaceae bacterium | reverse complement strand
AACCTGAATACCCATTTAATGCCAATCTTGAAACATTGCCAGAACGAGAGTTTCAACGAAGTTTCTTTTATTCTTCCGGGATTCTTTTTACGTTTTCTGAAACCCCGATTTCAGAAGAATCATCTAAAATATTAGCACGGTTTGCTGCTGTTTTTGGCCAAACCTACAGACGATTCCTGGATCTTCAAAAAGCAGAAGCACAAGCCAGAGAAGCAATCAAACAAGCCTCTCTAGATCGGGTACGGGGAGAAATTGCCAGCATGCGGTCCACAGAAGACCTGAAGCGTATTACTCCTTTAGTATTTAATGAACTTACTTCTCTAGGTGTTCCTTTTTTTCGATGCGGGGTCTTCATCATTCATAAAAAAGAAAAAAAATTAGAAGTGTATTTATCGGCTCCTGATGGCCATTCCCTTGGGGTATTGCATCTTCCCTTTAATGTGAATCAACTCACACAAAACTCTGTAGAAAACTGGAAAAAAAATAAAGTATACCACCAACATTGGGACAAGGAAGATTTTGTGGAATGGACGCAGTCCATGTTGGAACTAGGTCAGATACAGGATACAACCACCTATCAGGGTGCTGTAGCCCCACCAGATTCACTGGACCTTCATTTTATTCCCTTTAAACAGGGGATGCTCTATGTAGGTAATACCGATCAGCTGCAAGAAAGTGAAATTGATCTGGTGAGATCAATAGCCAATGCCTTTGCAATCGCTTATGCGCGTTATGAAGATTTTGTAAATCTGGACAAAGCCAATGAAAGCATCAAAGCCACGTTGACCGAACTGAAGGCCACCCAAAACCAACTTGTACAGTCTGAAAAGATGGCTTCATTAGGGGAGCTTACGGCGGGCATAGCCCACGAGATCCAGAATCCGTTGAACTTCGTCAATAACTTCTCTGAAGTTAGTAAAGAGCTGATAGAAGAAATGATGGAAGAAATAGAAAAGGGCGATGTGGAGGAGGTAAAGGCCCTATCAGAAGACATTATACAAAACCTGGAAAAGATACACCACCACGGCCAACGTGCTGATGGCATCGTAAAAGGGATGTTACAGCATAGTCGCAGCAGCAGCGGGCAAAAAGAACTAACAGATATTAATGTGCTGGCCGATGAATACTTACGCCTGGCCTACCATGGACTAAGAGCCAAGGACAAAAGCTTTAACGCCACTTTGGAGACTCATTTTGACGAAACCATAGGAAAGGTAAATGTAGTGGCACAAGATATAGGCCGTGTGATCCTGAACCTGATCACCAATGCTTTTTATGTGGTGAAAGAGAAATCCTCCGAAGCCTTGGCGAAGGAGAATAAAAAATATAAACCAACGGTATCCGTTACCACTAAAAAACTTACCACCCCTTCAGGAGCCGGGGAAGTAGAAATACAGGTCAAGGATAATGGCAATGGTATCCCAGAAGCCATCAAAGAAAAGATATTCCAACCTTTTTTTACCACCAAACCTACCGGGCAGGGAACCGGTTTGGGACTGAGTATGAGCTATGACATTATCACCAAAGGGCATAAAGGTGAGTTAAAAGTGGAAACTAAAGAGGGAGAGGGAACAACATTCACTATTGCATTGCCCATGGAATAGCGTAAATATAAATTAGAATAATGAAATTAATAAAACTTAAAATCAAGACGATATGAAAATTTTGGTTGTTGATGACGAAAAAGATGTACAGTTGCTATTTCAGCAACGTTTCAGAAAAGAAATTAGAAATGGGGAATTCAATTTTGTTTTTGCTTTTTCAGGCGAGGAAGCCTTGACAACGCTAAACAATATGGAGCATGAAGCCATTTTGATCTTGTCTGATATAAATATGCCGGGTATGAGCGGGCTTGAACTCCTCGAGCAAATTAAGGAAAATTACGTAAAGCCTACACCGGTAGTGATGATGATCACTGCTTATGGTGATGAAGAAAATTATAAAACTTCTATTCAATTGGGAGCAGATGATTTTCTTACCAAGCCCTTGGATTTTACAACATTAAAAAACAAATTAAAAAACTTGATATGACGGCAAAAATACTGGTAGTAGATGACGAAACAGATTTGGAGGTACTTATAAAGCAAAAATTTCGAAAAAAAATAAGAGAAAAGGAGTACGAATTCTTCTTTGCTATAAATGGAAAAGATGCCCTCGAAAAACTTATTGAACAGCCCGATGTTGATATCGTACTAAGCGACATCAATATGCCCGAGATGGATGGGCTTACCTTGCTTACGAAGCTCAACGAGCTAAGTCCGCTTATTAAATCAGTAATTGTTTCTGCCTATGGTGACATGGAAAATATTCGTACGGCAATGAACCGTGGTGCTTTCGATTTTATTACTAAGCCTATCAATTTTGACGACCTTACCCTTACCATGGAAAAAACACTGAAACATGCATTGCAGATAAAAAAAACGCTACAAGCAATTAAAGAGAATAACATTTTAAAGATGTATGTAGATGAAAACGTGCTTAATTTTATGGATAGCAGAGAATATGAATCTACAATAATGGCTAATGAGACCATTGAAGGAACGGTTATTTTTATTGATGTTTGTGGATTTACCAAAATAAGTGAAAATGCTCCAGCAGATACCGTTGTAAAAATGATAAATAGCTATTTTGATATAATGGTAAAAGAAATTATGGCACAGGAAGGATTAATAGACAAATTTATAGGCGATGCTATTATGGCCGTTTTTAGGGGTGAATATCATTTAGACCGGGCCATTGATGCTGCGTTGGCGGTTAGAAATAAAATAAATAGCCTATCAGCAATAGGTGATAAACAATTCAAACCTAAAGTATCTATAGGAATCAAAAGCGGCGAAATGATCTCAGGAAACATAGGCTCATCAAGTTTAAAAAGATTAGATTATACAGTCATTGGAGATACTGTTAACACTGCTGCAAGGTTGCAGGATGCTGCGAAAGAAAACCAAATATTGATTAGCGAAAGTTGTTATGAAAAAGTAAAAGAATCTTTTCAGTTCAATGAACTGGGAGGTATAACATTAAAGAACAAATCGAAGCCTGTAAAGATCTATGAAGTATTAGAATAAATTACATTGACCTCATAATCAATAGAATTTTTGTAAACAAAACGTTTTTTAAGGAACATAGTGAACATCAATAAAATATTATTATAAATTAGTTTCTTATATGCTACTATTATTATTCGTAGCATTAAGCTGTACGTCTAAAACAAATAAATTATTTTGTCAAAACCACAACTAAATTTGGAGATTCTTTAGCAACAAATGACGCCTTGTTTAGATTTCCATAAAACTCCATACTAAATCCGATTTCAATTACAAGTTTTTTAAAATCATCTTTTGAATGCGGATACAGTTTGGTAATTATTTGGCTTTTTTCATTACTTTTCTTTTCAATTTTATCAATGATAAAATCTATACTTTTAGGCTTTATATTATATTTTCTGATAATTGAAACCGCGTCGTTTTCAAATGTGTTGAGAATATAAATTCCAGAGCTTGGTAACTTGGCATAATTGATTATTTGAATTACTATTTTTCCATTTTTGCCTAAATACTCAAAAAGTTTTACTAATAAATTTTTTAATTCATTACCGTTCAAATTAGCAATGGTATTACCCAGAGAAACGATTACATCATAGGTTTTGTTTTTTATTGTAAATTCAGTTAAACCGGCTTGAATAAAATTGATCCTTGCACCGAATTTTTTTGAGCTTTTAATGGCCTCATCAAGCATCCCTTTTGAATGATCAACCGCATCTACTTTTAGACCCAGTTTTGATAGTGCAATGGCATCAGCACCTGTACCACAGCCAAGGTCTAAAGCATATTTATCAATTGTGGAGCAAAAATTGGTTAGTGTTGCAATTTTATTTTTGAGAGAATTCTCAAAATCGATCATTACATTATAATCGTCTGCAAGTTGGTTAAAGAATTCGCTGTTCTTGAGCATAAAGTATTTAAGATTTTTGTATTTTAGATCTAAATATAAGTAACGTAAATTTAGTATTGCTGTTTTCTAAACATATAAACCATGAAAAAAATTGTAGTTGTTTTTGCATTATTGTTATTTACCTCATTATCTTTTTCTCAAAACAATGAAATTAAGAAAATAAAAAAAGTAGGATCTCTTTATGACGTAACCATTTATTATAAAAGCGGACAAATAATGCAACATGGTTTTTTAACAGCAGATGAAAAGTTACATGCCTCTTGGGAAAGTTTCAATGAAGATGGCAGCCGTAAATGCGTGGCAACTTATAACAAAGGAGTTAAAGTGGGTGTTTGGTTCTATTATTATGGAGATAAAAAAACAAAAGTCACTTATGAGGATAATAAAATTACTAGTGTTGAAAAATTAGATTCGGTAAACTAAGTGAATTGCTAACAAATTAATATCTAATATTCTTTTTTAATTATTCAAAACCCCAACCGTCATACTTTCCATTCAATGATTTAGTCAATGCTTTAAGCATAAAAGTTAATTTTGAGATTGATGATGGGTTAATAGAATCTTTTCTGGAAATTTTGATTTCAAAAGGATAACTCCTTACTCTTGAGTAATAAAATGAATTTTGTACATCAACAAATTTTTTATCTTTTTTATAATTCACCGAGTCAACGGCGAATTCTAGTTTTTTAATTTCATCAATAAATTTTACTCTTTTCTTGGAGTTATTAAAATAAACCCAATGTTTCAATTCTCTGGGTTCAGCAAGGTCATCTCCTTCTTCTACTAATTGTCTTAAAAAATCTTGATTTATAAAAAAATCTTCAGACAGATCTTTTGGATATAGACTGTTATCATAATAATCCCAATTCTTATCTCTCTGTATAAATGTGTAACTTTTTGTTTGAAAGAAATTTTTATTAATTGTTTCGTCAAGGTTTTCACGAAGATTCAATGTATCCTTCACATAAAATACATCCAAGCCGGCACATTGGTAAGTAATAATACCTGCTAATCTACTTTTAGTTATTTTATCGATAGCGTTTGCAACTGAATCTGAAAATGTATATAAATCTTCTAGGCCATCCGGGTTAGGGTAACCGTTTTTGAAACACTTTCTAGTATTTGTGCCAACAATTAATAGATTCTTATAATTAGGTTTAGTAACGTTTAGATCCATATTAAC
>CAZJCZ010000157.1:0-5162 GCA_964544575.1 uncultured Flavobacteriaceae bacterium | reverse complement strand
CATAACATCAGCTAAAACATTGAAGGAATTAGAAAGTCATTTTGCCGTTTAAATTTATTACAAGTTCATTTAATTTATTCGTACTTTTACCGCGTGGTGTCGCAATAATTCTATGTGAATTAAGTTTTTAAGGGTAAATAAATTGAGTTTTGAATAATAGGGTTTTCTCTAATCTACTTTACATTTTTCTTTTAGTTGTACTTTTTAGCTGTTCAACTAAGAAAGACGCTGCCCTGAACAGAGGTATGCACTCCCTTGCAACCAAATATAATGTACTATATAACGGTAATGTTGCTTTTGATCAAGCCAAACAGGTGTTAGATGATGAATACAATGATAATTTTTGGGAATTACTGCCTATCGAACCTTTAAAAATTGAAGAAGTTGATCTAGACCTTCCTTCATTTACGAAAAAACAAAAATCTGACAGTGAAAGTACCGCTGAAGGTTTTGATAAAGCAGAAGAAAAAGCCATTAAAGCTGTCCAAAAACACTCCATGGATATTAACGGCATAGAACGTAATCGTCAAATTGATGATGCGTATTTATTATTAGGCAAAGCTCGTTACTATTCACAGCGTTTTGTACCAGCTTTAGAAGCCTTCAACTTTATTTTAGGAACTTATACAGATGGTGAATTAAGAGATGTAACCAGAGTTTGGCAGGCTAAAACATTGGTAAGACTACAAAATGAAGAGCTCGCTTTAGAGACTTTAAAAATTCTCCTAAAAAATGATTATCTACCACTAGAATTTATTGAAGATGCCCATACTACAATGGCTATGGCTTATACTGAATTAGATAGTACTGATTTGGTAATTCGTCATTTAGATAGTGCGATTATATATTCTGATGATGTTAAACAGAAAGCACGAAACTTATTTATTCTAGGGCAGTTGTACAGAAATCAACAAAAAATTGATTCCTCTAATATGACATTTGAAACACTGTCAAAAACTACAAAGGCTCCATTAAGATATAAATTACATGCTTATATAGACCGGGCTAAAAATTACTCAAATCAAGATAGTACTGAATTAATGTTTGCGACCTTAGATAAGTTAATTAAAGATAGAGACAACAGGCCATTTCTTGATGAGTTATATTATCAAAAAGGACTTATTGAACTGCAAAATGACAGCATCTCTAAGGCCAAATTGAATTTTGAAAATTCAATATTAACCAAACAAGCAAAAGATTTTCAAAAGGAATTGTCTTATGAACAATTGGGAAACATATATTTTGATAAGGCGAATTTTCAACCTGCGGGTGCTTATTATGATAGCGTAATTCAAATAACAAAAAATCAAAATGTAAAAAGGGTAAGGCGTATTATTAGAAAAAGAGAAAATTTAGAAGAAGTAATTCTCTATGAAAATATCGCGAAAATTAATGATAGTATCTTAAAAATTGCAGGTCTTTCAAAAGAAGAACAAGAAGAATTTTATCAGACATACATAGATAAACTTAAAAAAGAGGAAGAAGAAGCTAAGAAGAAACTCGAAGAGGCTGCCATAACTTCAGGTTTTGGTAATTTTAATGATGATACTTCAAAGGATGCGAAAAGTGGTAGTAAATTCTATTTTTACAATACCCAAGTTGCAGGTTTTGGCAAGCAGGAATTTGGAAAAATTTGGGGAAATCGGGCTCTAGAGGATAACTGGCGTTTATCTACTAAGAAAGCGGATATTTCAACAAGCAACGAATTAGAAATGTTAGAAGCCGCTAATGTTTTTGATAATACAAAAAAATATGACCTTGATTATTATTTAGATAGAATTCCTAAGGAGGCTAAAGAGCTAGATAGCATAGCTTTAATCAGAAATGATGCCTATTACAAATTAGGATTAATTTACAAGGAGCAATTCAATAAATTCCGACTAGCAGCCGAAAGGCTAGAAAAATTATTGAGTTTTGATCCAAAAGAGAATCTTATTCTCCCCATCAAATATCATTTATATAAAATTTACAGTGATTTTAACATAGAACAAAGCAATAAATATCGAGAAGAAATCGTTAACAATTATCCAGACTCGAGATATGCAACAATTATCTTGAATCCTGAAAAAGTTCTTGCATCTAATGATATAGATTATTCACCTGAAGCAGTTTATAATGATGCTTATTGTGATTACGATTATTTGCGTTACGATGAGGCCTTAAAAAAGTCTGAAATTGCGATCAAACGATTTGAAGATTTACCAATAATTCCTAAATTTGAATTATTAAAGGCTTATATTTTAATGAAAACGGAAGGGGCGGAAGCCTTTAAGGATGCCTTGAATTTTGTTGCTATTAATTACCCGAATACTGAAGAAGGGAAACATGCCGTTAAAATTTTAGGCGGATCAAAAAGTTCTTCTTCAGACATAAATAAAGAATAAGTTGTTACATAAAATTAAAAAGAAAAGATGATTACTCCCCAATTTGAATATGAAAAAGTACTATTGTAAATGGAGTATAAATTAAAAATGTAAAATTATGTTTTCTGAAAAAAAATCAAATCCAAACCAAGTATTAGAGCGTAATATCGTTGGTAAAAACACTTCTTTAGTAGGAGATATTAATTCTGAAGGTGATTTTAGAATTGATGGCAAAGTTGAGGGTAATATTAAAACTTCCGGTAGAGTTGTTATTGGCCAGGAAGGGTCTGTTGACGGAACCATTGAATGTGCCCATGCAGATATTGAAGGTAAATTCTCCGGGAAATTAAATGTAGATCAAATGTTATCTCTGAAAGCAACTGCAAGCATTTCGGGTGAAGTTGTTTTAGGTAAACTTTCTGTTGAACCCGGTGCAACTTTTAACGCCTCTTGTAATATGAAAGGCTCAATAAAATCTTTAAAAAATGATCCTTTAAGAAATGAACAACAAAAAGCAGAAAAAACAGCTTCTTAAATACGCTCGTTTTTCTGGTATTGCATTTCAATTAGGTGCAACCATTTACCTCGCTGCTTATGTAGGAAAATGGTTGGACAACAAATTTTTAATGGAAAAAAAAATATTTACCTTAGTGCTTATACTAATTGGACTGATAGCTTCTATCTGGAGTATTAATAAGCAACTGAAAAAGATAAATGACGAAGAATAATAGCATGCACAAACCCCTTAAACGTTTTATTATTCTTCTTACCACCAGTGTAACTGCTACATTTCTTTTGCACCTTCTTTTTCTCAATTTCAAGAACTTACCTATATTTGATAATAAAATTGTACTGGCTTATATCTTAAATTATTTGCTAGCTTTAAGTATTTACAGTCTATTGTATTTCCTTAGATTTAAACTTAAAAATCAGCTAGGTTTTTTATTTATGACTGGTAGTTTTTTAAAATTTATTGTCTTTTTTGTTTTCTTTTATCCATCCTATAAAAGTGATGGTAGTATCAATAATTTAGAATTCAGTTCTTTTTTTATTCCCTATTTAATTTGCCTTATTATTGAAACTTATACATTAATTCAATTACTAAAAAATTTAAAGTAAAAATAACAGTATTGCTACAGGCAAAAAAACAGCAAATAAACATTTAAAATTATTTTTGATTTTAAGATAATATATTACCTTTGCCCCTATTCAAAAACACACCGTATTATTTGGCGATATGCAACGAAATTTTTTACTTAAACTACTCACTTCTTTACTCTTAATAATTAGTTTTCAGACGTACGCTCAACAAGATACGCACGTAAATAAGATTGAAGAAACAGATTTAAAAGCTGAAATTAAAAAAGATATTGACCACCACATCAAAGATTCTCATGATTTTACTTTTACGTATGATAAGGAAAACAACAAATATTATGGCTTTCCACTCCCTATAATTTTATGGGATAATGGATTGCATATGTTTTCATCGTCAAAATTTCATCATGGCGAAAGTGTGGCAGAAAGTAAAGGGAATTACTATAAAATTTACCATAATAAAATTTATAATACTGATGACAGTGGTACAATAACATATGATGAAGAACATCATCCAATCAATGCTAAACCGTTAGACTTTTCAATTACCAAAAGTGTTTTCATGATTATTGTAACGGGCATATTAATGCTATTGCTTTTTGGAGGTTTAGCTACTTCCTTTGGCAAAGGTCCTATTGCAAAAGGAGCAGGTCGATTCTTCGAACCTATTGTAATTTACATACGTGATGATATTGCTAAACCTAATATTGGTGATCCACAGTATAAAAGATTTATGCCCTTTTTATTGACTGTATTCTTTTTTGTATGGTTTTTAAATTTATTTGGATTAACACCTCTAGGTGTTAACGTTACTGGTAATATTGCCATTACGGCCGCATTAGCATTGTTAACGTTTTTGATCACACAATTTTCGGGTAATAAAAATTATTGGAAACACATTTTCTGGATGCCGGGTGTACCATGGCCTATGAAAATTATTTTAGCTCCTATTGAACTATTAGGAGTTTTTATCAAACCATTTGCATTAATGATACGTTTGTATGCTAATATAATGGCAGGTCATGTCGTATTGATGAGTATTATCGGTTTGATGTTTATATTCAAAAGTTGGTTTGGAAGTGGCTTGTCATTTTTTCTTGCTTTTTTCCTTTCAATAATTGAACTTTTAGTAGCAGCTTTACAAGCTTATATCTTTACGATGTTATCAGCCTTATATTTTGGTTTTGCAGTTGAAGAGCATGAGCATGAAGAAGCACATTAATGATTTGAATGTTTAATTTTTAATTTTATATATATTATGGAGATTCCAACTATCGTAGGAGCAGGTTTAATTGTAATTGGTGCCGGTATCGGTATCGGTAGAATTGGTGGTTCAGCAATGGACGCTATAGCACGTCAGCCTGAAGCTTACGGAAAAATTCAAACGGCAATGCTAATTGCAGCAGCGCTTGTTGAAGGTATCGGATTTGCCGCATTATTTGTAGGCTAATCACAGAACTAAACAATAGCTGTAACGGTTGGTTATAGCTATTGTTTTCAAAAAATTAAATTAGTAAAGAATTATGGATAAGTTAATTAACGATTTTTCATTTGGGCTTTTTTTCTGGCAAATAATACTTTTCGTTGTATTACTGCTGATATTAAGAAAGTATGCTTGGAATCCAATTTTAAATGCCGTAAATGACCGTGAAGAAGGTATTAAAAATGCATTGGCAGAAGCTGATAAAGCACGTCAGGAAA
>CAZJCZ010000156.1:0-5214 GCA_964544575.1 uncultured Flavobacteriaceae bacterium | reverse complement strand
GGAGTTTCAATAGGACATAAACGTCCATAATGTGTATAGTGAACATCACGAACCTCAAATCCTGCTCTTTCACGTGATAATCCTCCGGGTCCTAATGCAGATAAACGACGTTTATGCGTAATCTCAGCCAATGGATTTGTTTGGTCCATAAATTGAGATAGCTGATTAGTACCAAAGAAAGAATTAATAACAGAAGACAAGGTCTTAGCATTAATTAAGTCTATCGGTGTAAATACCTCATTATCTCGAACATTCATTCGTTCACGAATAGTACGAGCCATACGCGAAAGTCCAACTCCAAATTGACCTGCTAACTGCTCACCTACTGTCCGTACACGTCGGTTTGATAAGTGATCAATATCATCAACTTCAGCTTTAGAATTTACTAATTTTATCAAGTTCTTGATAATAGTAATAATATCTAGTTTTGTTAAAACCTCTTGATCAATTGCGATATCAAGGTTTAACTTTTTATTCATTCTATATCGTCCTACTTCTCCCAGGCTGTATCGTTGTTCAGAAAAGAATAACTTATTAATAATACCTTTGGCAGTTTCATAATCTGGTGGTTCAGCATTACGCAACTGACGATAAATATGTTCAACCGCCTCTTTTTCAGAATTTGTAGGGTCTTTTTGAAGAGTATTATGGATAATTGCATAATCACCCATTTGATTATCTTCTTTATGTAATAAAATAGTTTTCGTATCTGCTTCCAGAATCTCCTCAACATGTTCTTTTTCAAGAATAGTATCTCTGTCTAAAATAATTTCATTACGTTCAATAGAAACAACCTCTCCGGTATCTTCATCAACAAAATCTTCATGCCAAGTTTTTAAAACCCTGGCAGCAAGTTTACGACCAAGCACCTTTTTAAGCCCGCTCTTTGAAACTTTGATTTCGTCAGCAAGATCAAATATTTCAAGAATATCTTTATCCCGTTCAAATCCGATAGCACGGAAAAGTGTTGTTACCGGTAATTTTTTCTTTCTATCAATATAAGCATACATTACTTGATTGATATCAGTAGCAAATTCTATCCAAGAACCTTTAAAAGGAATTACTCTTGCAGAATATAATTTGGTACCATTGGCATGGAAAGATTGCCCAAAAAATACACCAGGTGAACGGTGTAATTGGGAAACTACAACCCTTTCGGCTCCATTGATAACAAAAGTACCACTATGTGTCATATAAGGAATTGTTCCTAAATAAACATCTTGTACGATGGTTTCAAAATCTTCATGTTCAGGGTCTGTACAGTAAAGTTTTAATCTAGCCTTTAACGGTACACTATATGTTAAACCCCTTTCTATACATTCTCTAATTGAATATCTTGGAGGATCAACAAAATAATCTAAAAACTCTAAAACAAACTGGTTTCTAGTATCTGTAATTGGGAAATTATCTGAGAAAGTTTTATATAAACCTTCATGACCTCTTTCAGATGCTTTCGTTTCTAATTGAAAAAAATCTTGAAACGATTTTACTTGAATATCTAAAAAATCTGGATAATCAGTAATTAATTTAGCAGTTGCAAAGCTTGCTCTTTCGGTACTTTTTATTGTTGACAATGGAGGAAATTTTAAATTAAAAACCTAATAAAATTATAAGAACTAATATATACGCAAAATGGTCTAGGCCATTTGAACTCATTGTTCAAAGACCTAAACCTTAATTGTTTAAGCTTTTGTAAGCTTATTTAAGCTCAACTTCAGCTCCTGCTTCTTCCAAAGATTTTTTAAGACCTTCAGCTTCGTCTTTAGTAACTCCTTCTTTGATTGCTTTAGGAGCATTATCTACAAGTTCTTTTGCATCTTTAAGTCCTAAACCAGTCAATTCTTTAACTAATTTTACTACTGCCAATTTAGATTGGCCTGCAGCTGTAAGAACAACATCAAATTCTGTTTGCTCTTCTCCTGCAGCTTCACCTCCACCAGCAGCTGGTCCAGCTACAGCAACAGCTGCAGCAGCAGGTTCAATACCATATTCATTTTTTAAAATATCTGCTAATTCGTTAACTTCTTTTACAGTTAAGTTAACTAATTTCTCTGCGAAATCTTTTAATTCTGCCATTTTACTTTTGATTTAATTTTTTATTATTAGTTTATGTGTGTACAATTTACTTTTCTGATAATGTCTTAATAATTCCAGATAACTTATTACTACCTGACTGCAATGCTGAAATAACATTTTTAGCTGGCGACTGTAATAAGCCAATAATCTCTCCAATAATTTCTTCTTTAGACTTAATATTAACAAGTAGATCTAATTGGTCATCACCAACATAAATTGCCTCTTCAATATAAGCCCCTTTTAATAAAGGTTTATCAGATTTTTTACGGAACTCTTTTATTACTTTAGCAGGAGCATTACTAATTTCAGAAAACATTAAAGAAGTATTTCCTTTTAATATTTCTGGTAATTCTCCAAACTCTTTATCAGATTTTTCCATTGCTTTTGAAAGCAATGTATTTTTAACGACTGCCAATCTTACGTTAGCCTTAAAACAAGATCTACGTAATTTTGATGTGTTTGATGCATCTAATCCTGATATATCAGCTAGATATATTGTGCTATTATCAGATAATTGGCTCGTTAAATCGTCTATTACTTGTGCTTTTTGTTCTCTAGTCATAATTTTCTAAACTTTTAACTTGCTAATCAACTGATTTAGCATCTACTTCAATACCCGGACTCATCGTACTAGACATGTAAATACTTTTAATATATGTCCCTTTCGTTGTTGATGGCTTTAACTTAATGATTGTTTGTAACAATTCATGAGCATTACCTTCAATTTTATCAGCATCAAAAGATGATTTTCCTACAGAGGCATGTATGATTCCAGTTTTATCAACTTTAAAATCAATTTTACCACCTTTTACATCTTTAACAGCTTTCGCAACATCCATAGTTACAGTACCGGTCTTAGGGTTTGGCATTAAACCACGAGGTCCTAACACCCTACCTAAAGGTCCTAATTTACCCATAACACTTGGCATTGTTACAATTACGTCAACATCTGTCCATCCTCCTTTTATTTTTTGAAGGTATTCATCCAATCCAACATAATCAGCACCTGCTTCCTTAGCTTCTGCTTCTTTATCTGGAGTTACTAACGCTAAAACTTTAACATCTTTTCCGGTTCCATGTGGTAATGTTACAATACCACGAACCATTTGATTTGCTTTTCTAGGATCTACACCTAATCTTACAGCAACATCAATAGATGCGTCAAACTTTACAGTTGTAATTTCTTTCACTAAAGCTGAAGCCTCTTTTAAAGTATAAGCTTTTGTGGCTTCTACTTTAGCAATTGACTCTTTTCGCTTTTTTGATATTTTTGTCATTTTCTATAAAATTATAAAGTTTAAGCAGGAGCGTTTCCTTTTACTTTTAATCCCATTGAACGCGCAGTACCAGCAATCATTTTCATAGCTGACTCTACTTTAAATGCATTTAGATCAACCATCTTATCTTCAGCTATGGTTCTAATCTGATCCCAGGTTACTGAACCAATTTTGTCTCGATTTGGCTCACCTGAACCCTTTTTTTTCTTCGCAGCTTCTAATAATTGTACAGCAGCTGGTGGAGTTTTTACAATAAATTCAAATGATTTATCTTTATATACGGTGATTGCAACAGGTAATACTTTACCCATCTTATCTTGAGTTCTAGCATTAAATTGCTTACAGAACTCCATGATATTAACTCCGGCAGCACCTAAAGCTGGTCCAACAGGTGGTGAAGGATTTGCTGCTCCTCCACGAACTTGTAATTTTACAACCTTACTAATTTCTTTTGCCATCTTTTAAACTTTAATTTAGATAATAAACATATGGAAGCATGAATACTACCCTAAATATGTAACATTTATGAAATTTTTTCTACTTGCATATAGCTTAATTCCAATGGTGTTTTTCTACCAAAGATTTTAACCATAACTTCAAGCTTACGTTTTTCTTCATTAATTTTTTCAATAGTTCCATCGAAACCATTAAAAGGACCATCAACAACTTTAACTGTTTCACCTTTAATATAAGGTATAGCCACATTTTCATTCTGAACAGCTAATTCATCAACTTTTCCTAACATCCTATTTACTTCTGATTTTCTCAATGGCACAGGATCACCACCTTTGACTTCACCTAAAAATCCTATAACTCCAGTAACCGCTTTAATTACATGGGGTAATTCCCCTGTCAAATTAGCCTCTATCATTATGTAACCAGGAAAATAAACTTTCTCTTTGTTAATTTTCTTTCCGTTACGGATTTGTATAACTTTTTCTGTAGGTACCAATACTTGATCAACAAGATCAGAAAGGCCTAATCGAGCAATTTCATTTTCGATATAGGTTTTTACTTTATTTTCTTGACCACCTATAGCTCTAACAACATACCATTTCTTTACAGAATCAGCCATAACAACTTTTAATTAAAATAGGTTAAAATATTGCTCTAAACCTAATTGAAAAACTTTATCAACCGCAAAAACTGCCAACGAAAAAAGGATCGTGAAAATAGCTACAACTACTGTAGATTTTTGTGCTTCAGGAAGCGACATCCAAGTCACTTTCGTGTTAAGTTCTTTAAAAGATTCTTTTATATATGTAACAATACCCATTATTTTTATTTTTGCACGGGTGGAGAGGCTCGAACTCCCGACACCCGGTTTTGGAGACCGGTGCTCTACCAACTGAGCTACACCCGTATAGAATACAAGGTGCTCCTCAGTTCTAAGAAGCACCTGATATTTAATATTTATCTTTAATTGAGATAATTACTTATAGTATCTCAGTTACCTGTCCAGCACCTACAGTTCTACCACCTTCACGGATCGCAAAACGTAAACCAACATTCATAGCAATTGCTTGATGCAAATCAACGGATATAGTTAAGTTATCACCGGGCATAACCATTTCAACACCGCTTGGTAAATTAATTGTACCTGTAACATCAGTTGTACGTACATAGAACTGAGGGCGATAATTATTATGGAATGGTGTGTGACGACCACCTTCTTCTTTTTTAAGGATATAAACCTCAGCTTTAAATTTATCGTGAGGAGTTACAGAACCTGGCTTACAGATTACCATACCTCTTCTAATGGCTTCTTTTTCAATACCTCTTAATAAGATACCAACATTATCACCAGCTTCACCTCTATCTAATATTTTACGGAACATTTCAACTCCAGTAACAGTAGAAG
>CAZJCZ010000155.1:0-5222 GCA_964544575.1 uncultured Flavobacteriaceae bacterium | reverse complement strand
AAAAGCTTCTAACCATGGTGAAACTTCATCTTGTCTTTCTTTTGGGTAATGTGCCCAATTCCATTGAAAAGTAGAACGTTCTATATGAGGCATTGTAACTAAATGCCTACCGGTTTTATCGCACAACATAGCCGTATTAAAATCAGACCCGTTTGGATTAGACGGATATTCAGAGTAACCGTACTTAGCAACGATATTATAATTGTCTTCCGTAAGTGGCAAATTAAATTTCCCTTCACCATGAGAGATCCAAACACCTAAAGTTGTACCAGCCAAAGAAGAAAGCATTACAGAATTGTTTTCTTGAATTTTAACTGAAGTAAAAGAACTTTCATGTTTATGTGAATCATTGTATGTCATCTTACCATGAATTTCATGTTCAGGATTAATTTCCTCTAATTCCATAAATAATTGACAACCATTACAAATTCCAACAGAGAGCGTATCTTCTCGTTTAAAGAATTTTTGCAAAGCTGTATTTGCTTTTTCGTTATATAAGAAAGCGCCAGCCCAACCTTTAGCAGAACCTAAAACATCTGAATTACTAAAGCCACCTACTGCTCCAACAAATTGAATATCTTCTAAAGTTTCACGACCAGTAATTAGATCTGTCATATGCACATCCTTAACATCAAAACCCGCTAAATACATGGCGTTTGCCATCTCACGCTCACTATTAGATCCTTTTTCTCTAATTATGGCTGCTTTTGGCCTTGGTTTATTTATATCAATTACGGGAAGTTTTCCCGTAAAATGAGTTGGAAATTTATATTTTAAAGGTTGTTTTTTAAAATTATTGAATCTATTTTGAGCTAAACCATTTGAGGTTTGTTTTTGATCGAGCAGGTAAGAAGTTTTATACCAAACATCGCGTAATCTAGAAATAGGAAAATTAAATTCATCCTGATAATTAGTAATTTTCATAACATCTCCTTCACTAACTTTTCCGATATTAAAGAATGCTATGTTTTCTTTAGCTAATACTTCTTCAATTGTGTCATCCTTAGCTTGAAACACGATTCCTGAATTTTCAGAAAATAATAATTTAACTGAATCTTTTTCAGTCAGGCTGGAGAGATCGATCTCCGCACTTAAATTTATATCTGCAAAACAAAGCTCCAGTAAGGTTGTTATCAATCCACCAGATGCTATATCGTGTCCTGCAATGATTTTATCATTTTTTATTAATAGTTGAATTGTATTAAATGCTTTCTTGAATTGATTTGTGTCTCTTATCGTAGGTGTATCATTCCCAATTTTATTTAAAATTTGAGCAAAGGAACTTCCGCCCAGTTTATATTCATCTTGTGAAAAATTGATATAATAGATATTGCCCCCATCTTTTTGAAGAACAGGTTCTACAACCCTGGTGATATCATTGCAGTTGGCAGCCGCAGAAATGATCACAGTTCCCGGAGAGATAACTTCATCATTAGGATATTTTTGCTTCATTGATAAAGAATCTTTACCCGTTGGAACGTTGATACCTAAATCGATTGCAAATTCTGAAACAGCTTTTACAGCTTCATATAAACGTGCATCTTCACCTTCATTTTTACATGGCCACATCCAGTTCGCTGATAATGACACACTCTCTAAACCATTTTTTAAAGGAGCCCAAACAATATTGGTTAATGATTCAGCAATAGAGTTTCTACTACCAGCCACTGGATTAATTAATCCTGAGATTGGTGAATGACCTATGGACGTTGCGATTCCTTCTTTTCCTTTATAGTCCAATGCCATTACGCCACAATTGTTTAACGGTAATTGTAGAGGCCCGGCACATTGTTGTTTCGCTACTTTACCACCAACACAACGGTCTACTTTATTTGTTAACCAATCTTTACAAGCAACTGCTTCTAATTGTAATATTTGCTCTAAATATTCTAAGATGTTATTAGCATGATAACTAACTTCTGAATAATTTCGTTTTATTGAAATATCATTCATGATAGTTTTTGGAGAACTTCCAAACATATCTTCTAAGGCTAAATCCATTGGTTTAATACCTTTGGTTTTAGATTCAAAAGTAAATCTGTCGTCACCTGTAACATGCCCTACGGTATACATTGGTGAACGTTCTCGTTCCGCAATACGTTTTAAATAATCAATATGTTCTTCAGCAATTACAAGTCCCATTCGTTCCTGAGACTCATTCCCAATAATTTCTTTAGCAGATAATGTTGGATCACCAATGGGTAATTTATCCAAATCGATGATTCCTCCCGTTTCTTCTACTAGTTCAGATAAACAATTCAAATGTCCGCCAGCTCCATGATCATGTATAGAAACAATAAAGTTCTCTTCGCTTTCTACCATACCACGAATAGCATTTGCAGCACGCTTTTGCATCTCTGGATTAGAACGCTGCACAGCATTTAACTCGATACCCGTTGAAAATTCTCCTGTGTCTGCTGAAGAAACTGCTGCTCCTCCCATTCCTATTCTGTAGTTATCCCCACCGAGAATAACCACCTTATCACCTGTTTTAGGTGTATCCTTTAAGGCTTGGTCTGCAATTCCATAACCAATTCCTCCGGCTTGCATAATTACTTTATCATAACCTAGTTTTCGATCATCTTCTTCGTGTTCGAAGGTTAATACAGAACCACAAATTAAAGGTTGGCCAAATTTGTTTCCAAAATCAGAAGCCCCATTCGAAGCTTTAATTAAAATATCAATTGGAGTCTGGTATAACCAATCACGTTCGTTCATTGAATTTTCCCAAATCCTATTTTCTACTAATCGTGAATATGACGTCATATAAACGGCGGTGCCCGCTAATGGCAACGAACCTTTTCCACCAGCTAATCTATCTCGGATTTCACCACCAGACCCTGTTGCAGCTCCATTAAAAGGCTCAACCGTTGTTGGGAAATTATGAGTTTCCGCTTTAATGGAAATGACAGATTCAAAATCCTTAATTTCGTAAAAATCAGGTTTAT
This sequence comes from uncultured Flavobacteriaceae bacterium, assembly GCA_964544575.1. GTDB lineage: Bacteria > Bacteroidota > Bacteroidia > Flavobacteriales > Flavobacteriaceae > Aureibaculum. The sequence continues at coordinate 2,274 of CAZJCZ010000155.1, read as the reverse complement.
CTGCAGTTTGTGGAGCAAATTGTTCGACGGTTGGTCCTTTAACAAACGCAACGTTATCTTTATAGGCAGAAACGATGTCGTTCGGATGTTTTTCGGATGTTTTTTTGATAAGTTTGAAAAGAGATGTTGGTTTTTCTTCTCCATCAATAACAAATGTTCCGTTAAATATTTTATGCCTACAGTGTTCACTATTTACTTGCGAAAACCCGAACACTTCTGAATCTGTCAAATTCCTTTTTAATTTCTTTGAAAGGTTTTCAAGGTACTCAACTTCTTCGCTATTCAAGGCCAGTCCTTCCTTATGGTTATATGCTGCAATATCAACAATTTCCAAAATTGGTTCCGGCTGAATATTGACGGAGAAAATATTTTGATCTAAGCTATTGTATTTTTCAGATAGCATCGGGTCAAAACCCGAAAATTCTTCAGTAACTGCTATAAATTCTTCAATTCTAATAATGCCTTTAATGGCCATATTTTGTGTAATCTCAACTGCATTTGTACTCCACGGAGTGACCATAGCTGCACGAGGGCCAACAAAAAAAGCATCTAATGATGATTGTTCAATATATAGATTTGTTCCTGAATCTAGTTCAGGACCGGCAAAAAGCCAACTTAACTTTGTGATAGTCTCTATTGATAATTCTTTTGTGGTTTGTACAGCAAATATTTTACTATTTATATTTCCAAAGAAGTGTATCATTCAGGATTAATTTGGGTTGGATTTAAAAAACAAAAATAGAAGATTTTGAGTAAAAAGATTCAAGAAGGATTGAAGTTTTTAAGGTACTTTTTAACAATTCATTCAATTCTGAAAAAAGTTAAAAATATTTGAATAATATTTTATTTACAGAACCAATATATGAGCTGCCAAATAAATTAAGATGCACTAATAGATAGTATAATTGGTATAATTCAATTCTTCCATCAGTTAAACTGTCAAATTGAAAATGCTCTTGATAAGCTTTGTAAAATGGCATTCCAAAACCACCAAATAGTTTACTCATTGCAATATCAACTTCATGATGGCCATAATAAACGGCAGGATCAATAAGATAAGGAGTGCCATCAGAAGCTATTAGAAAATTACCACTCCAAAGGTCACCATGCAAAAGTGACGGACTTATATCAATAAAAAATTCCTTACAAACTTTATTCATACTTTGCCTAGAAGGGACATCTTTGCTTGATAGAAGATTATTTGATAAAGCCAATTGAATTTGAGGAATTATCCTTTCTTCCAGATAAAAGTTTATCCAACTATTATGTTTTTGGTTTGATTGTGGTAAACTACCAATAAAGTTGTCTTCTTCAAAACCAAATCCATTTTTTGTTACATTATGAAGCATGGCTAATTGATTACCCAATAACTCAAAATCATTGTTTGATGGGCTTTTCCTTTCAATGTATTCCATAAGTAAAAATGAAAGATCATTATAAATTCCACATTTAAAAACTTTGGGAGTTTTAATGGTATTTGTTTTTGATATTGCCTTTAAACCACTAATCTCCCTAAGAAACATTGTATGAGCATAATCACTGGAATTTACCTTTAAGAAATAATGATTTTTTGAAGTTCTTAATAAAAATGCACTCGATATATCACCTCCTGAGATTGGTTTATAGTCAGATATTGTTTCTCCGATAAGATTTGAAAGATAATCAACTAATGCTTTCATGGTTTATATGAAAAATGTTTAAATAAAATTACAACTTACTATGCATTAATAGTATAGTACATTTACAAACATTTTTATAAAATGAAGACTCAATTTTTGACTGCGGCAAAACCGATTGATTTATTTTTGTAGTAAATTTTTCCGTAAGTAAACCCTTCATATGCTGGGAAATCAACAAAATAAGAAGTTTTTTTACCTTTTATAGTTACCTTTTTTAAAGATTTCACACTTGATTTAGTATTTTTCTTTTTTAGCCCTAAAAAGTTTGTTTTATATGAAGCGGCTTCAAAATTCTCAAATCCGTCAATGTTGGTTTCGTTAAAAGCATTGTAATTAGCGTTTACAGCTTTGGACTTTAAATATTTTTTTTTATCTGATTTAAGATAATAAACTCCGGAAGGTCTTATCCTTAATTTTTTTGTTTCATCCATTAAGGTAAATAGATCAAAATCTAAAGGTTCAATGACATCAGTGGTGCGATTGATATTTATTTTAACACTAAGTGTTTTAATGTTTTTATCTTGAAACCTGTAGGGTTGTAGCCAATTTGATTTATTTATAACAGCTTGTCCAATAACAAAACTAAAATTTTCAA
>CAZJCZ010000154.1:0-5308 GCA_964544575.1 uncultured Flavobacteriaceae bacterium | reverse complement strand
TGGTACAATTTACAATTATTAATTGAAAAATTTACTTATGATGATTTTACTCTGAGGTAGAATTAGCTATAGTTTTCTATTGATTATCATTCTTGCGAAAGCTTGAATCTATTTTTTAATTGAAGAATTTTAAAAAGGCCCAGAATTTTCTATGCTTTAAATAATCAATATCATTTTCATTTTGGTAGGCTTCCTTTTCAAAACTTATACTATGGTAAGCTTTATGCCAATTTCTGATCTTGACCAAATGAATAAAAAATTCTAAAAAATACCAAAGAAAAAAGAAAACCCATAACAATTCAATTTGCTGCCTAAGGTGAATTCTTTCATGATTTATTAAACTTTGATTATCAGTAAGTGCTTTATTTTTAAGGAAAATAAAGGGATAGATGGCTAAACCATTATAATTTTTAGGAATTAAAAATTTAGATATAAATATCATAGCAAGATATTGATTCGAAGGAAATTGCACCTCAAATTTAAGCTAGGCTAAGTTAACAAATATTTATTAAAGGCTATTTAGCTATGAATTTCGAAGTCAGCTGCAACTTATATAATTTTCAGTATTATATTTAATAAGCAGTTAAATAAAATTGTAGGTAAAGACCAATTCAATCTTTAATCATATTTCTTTTCAAGAAATATTATGCATCTAAAGTTCGATGTAAATTTTTAAAATATTCAAAAGCTTTCAATATTCGAGAACCATACCAACTGAACATTTCTCCATCTACTAGTTTCATGCTACAATCAATATGTTGTTTTAGCTCTTTAATATCTTCTTTTTTGAAGTGATAAGGCTCAGAGGGTAATAAGACGAATTCAGGTTTCAATTCAGGACTCAAATCATAAAAATTTTCAACGTATACTTCTGGATATCTATTTGGGGCATTGCCAAAAATATTTTCAAACTTATTAAGCTTTAGTATTTCGTTAATATAATTATTGCTTCCTACGACCATCCAAGGTTTATTCCAAATGAAATAGGCTACTCTTCGAAATGGTTGATTTTTTACGAATTCAATAAAATCTATTTTGGCATTATCAATTTTTTGCACTAATTGTATTGACTCTATTTTTCTATTGCATAGTTGACCAATATCAGAGATAAATTTAAGTGAGTCTTCGATAGTTAAAATATTAGAAATATAAACAGGAGCAATTTCTTCTAATTCATGGATCATTTCTTTTGTATTTTCCTCTTTGTTTCCAATAATTAGATCTGGTTGCAAACTTATGATCTTTTTATAATTCACCTTTTTAGTACCACCAACAATGGTTTTGTCTAATAATAACTGTTTAGGATGAATGCAGAATTTGGTAATACCAATAATATTTTTTTCTAACCCTAAATCAACAAGTAATTCTGTTTGAGAGGGTACTAATGAAATTATCCGTTTCGGATATTCATCTAATATTAATTCTTTATTTAATTGATCTTTAAATTTCAAAACTTGCTTGATTTCCAGAAATATGGAGTAAATAAAATCATGACAGTAAACAATTCTAATCTACCTAATAACATTAAAAAAGCAGACCACCATTTACCTAAGTCAGGTAAACTATTAAAGTTGTTAATAGGGCTCAATTTCCCAAATGCAGGCCCCACATTTCCTAAGGACGAAGCTGCACCACCTAGCGAAGTTACATAATCTAAACCTAATAATCCAAAAACCAATGCTCCTAAGGCGAACACTAATAAATATAAAATAAAAAAGGCCATTATATTAAATACAATATCTTGAGATACAGTCCGATTATTATATCTTACAGGTATAATGGCATTCGGGTGGATTGATCTTTTAAACTCTAAAAATCCATTTTTGATCATAATAATATGACGAACAAATTTAACACCACCAGCGGTAGAACCCGCTGATGCTCCAAAAAACATCAAGAAAAAGAAAATTATGGTCAATAAAGGAGTCCAAATCGTAAAATCAGCGGTAACAAATCCTGTTGTAGTAATGACGGAAGCTACTTGAAATAAACCATGTCTTATAGAACTTTCCAATTCACCAAATACCATTGGGTGCGCTATGAGTTGAGTTTCAGTTGGTATTTGGGAGACATCTGCTTTAAAATAAATTATTAGTGCTACTATTATGGTTATTCCTATGATATTAAAAAAGTAGGTTTTAAATTCTTCATCATGTAAAACTTTGCTAATTTTTCCTTTAAACGCATAATAACTTAGAACAAAGTTTGTTCCTGCTAAAAACATAAAAATAATGACGATATATTGAATTAAAGGTTGGTCATTCCAATAGGCCAAACTAGCGTTTTTTGTAGAAAACCCCCCAGTAGACAGGGTACTCATAGCATGATTTACGGCATCAAATATATCCATCCCTGCCAATTTTAATAATATAGCTTCAGTAATAGTAAAACCAAAATAGATATACCATAATCTTTTTGCTGTATCCGTAATTCTTGGATGTAATTTATCTGCTGATGGGCCAGGTGCTTCAGCAGCAAAAAGTTGCATTCCACCAATACCTAACAACGGTAAAACAGCTATAGTTAAAACTATAATTCCCATACCACCAATCCAATGTGTAGTACTTCTCCAAAATAAGATCCCTTTTGGCATACTTTCTATGTTATCTAAAATAGATGCACCGGTAGTAGTGTAACCTGATATAGTCTCAAAAAAAGCATTCGTAAAAGAAGGAATTGATTCAGTAAACAGGTAGGGTAAAGAACCTGATAAAGACATGAAGATCCACCCCATGGTTACAACGATGTAACCTTCTCGCTTTTTAATTTCTTTTTTAAATCCCTTTGTTACAAATCTGAATACTATGCCTATTGCAATAGTAGTAATTCCAGCAACGAAAATCCCTTGGGTGGCACCATCCTTATAGATCCAACTTATTGCGCCTGAAATAAACATAAAAAAACCATTAAAAATGAGCAGAAAACCCATCATCTGAAAAATGATTTTTATGTTGAGTTTATTCATTATTTATTCAATGTTTGGTTCAGAAAAATTAGTCAAAAAACTTTTCAACTTTAATAACAGAATGAGCTAAGCAACTTACTACAACTTTATCATCTGCCTGAACTTGAAAATCACCAAGAACGATATGACCTATACCATTACGTATAACACCGCCAATAGTCGCATCACGTGGAAAATTTAATTCTTTTATTATCTTTTGAGTGATTTTTGAGTTTTCGCGGACTTTGAATTCTAATATTTCTGCATCAAGATTATTAAGCGTTGTGATCTCTAGAACATCACCCTTTCTAATATATTTGAATATACTATTTGCAGCTAATAATTTTTTATTAATTATAGTATCTATGCCTATAGAATGAGATAATTTGGAATAATCAACATTTTCTACTAACGCAATTGTCTTATTTACATTTTTAGATTTAGCTACTAAGCAAGTCATTATATTGGTTTCTGGGCTTTCAGTAGCTCCAATAAAAACATCCATTTCCTCAATGTTCTCCTCAAGTAACAACTCAACATCCCTACCATCACCATGAACAACGAGTGCATTTGGCAATTCATCGGCTAACTCAAGTGCTTTAGACTTATTTTGCTCTATTATTTTTATATTTAATTTTTTGTCGCATAGTTCTTTGGCAGTTCTCTTGCCAATTGAACTTCCACCTAAGATCATTACATTATGGACCTCTTTTTTTATCTTACCTGTTAGTTTATATAGTTCATTAACACCTTCCTTAAGTGTAACAAAATATACTAGATCACCTTTTTCAAAAATAGTGTTACCGCGTGGAATCGTTATGTCATCAGAATTTTCATTTTGAAGCGCAATTGGCATAAAATGAATTTCTGGGAAACTGGCAGCGGCGCCCTTCACAGACATACCAACAAAAGGTGCTGATTTTGACAGAATAATTCCCAACATACTCAATTCACCTCCCTCAAATTCATGCATAAAATTAAATGCAGCTTGATTGAGAAGCATCTTAATCTCATTAGAAGCCAGTTCTTCGGTTGAGATCAATTCATCAATCCCAAATTCTGAAAAATTTATCTCGTCCTTATTGTCGATAAATTCTGAATTACTAATTCTGGCAATGGTTCGTTTAGCACCGAGCCTTTTCGCTAAAACACAAATAGTTATATTAACAGTTTCATTAGAAGTAACCGCTATTACTAAATCTGTGTTTTTAACATTGGCATCTTTTAATAAAGAAATGGATGTTGCATTGCCTTTCAGAACTCTTATATCTAAACGAGTATCTGAATAGGTTAATCGTTCTTTTTTTTGGTCAATAAGCGTAATATCGTGAGATTCGTAAGAAAGTAACTTTGCTAAATGGAAACCTACTTCACCTGCACCTGCAATAACTATCCTCATTAATTTTATATTAAAATGAAAGTACTAACAAAGGTATTATTTTTTCTTTTATATCTTTAGGCAAATTTTTTATTTGATGAGTATTGAGCGTAAGTCTGTTTCGATAAAGAACTGGAAAGAAGATGATAGACCCAGAGAAAAATTATTGTCTAAAGGGAAAAATACTCTTTCTGATGCAGAGTTGATTGCAATCTTGATTGGCTCTGGTAATAGGGAAGAAAGTGCAGTTGGTTTAGCCAAACGCATCTTAACTTCTACTTCCAATAATTTAAACCAATTAGGTAAATTGTCAGTTAATGATTTAACTCAATTTAAAGGAATAGGAGCAGCTAAAGCAATTTCTATAATTACTGCCTTAGAATTAGGGAGAAGGCGTCGATTAGAAGAAGCATTAGAAAGACCGAAAATTAACAGTAGTAAGGCCGTATTTGATATAATGCAGCCTATTCTTGGTGAGCTGAACCATGAAGAATTTTGGGTGTTGTATTTAAATAATTCTAACAAAATTATATACAAAAATCAGTTGAGTAGCGGAGGCATTACAGGTACATTAGTAGATGTTAGAATGCTGTTTAAAAAAGCGCTTGAGTTATCATCGGTTGCTGTTATATTATGCCATAATCATCCTTCTGGAAGCTTAAAACCAAGTAAATATGACATTGATCTCACAAAAAAAATACAACAGGCTGGTAAAAGTTTAGATATTAAAATTTTAGACCATTTATTAATTACTGAAAAAGCGTACTTTAGCTTTGCCGATAGTAAATTGATATAATGCTTTTAATTTATACACATAAGGTAACACCTAGATTAACCTATACTTTTAAACATTTTTTTACTAGAATTTTACAAATTCCGGTTCAATTTACTACTAAAGTTGAGGATTTTGTTGCGCATAATAATTTGAAATTATCATATACAAAACATCCTTTAGGGAATGAGTTTTTTATCAGAAGTAATGGATT
>CAZJCZ010000153.1:0-5356 GCA_964544575.1 uncultured Flavobacteriaceae bacterium | reverse complement strand
CGGGTTATATATTCAAAATTAGTACCCACATTTCCATATTCTGCGAATACTTTATGGGTAGCGCTTACAACATCATATTTTTCAGGAATAGTACCATTATAATTTACGGCATTTTTGGTGATCATCCATATCCATCTATAGATTAGTTCATGCGCTTTTTCTGTATATCCATAATTTATCAACCCTTTCCAGATCATCATTTGATGTGGTGCCCATCCATTAGGGTAGTCCCATTGTCGTGCTGGTCTGTTTTCAGAAATTTCTCCTCTTGATACTTCAGTGCAACCGGCAATACCTCCTAAACAAATTAATTTTGGTAAGGTATTTTTAATAATTTTCTCGACCTGGTGCTTGTCAGCAATTTCCGCCCATAACGGGAGTAGAGAGGTAGCAGATACAAATGGGATTTGTTTTTCTTCTACAAAATCGTAATCATAAAAAATACTATCATCTTCATTCCATAAGTACTTTATCATTAGATTTTTTCTAATTGTTGCTTTGATCTCCCAATGATCACTTGTAAAAATGCGGCCATCATTGTTTTCGAAGGAGTCATTGAAATATTTTTTTATCAGGTATGAAAAGTCGCGTTCATATTTGTATAAAAATGAATTTAGATCAACACAATTTAAATGAGCACATCTATTTTCTAAACGATAGGAGGTGTCATGACCATTTTCCCTAACACTTCTGTCATGAATAAAATAATCATCCAATGCAGGATTATCAATTTTTCTTTGGTAGTAACCTTTTTCATAATCAGGTATAGACATATTGGCCTTTTCAGCGTAGGGCCTTAAAATTTCATTATAATGGCCTTCTTCTACTTCAGGTGGTAACCCAATTCCTTCAGCTAAATATCTGTTTAATCCAGTTTTTGTTAACCTTTTTTCAGGGACCATCCAAACGGTTTCATATTCTTTTATTGCAGTTGTTAAATGACTTTTTAACCATTTTATATCTGCCCCTTTTACCTTTTTTTCAAATACTTCCCTAATTATAGAACTATAAAAAGGTGGTTGCGTCCTGGTAAGATAATAAGTTCTATTTGCGTTCAATATCTTGCCATAGTGCTCAATTTCATATTGAAAATTATCAGCCATAGTTTTAGCCAATTGTTTTTTAGGACCCAACAATAAACCAATAGACTCGAAATAGCTATCCCAACCATACATTTCATTAAATCGGCCACCAGGAACCACAAAAGGTACCCCACTAAATATTCCCTTTTTCTCTTCGAGTTTTAAAGATAAAATACCGGGTTTGTCGTTGATGCTTAAAACATAATCAGGGCTTATTATTTCAGGTAATTTGATGACTTCAAAATTGTTAATTGACGACTCTAATTCTTTAAAATAAGAGTAGGCTATTGGATCATTATAGGGAACATACATTCGTTGTTTATCAGATGATGATTTTTCATCAGATAATACATTGATCAACCCCTTTTTATCTATGCTCCGGGTAAGCCCATCCCAATAATAATCTTCTATCATTCGGGTAAACCTATTGATGGGCTCTTCAAAAATGGTGTCCGTATCAATAGTGTCACTGTTTTTTTCTTTTGCTAGTATTAATTCCTGTAAAAGATTTGAAAGATGGAAAGTGCCTTCTATGGTAATTTTTTTCTTCCCTTTAGCATTCGTAAGAATAAATGATTTTGGTCCTTTATCTTCTATGGTAAGTTTTTTATCTCCATCAGTATCCTCTTGATCCAATAGAGCATTTAGGGTTTTTAATATATCAAGCTTTAATTTCATTTTTAGCAGTTAATTTTTTTAGAATAAAATAAGAAAACAGTAATAACCCCATGGGGATGAGTGTATAATAGAATGCATTTTCTGGACCTTGATTTTTAAAAAGCCAGCCAATAATCCTAGACCCTAAGGTACCACCCAAGGCAGAGAATACTACAATCAAACCTGTCATTGGACTATGTAATTTTTTTGGGAGTGCGCTTAACACCACAGAATTAAGAAGTGGATAAATAGGAGCGATGAATAATCCTACAATTGGAAAAGCAAATCCTATTAAAGGAATATCGGTTAAACTATTGATCTCACCTACGTTTAAATTCAAGGTCCTCGGCAACACAAAAACCACAAGCATCATGGCAAAAACAGTACAAATAGTAAGCACCCAGATCCAATTAATTCTGCGTGTTAAAACTCCTGCTAAAAGTCTTCCCACGGCAAGGCAAATGGCTAATATACTTGCCATCATAATACTTACATTTTCAGGAAGATTCAATACTTTATCGTTAAAAGAAGGCAGCCAAGTCATAATACCTTGTTCTATCATTACAAATAAAAACGCACTAATAACAAAAACAATAATAAGAAGTCTTGCCATTAGGCGAAACATTTGTTTAAAATCATCCAAAACGTCAGCACCGGGCACTTCTGGTTCTTTTTCGAATTTTGTAAAAAGAAGAAATAAGAACGACAGGATTGATAGACCAGCCAACAACCAATATACATTTAACCAAGAATCTGGCTTTCCATCAATATTAAAAGCAGGGAATAAAAAATAGGCCACTGCAATCCCTATCATAAAAACACCTTCAATATTACTCATAAAACTATTATGCTCTTTTTCTCCTGAGGTCACCATACCTATCATTGAGTAAACTGAAACTTTGATCAAGGCGAACGATACACCCACAGTTGCAAATAAAATTTTGGCTGAGTCGAAAGAGTTTCCAAAATACATTGATATACATGCGGCAGAGACCAAGCCCAACCCAATAAGCATTGCTTTTTTATAACCAAGTCTTGGTAAAAAAGATGCAATAAAAAATGAAACTATGGCGATAGGTAGATCTTTAAATGCTTCCAGAATACTTGCCTGAACTTCATCAACCCCATAATTATTTTGTGATTTAAGGATAACAATACCTACACTATTTAAGAGTATGGCAAAAACAAAATAATTGATAAATAATGATAGTTTTACTCCTATGTTTTTCATAATTAGTTTGATAAATAAGTAAAACAAATATATATAAGATTAATTCATTTAGAATTTATTTTGAGAATTTGTTTAATATTGTCGAATCATATTTACTGGAATATTTCAATTTTAAAAGAAGATTATTATGGTAAATTTAATATCAAAAGAAGCTCAATAATATGAAGGGTTACCTTTATAGTTTATCTTGAATTTAAGAAAATAATAAATAGACTAACCAATAATTATAAAATCTAAATCCTATGAATAAAATACTTCTTTGGTCCATAATTGTTGCATTGGCAGGTTTTCTTTTTGGCTTTGATACGGTTGTTATTTCAGGCGCCGATAAAAAATTACAAGCTTTATGGGGTTCTTCCGATGCGTTCCACGGTTCGATTGTAATGGCAATGGCTTTGTGGGGTACTGTAATTGGTGCCCTTTTTGGAGGAATTCCTACGAATAAACTAGGCCGGAAGAAAACGTTAATTTGGATAGGTATTTTCTATACGGTTTCAGCTATCGGTTCTTCGATGGTCAACGATCCGTATACTTTTGCATTTTTTAGATTTTTAGGTGGTTTAGGAGTGGGAGCTTCAACGATTGCTGCACCTGCATACGTTTCAGAAATAGCCCCGGCTAAAGACAGGGGACGCTTGGTTGCATTATATCAGTTTAATATTGTATTCGGAATTCTGATTGCATTTTTATCTAATTATTTATTAAGCAATATTGGAGAAAATGCATGGAGGTGGATGATAGGGGTAGAGGCCTTTCCTGCCATTATTTATACATTGTTGGTAGTCACTGTTCCCAGAAGTCCTCGATGGTTGTTGTTAAAGGGAAAGAAGGAAGAAGCGACAAAGACCCTGAAATTATTATACCCCGATGAACCTGTTGAAAAAGTTGTAGCTGAAATACAGGAAAGCCAGGGAATGCATTTAAACCACAAGGAAAACATTTTTATGAAAAAATACCGTTTCCCTTTAATATTGGCATTTTTGATCGCTTTTTTTAATCAACTCTCCGGTATTAATGCATTTTTGTATTATGCCCCAAGAATTTTCCAGGAAGCGGGTTTAGGTGAAAGTACTGCCTTGCTAAGCAGTATCGGAATAGGAGTAACAAACATGGTTTTTACAATATTTGGAGTGGCTCTGATAGACCGGCTAGGTAGAAAGCCACTTATGTTTATTGGTTCTATTGGATATATTATCTCCTTATCATTAGTTGCAATGGCATTCTTTCTTAATTGGACAGGGATGGCGGTTCCCATTTTCTTGTTTATTTTTATAGCCTCTCATGCCATTGGTCAGGGCTCTGTAATTTGGGTATTTATTTCTGAAATATTCCCAGATCATCTTAGGGCATCAGGCCAATCATTTGGTACTTCAACACATTGGGTGTTGGCGGCCGTCATACCATCATTAGTGCCCTTATTATTTACAACAATTGGAGCAGGTGTAGTATTTGCATTCTTTGCTTTTATGATGGTACTACAGTTGTTGTTTGTGATCTTTATGATGCCGGAGACAAAAGGAGTTTCTTTAGAAGAATTGGAGAAAAAACTAATTAAAGAATAAAATATTATGCCTAAGGTAACTTGTTTTGGTGAAGTGCTATGGGATATCTTCCCAACACACAAAAAAATTGGTGGCGCTCCTTTAAATGTTGCACTGCGAATTCAATCTTTTGATATTCAAACAAACATTATTAGTCGTGTAGGAGATGATGAAGATGGTAAAAGGTCGTTGGATCATATTAAAGAAAATGGGATCGATATATCAACGATTCAAGTTGACAAGAATCACAAGACAGGTTGTGTCAACGTAACATTAGATAGTGCGGGTTCTGCATCTTATGAAATTGAATATCCTGTTGCGTGGGATAAAATTGAAATTTCAGAGAAGAATATTGAAATAGTAAGATCTTCTGATGCATTTATTTTTGGAAGTCTTGTTTGCAGAGATGAGGTTTCAAAACGAACCTTACTGAAATTACTGCAATACGGTAATTTTAAAGTATTTGATGTGAATCTTAGACCTCCTTTTTATTCCATTGAATTATTAATACAATTAATGAATAAAGTCGAATTCATAAAATGTAATGATGATGAATTACATGAAATTTGTAATGTGTTGGGTTCTGAAGCTACATCGATAGAAGGTCAAGTTAAATTTCTTTCAAAAAACACACACACAAAGCAAATATGTGTCACAAAGGGTAAAGATGGAGCGGTGTTACTTTATAATGATCAATATTACAGTCATAAGGGTTATCCTATAAAGGTCAAAGATACGGTTGGCGCTGGTGATTCTTTTTTAGCAACCTTAATAAGTAAACTTTTAAAAGGATCAAAACCTGAGGATGCGTTGGACTATGCCTGTGCAGTAGGAGCGATGGTTGC
>CAZJCZ010000152.1:0-5400 GCA_964544575.1 uncultured Flavobacteriaceae bacterium | reverse complement strand
TTACCATACCTATAAATCTTAAACTGTAGTAGAATTACCATAGCCGTAAAGGCAATAAAAATTATGAGTCACTGCAATTTGATATCTAAAGTTGATTGAATTAAGAACTAATAATTCATTTTCCTCTAATTTGGTAAAATTTTTAATAGAAAGAGCTTTTGAGTTCGACATATCCATAAGGTTTTTTTTGACATTTAGATTTGTTCATAGTCTAATTATTACTGTACAACTGGATTTAACTTTGATACTCGCTTTTGTAAATAACGGAATCTTAAAAATGCCGCTACATACCCAATCAATAATAAAATCAGTAGATGAATGATCTCATTGAGATACAAATGACTGTCAACACCCATAATAGCGAGCTTCTTTAGAAAAACAAAAAAGGGCTTTAAAGGAATAAGGTTCGAAATAAACTGTAAAAACAATGGCATTTCACTTACAGACCAAGTAATTCCTGTAACCAAAAAGACAGGGTATGATGTAAAAGCTATTACTTCCATAGCCCTTGCTTGTGATTTAAAAAATGAAGAAATAAACCATCCATATAATATAGTAGCCAAAAAGAAGACCAACGAGACAGCCATCAATAAAAAGAAATTGCCTTTTATGGGTAAATCAAAAAGTGGATAGGCCACCAAATAAGTGAGTAACAAATAGGACAAATACAGTAATAGATAGAATCCTGTTTTACCAAGAATGTAATTGAGAAAGTTATTTTTACTTTCTTCAAAACCTACCTGCATGAGACCTTTTTTACGGTCTAAAGCTATGCTTTCTGCCAGACCAATTAACAATGTTTGGTGTAGAATGAGAAATAGCAATGCTGGCAATAGAAAGTTTCCGTAATTATTGGTAGGATTATATACTGCATTGACTTGAGCCGTTACAGGATTAGCCTTTTGCTCTGCAAACGAAGAATTAATTCCCTTGGACTCAAAGAATTTTTGGCGTGATTCCAAGGCATAGTCCAATGAGACCAAGTTCACGGCCTTATTAATATCGTTTGATGACAAAAACTTTGTATTGTTCAATACGAGCCCAATAGGAGAGCTTTCATTCTTCTTTAATTTTTTCTCAAAATCATTGGGAATATGTACAATTCCTTGTACTTCGAATTTGTATAATCCACTTTTAGCTTCTGAAAGACTACTATAGATATGGGTTATAGCTACCTTTTGTGTTGCATTGATTTTATTCAGAAATCCCTTACTACTTTTAGTTTGGTCCAAATCCACTACACCTACGCTCACTTCCTCTTCATCCTTGTTCATATAGGTTGAGCCAATCAATAAAAAATAGAGCAAGGGCGCAACCAACAAAACCAATAAGATACTGTGGTCATTAAGCACCAGTTCGGCTTCTTTTTTCAATAGTCTCCATATTATTTTCAGGCTCATATTACATTCATTTTTTGAGTCAGAAAAACTTTCTTCCTGTTAACAATCAACCCCGTTGTAATCAATAGCAGCCCTACCAAAAGAAATAACATGAGTTTCCAAACCTCTGGCCAAATAAAATGTAAAGGCGTATTCAATTGAGATATCTTAAGAAACCCCGTCAAAAAATGGGTATAAGGTATTATCTGGGCGTAAAAGGTATTGAACCAAGGCATAGCCCAAATTGGAAATGTAAAACCACTAAATACAAATGCGGGAGAATTATACAATATCGCTCCATCTAGCGCAATTATCTCATTTGGAATAAGTAATGAAATCCCAAAACCAAGTAAAATATTGACACTAAGAAAAAGCAATAATAGTGCTAGCAGGTGTCCAATATTCCCATAGATAGGTATTCCAAAAATGGGAAATACTATGGCGAATATCAATCCGCATAAGCCTAGACCATACACCAAAAACGCGAAGTACTTACCCAAAATCATAGTGAGAATATTTCCGCCTGAAGTGGTATATAGTTCATTGTAGGTATTTTTTTTCCATTCGTTGTTAAAAGCCCTGGAAGCGACCATAAAAACGATCATTTGTAGTAAAGCCGTTGTGAGCCCGGGTAATAAATAATAGACATAATTGTATTGAGGATTTCCCAAGACCTTTGTGTTTATGTCGATAGGGAGCACCGTACCCATAATTTTGGCGGGATTAATCCCCAATGGCGCTATTCTTTTAACGACTACCGCACCACTAAGTAGTTGTGTAACTCCTACGGCAGAACTGTACAAAAGGTTTCCGAAAACGATGTTGGTGGAATTGGTGTATATTTTTACCTGTACTGGTACATTTTTAAGTATGTCTTTATGGAAATCTTTTGGGATATAAAACACCCCCTGAACCTCATTTTCAACAAAAGTATTTTCAATGGATTCTTCGGATGATAAATAATGGGTCACATTTAAGTTGGGCGAAGCTTCCAAAAAACGGATATAGGTGCGGCTTAATGTGCTATTATCGTTATCATATACTGCAATGGGAACTTCCCTTAGTGCCCCTTTATAGTAGATGGCTCCCAATAGAAAGAACACAACAAAGGGAACAATAATAAATAGATTCCTCGCGGATTTCTGCCCTGCTAATCGCAGCAGCTCCCTTTTAAAAACAAGATATACAGGCCAATTCTTAAACATAGCTGTTTATTTGTAAATCTGAATGGACATGCCAGGACGTAGTTCATCTATGCGTTCCTGAGGTTTTAGGTGTACCTCAAAGGTTTTAAGCTCGTATTCACCTTTGGCTTTTACCGGCACCCATGTGGCAAAATCTGCCATAGGTGAAATGTAGCTGACCTTAAAGCTCACTTCTTCGTTACCCAAACCGGGTACTTTTGCCTTGTATAGGTTATCCATTTTAAAATCTGCCAAATTATCTTCCCTGACATTGAATATGGCGTATATTTTTTCCGGTCTCTGTATCGTTAAAATGGGATATCCTGCTGCCATAACCTCCCCTTCTTCTGCAATTTGGTTACTTATTATTCCCGAAGTGGGAGCTATAATTTGCAATTCATCGTAAAAAGCCGCAACTTCATTAAAAGCTCCCTGAGCCCTTTCATAGCCTCCATAAGCCGCTCTAATATCTTCTTTTCTAGCTCCGCTTTTTGCCATCTTCCAAATGGACTTTGCAGCGTTCATCTGTTCTTTGGCGGCATCATACTTAAATTGAAGTTCATCCATTTCCTGTTTGGAAATAATGCTATCGGCATAAAGTGCCTGATATCTTTTATAGGTTTTTTCGGCAAAATTAAACTGACTTTTGGCCATTTGATAATGGTTTTGAAGCGCACTGATTTCCTCTGTGCGGGCACCGAATTCTGCTTTATCGACCAAAGAACGTGCTGCCTTGACCATTCCTTCAGCTTGGCCTTTTTTTGCATCGAGTACATCAGGTTCCAGCGTTGCCAGTACCTGGCCTTTTTCTACAGTATTCCCTTTTTCGATTAATATGGTATTTACCCTTCCTGGAATTTCAGAGGACACATTTACCTCTGTAGTTTCCAGGATGCCAGAATATATTTCCGGTTCCGGACTGCTTGCCCGAACAATAAAGAATATAATTGAAAATAGAATGATAAGTACCGGTATCGCTAATGTGATATATGCTTTTTTCATGGTGATGCTTATTTACTAATGATTGGAATTATTTTTTCTGGTTCTCCTATAGTTGTATATAGATTAGCTATGGCTTTATAATAACCATCTAGAGCTACCAATTGTTCTACTTTCGATTTTTCAAACAATAGCGAAGCATCTATAACATCAATGGACTTGCCAAGACCTTCTTCAAAACGCCGCGTATTGATTCTAAGGTTTTCCTTGGCCAAATCGACCGTGGTTATATGGCTATTGTACAGTTTTTGCTGATTAAGGGCATTGGTATAATTACTTTGAACAAGCAAGTGAATCTGTTGTGTGGCATATTTTTTTGCATTTTTCACTTCCTTTTGTAAATGCTTACTTGCTTTTAACTTATTAACGTCTTTAAACCCGTTGAAAATGTTGATCTGTGCCTGTACTCCAACAATAAACTTAGGAGGAATAATCGGTAGTTTATCGCGGAACATATTGTAGGTGCCAAAAGCCCCTACATTGGGCATGAGCTTAGATTTCTCGATGGCATGTGCCTGTTTTGCCATTATTTCTTTTTGGGCGATCAGTTCCAAAACAGGTTGATTAGCATAGCCAGCATTTAGAAGCGCATCAAAATCAAGGTATAGATTTTGATATTCAATACTATCCATTACCCGAAATCGTATTGAATCTGGCAAATTCATGGTAGACCGTAGAGCCATTTCTGCCAGTTGCACTTTATTCAAGTCATTATTAAGATCTTTCTCAGCCTCGGCAACAGCTACTTGAGCCCTCAACAAAACATGTTTGGGAAGAATCTCCAACTGAATGGCACGCGCTGCCTGTTCCTTATGTTTTAGCATTCCGTCATACACCTGCTGGCGTGTTTTTATGACCTGCTTTAAAAGCACCATATTAAGATAGCGTTCTATGAGTTCGTTGGCAATTTCATTTTTGATCTGTCTTAACTCTATATTGGCAGACTGTAATTCGGCTTTTGCATATCTTTTTGCCGCAATGATTTTCCCTCCTGTAAAAATAGGCTGTGTAACAGAAATGACTGCCGTTGGTATTTGTTGGTTGTCGATAACGACATTATACGCTGGAAGTTGACCTAAAGCGTTCACAATAGTACTATATGCAGTTTCTGCTGTTACACCCGATAGACCTATTTGATCTCCATATGTTTCCACAAAAGCTGCACCATATTTGCCTCCCAGATCATCTAACGAACTTTTAAGTTGAGATGTATTTACCTCCATATTTTCACTTAAGTAGGTATATCCTCCCAAAAAATTAACCGAAGGTAGAAAATTACCCTTGGCCGCCTTGTCTTCATAGATCTTTTGCTGTACACGTTCGTAATAACGTTTTATTTTCTCATTGTTATTATAGCTTAATTCCAATGCATCAGAGATACTTATTTCCCGCTCTTGTCCTTTCACATAAGAGGTAAATAGCATCATTACCAGCAAGGTCATGAATACTTTGAAATGCGTCTTCATTAATTTTTTAATACAATTTTTCATCTGTTTATAAAAAGGTGCTTACATAAATTTCTTTTGCAAAAGTACTATATTTTGCAAATAATTTTGATGACCTAGATCATGTAAAACGCATGACTCTGGTCAACATACCCGTAAAATTCCCGCCATTACTTTGTGCCATAAAAAAAACGGGAACGGTCATGAAAAATTTAACCTCAAAAATACTGATAGCCTTTTTTGCGCTCGCAAAAAAGCGGGGAATAAAGGTATGCTATTGGAAAATATTAATTTGAATACGGTCTGCAAACTCCATTTTTTAATCTTGATAAGCTCCGGAAGAATATGTTAATTCATAACTATGTGTATATATCTCGAATACAATTCCGAAAG
>CAZJCZ010000151.1:1309-5408 GCA_964544575.1 uncultured Flavobacteriaceae bacterium | reverse complement strand
TAAAATAGTTAAAACAGAGGCCGAATGGCAACAACAACTTACAGAACAACAATATTACGTGTTACGGCAAAAAGGTACGGACAGGCCAGGTGATGATGGTTATACCAAGCATTTTGAAAAAGGCACTTATCTCTGTGCCGCTTGTGATGCGAAATTATTTGAGTCCAATAGTAAATATGAATCACATTGTGGTTGGCCTTCGTTTGACGATGCTATTCCTGGTACTATAGATTTAACTAAAGACACAACGCTCGGGATGGTAAGAACAGAAATTACTTGCACAAAATGTGACAGCCATTTGGGTCATATTTTTGATGATGGACCTAAAGAAACTACTGGTAAACGTTATTGTGTAAATACAAGTTCGATCAAGTTCGTGACAGCTGAAAATGAAAAATAATTATTTAGACAGCATACAAAGTCAATTTAAGTATTATAAAGAATTAGGTGATAATACCTTTGAGCAACTTGCAAATGAGGATATTCATTGGCATTATAATAAAGAATCTAATAGTATTGCAATTGTTGTGAAACATATTGTTGGGAACATGATTTCAAGATGGACAAATTTCAGAAACGAAGACGGAGAAAAGGAATGGAGACAAAGAGATACTGAATTTATAGATACTTACACTTCAAAAGAGGAAATGTTACTTGCCTGGGAAAAAGGATGGAAATGTTTATTTAATGCAATTAAGCCATTGAAGAAAAAAGATTTGTCCGAAATCATTTATATAAGAAACCAAGGTCATACAGTTATGGAAGCAATTAACAGGCAACTATGTCATTACTCCTATCACGTTGGCCAACTTGTTTATATCGGTAAACTGATTAATAATAATGATTGGAAAACCCTTTCAATTGCTCGAAATAAATCGACCGATTTCAACAAAATAAAATTCTTAGAAGAAAAAAATAGAAAACATTTTACTGATGGGTTATAATTAATCTATTTTAAAAAGAAATTATACTTTATTGCTTATATAATCTCAAACCTTGTTAAATAATACAATTAAGACTACTTCCTGGTTATTAGAATTTCTATAATTGATCTATTAATTGATTTGTTTTTTCGTTATTTAACATCACTTCAGTAAGGTTAAAAATTTCTCTTTTAGTTTCCCTTAATGCATTAGTAAATCCAACGATCTTATCCTCTAACATTGCATGTTCGACTCTAAATACCTCTTCATCGCGGCTAAAATTACTATTTATGAATAACCTTATATAGTTTAAATGTTTAGTTATCGCCATATCAATGTTTTCCAATTCACTAGTTAGATGCACCAATATATTAGCTAAATGTTGAACTTGAGTGATCTGGTCTTTATCTTTTACCCAAATAAAATATTTATCAACTAGACCTTTAAAAAAATTGATTTCGTAATTAGCAAATTTTATATCAGATTTCCAGTGTTTGGTCAGTAAATACAATTCTTGCCAATTAGCTGATTGCAAATAATTACTGCTGGGTCTTATTCTAAGTTTGTCCATCTTAATAAAGTTTAAACATTAAAAAAGATTTAAACAATTAATAATTAAATTTAAAACGATAAATGTCATCATTAAAAAAAGTATATACAATGATATTTGTCAGATAAAAATAATTTTAATTAACGCAATAAAATCTATTCTAAAATTATACGAAATCTGAGTTATACAATTTTAGAATCTATGTTTTCGTTGCCCATGATTATCCTTAAAAATAAAATAAAATTATGTATTTTTGTGCCTTACTAAAAAATGACGAAAGCGCATGTTAAATAACTTAAGTGACAAATTAGACAAAGCACTTCATGTCCTAAAAGGTCATGGAAAAATTACTGAAATAAACGTCGCAGAAACCTTAAAAGAAGTTCGGAGGGCATTATTGGATGCCGACGTTAATTATAAAATTGCTAAAGACTTTACCAATCGGGTTAAGGAAAAAGCAATGGGGCAAAATGTATTAACTTCATTAAACCCAGGGCAATTGATGGTTAAAGTTGTAAAAGACGAATTAACCGAATTAATGGGTGGTGAAACAGTGGGAATTAACTTAGCTGGTTCTCCTACTATAATATTAATGTCAGGGTTGCAAGGATCTGGTAAAACAACTTTTTCGGGTAAACTTGCAAATTATCTAAAAACTAAAAAATCTAAGCAAGTTTTATTAGTTGCTTGTGATGTATACAGGCCAGCTGCTATCAATCAGTTAAAAATTGTTGGTGAACAAATTGGAGTTGAAGTTTATTCGGAAGAAGACAATAAAAATCCCGTAGAAATTGCTAAAAATGCAGTTAAACATGCAAAAGCAACTGGTAAAAACACAATAATTATTGACACCGCTGGTCGATTAGCCGTTGATGAAGCCATGATGACCGAAATCTCTAATATTCATAAGGCCATACAACCACAAGAGACTTTGTTTGTAGTCGATTCTATGACCGGTCAAGATGCCGTTAATACAGCAAAGGCCTTTAATGATATCTTGAATTTTGAAGGTGTTATTTTGACGAAATTAGACGGTGATACTCGTGGTGGGGCAGCGCTTTCGATAAAATCTGTAGTTAACAAACCAATTAAATTTATTGGTACTGGTGAGAAAATGGAAGCTATTGACGTTTTCCATCCTGATCGAATGGCTGATCGAATTTTAGGAATGGGAGATGTAGTATCTCTTGTTGAAAGAGCTCAAGAGCAATATGATGAAGAAGAAGCTAGAAAAATTCAAAAGAAAATTGCTAAAAATCAATTTGGCTTTGATGATTTCTTAAAACAGATCCAACAGATCAAAAAAATGGGTAATATGAAAGATCTGGTTGGTATGATTCCTGGTGTGAGTAAGGCAATGAAAGACGTTGATATTGACGATGATGCCTTTAAAAGTATTGAATGTATCATTCATTCAATGACACCATCAGAAAGAAGTACTCCAAATATTATCAATGCAAGTAGGAAAAAACGAATTGCTTCAGGATCAGGCACATCTGTCCAGGAAGTAAATCAGTTAATGAAACAATTTGATCAAATGAGTAAAATGATGAAAATGATGCAAGGTGGTGGTGGTAAACGAATGATGCAAATGATGAAGGGAATGAAATAGTTAGTTTGATATTATTATTTAATAATAACACTCTATAGCATTCAACTATAAAAACCTTAAACTATGATTTTATTAGACGGAAAAGCAACATCCAATCAAATAAAAGACGAATTAGCAGAAACCGTAATAAAAAGAAAATCTGAGGGAAAAAAAACACCTCATCTTGCTGCAGTTTTGGTGGGTAGTGATGGGGCAAGTATGACCTATGTAAATAGTAAAGTAAAAGCATGTGAACGTATTGGATTTAAATCAACATTAATAAAGCTTGACGATGATACTTCAGAAGAAATACTTCTTAATGAAATTGAAAAATTAAATACTAATGATGATATAGATGGGTTCATCGTTCAATTGCCTTTACCTAAACAGATCGATGAACAAAAGGTTTTGATGGCTGTTCATCCAGACAAAGATGTAGATGGGTTTCATCCTGTAAATGTGGGTAAAATGACCCTTGATCTTCCTGCATTTATATCAGCAACACCTTATGGCATTTTAGAATTATTAGAGCGTTATAAAGTAGAGGTCTCTGGAAAGCATGTTGTTGTAATTGGTAGAAGTCATATCGTTGGTCGTCCGATGAGTATTTTGCTTAGCCAGAAAAGGCCAGTTGGCAATGCAACTGTTACGGTGGTTCATAGCCGAACTAAAAACATTAAAGAATTAACTCAGAATGCAGATATTATAATAGCTGCACTAGGCATGCCTGAATTTTTAACAGGAGATATGGTAAAAAAGGGTGTAGTTATTATTGATGTTGGCATAACACGTGTTGATGATCCCTCAAGACCTCGTGGTTATCGTCTAGCTGGCGATGTACATTTTAAAAGCGTAAGTGAAAAAGCGAGTTATATAACTCCGGTTCCCGGTGGCGTTGGACCTATGACTATTGCAATGTTATTAAAAAATACGATGTTGGCCTGTAAAAATAAAGAGTAAAATTCTTATTTATGTCGTTTATCCTATTCCAGATATCCAGGTAAATTTTCCAATTGTTATCTACTTTTTTCCATA
>CAZJCZ010000151.1:0-1209 GCA_964544575.1 uncultured Flavobacteriaceae bacterium | reverse complement strand
TGAACATATAATGACAGGCTTAAAAACAGTAGAAGTAATGTACTTTTGAATTTGAAATTCTATGTCATATTATCAAAACTAACTTTATACAACCAAAGAAATAATAATCAGTATTATTGTCAAAACTAACCTTATTAACATAACATATAATTTTAGTTAAAAATAGAAAATATTTTGTTCTGATTACTGATGAAGACTATATTTAATAAAAGTTTAACCTTTCCATAACCGTTCTTTATGAAAGGAAAATGTTAACAGTATCTCTATATGGCAAACAATTGATTAATATCTTTAAAAGCTTTAAACTCAAGAGCGTTTCCTGCTGGGTCCAAAAAGAACATGGTTGCCTGTTCACCAACCTCATCTTTAAACCTAATATATGGTTCAATAATGAATTCAATTCCTCTAGATTTAAGTCGCCCTGCAAAATCATAAAAAACATTCCAGTCTAAAACAACACCGTAGTGAGGCACTGGAACATTTTTCCCATCAACGGGGTTTGTATGCAATTCATCTTTCTCATCTTTTGGTTTATAATGTATTACCAACTGGTGTCCAAACAAATTAAAATCTACCCAATTAGCACTACTCCTACCCTGTTCGCAACCAATAATGTCCTTATAAAATTTTTGACATTCAGAAAGGTTATGAACTGGTATGGCTATATGAAAAGGTTGAATTTTTTTCATCCAATAAATTTAATCATATAAAAAGGAAATTACCAGATATAGCAGAACTTTTTGCGCTTACATATATTTTGATAAGAATTGAAAAAACTCTTTTTTCAATTCGTTAAAAATGCCCCTTTCAGTTTCCATTCGTTCTCTATATTCATTGTGCTTTTTAAGGTCAGGGATGTCAATAACATTTTTCTCGATTTCATAATGCTTTGCAATATTTAATTCATGAGCATCAATTTCTTCCATACAATGATCAATATTATTTCTATGAATGATAAAACTGTTTTGAAATGTACTAAGCTCTTTTAAAACGCTTGTATCGGTCCACTTGTTTACCAGTTCGTCTAATCTATTTTGAAAAGATTTAATCTCATCTTTCCAAAATAATAGTTCTCTTTTCCAGTGCATATGTTCAAAATGCAGGTCTGAATTAAAAATTACTTCTGTTTTCATTTTATACGCGTTTTTGATTATTAAGCTAAAGGTATACATTATGTGTAATCTTTGAAATGATATATATCATTTCAAA
>CAZJCZ010000150.1:3623-5411 GCA_964544575.1 uncultured Flavobacteriaceae bacterium | reverse complement strand
GTGGTTGGCAGATTCTATACCCATACTAATCCATTTACGTGTATCTAAAGGATCAATAACAGCATCTGTCCAGATTCTGGAAGCAGCATAATATGGAGAGGTTTGGCTATCATAACGTGATTTAATTCTATTATATAATTCTTCCTCTTTTTCTTTGGTTATTTTTTCACCTCGTTTTTTCAACGAAGCTGTTTCTATTTGCAGCAAAACTTTAGCAGCAGAATTACCACTCATTACAGCTAGTTCAGCGCTAGGCCAGGATACTATTAATCTAGGGTCATACGCTTTCCCGCACATGGCATAATTACCGGCCCCGTAAGAATTACCAATAATTACCGTAAACTTTGGCACAACACTGTTGCTCACTGCATTAACCATTTTAGCACCATCTTTAATAATACCACCTTGTTCTGCTTTGCTCCCAACCATAAATCCTGTAACGTCCTGTAAAAATACCAATGGAATTTTCTTTTGGTTACAATTAGCTATGAAACGAGTAGCTTTATCAGCACTGTCAGAATAAATAACACCTCCAAATTGCATTTCGCCTTTTTTTGTCTTAACAACTTTACGTTGATTCGCAACAATACCAACTGCCCATCCGTCAATCCTGGCATAGGCAGTAATTAAAGATTTACCATAGCCAGCTTTATATTCGTCAAATTCAGAGTTATCAACCAAGCGTTCAATAATTTCATGCATATCGTATTGGTCAGCCCGTGATTGTGGTATAATTCCATATATTTCTTTTGGATCCTCTTTAGGTGGAAAGGTCTTGTTTCTATTGAAACCGGCTTTATTGTAATCGCCAATTTTATCTACCAAGTTTTTAATGGTATCCAAGGCATCTTTATCGTCTTTCGCTTTGTAATCGGTAACTCCTGAGATTTCACAATGCGTTGTGGCACCTCCCAGCGTTTCATTATCAACAGTTTCTCCAATAGCAGCCTTCACTAAATAACTTCCGGCCAAGAAAATACTACCAGTTTTATCAACTATCAAAGCCTCATCACTCATAATAGGTAAATAGGCACCTCCGGCAACACAACTTCCCATTACGGCAGAAATTTGAGTAATTCCCATACTGCTCATTATAGCATTATTTCTAAAAATACGACCAAAATGCTCTTTATCAGGAAAAATCTTCTCCTGCATTGGTAGGTATACACCTGCGCTATCTACTAAATAAATAATTGGCAATCTATTTTCTATAGCTATTTCCTGAGCTCTTAAATTCTTTTTTGCGGTTATGGGAAACCAAGCACCTGCTTTAACGGTTGCATCATTTGCTACCACAATGCATTGTTTGCCTTTAATATATCCTATTTTAACAACCACACCTCCTGAAGGGCAACCACCATGATCTTCGTACATTCCTTCACCCGCAAAGGCACCAATCTCAATAGTGTTCTTTTTAGAATCGAGTAAGTATTCAATTCTTTCTCTGGCAGTTAGTTTACCTTTTGCATGATGTTTTTCTATTCGACTGTCTCCACCACCCTTATATACTTTCAGCAATTTTCTCTTTAATTCAGCAACTTTTAACTTGTTGGAATCTTCGTTTTTATTGAAGTTAATATCCATGAATTTGATTTACGGTATAGTGGTGCTAAAGTACAAAATTGCTAGATATAACAGCTTTTATATTCCTTGATATTATATTCCTAGGAAAATATAAAAATTATTTGTAGATTTGCACCACATTTAAAACTTAATGAAATGAAACGAAATAAAATTATCTATTATGTAGCAACTGGTTTATTGACCTTATTAATGCTATTTTCAGTC
>CAZJCZ010000150.1:0-3523 GCA_964544575.1 uncultured Flavobacteriaceae bacterium | reverse complement strand
TTAATCAAGTTAATGCATGAAAAATATAATAACTTTTGCTGGAAGTAATAGTAGACATTCAATCAATAAAAAATTGGCTGTGTTAGCCTCGTCTCAATTACAAAACACAAAAAATACAATATTAGATCTAAATGATTTTCCTTTACCTTTATATGGTGTAGATATGGAAATGGAAAATGGATTTCCTGATAATGTGAAAAGATTCAACGAATTGTTATTGTCTACAGATGGGATTATTTTGTCATTAGCTGAGCATAATGGCGCGTATACTGCAGCATTTAAAAATTTATTTGATTGGCTTTCAAGGATTGATAAAAATGTTTGGAAAAATAAGCCGATGCTTTTAATGTCGGCATCTCCCGGTGGAAGGGGCGGAGCATCTGTATTTAATACAGCTAGTAACTCTTTTCCACATTTAGGGGGTAATATTGTGGCTAGTTTTTCATTGAGCTTCTTTGGAAAGAATTATTCTGATAATAAGATTCTGGAAGAAGATCTTCACAAAGAATTTTTAAAACAATTAGTTAAATTCGAAAAGGCATTATAAACTTAATCGATAATTTTTATGAACGCCAATAAAGAAATGACAAAAAAATACAAGAATGATGATATTACGGTGGTGTGGAAACCGAAATTATGCATCCATGCCGCTGAATGCGTAAAGCGTCTACCAGAGGTTTACAATCCGAAATCAAAACCATGGATTAAAATTGAGAACGCTAGTTCAGATGCATTAAAATCTCAAATTGATAAATGCCCTTCGGGAGCTTTGTCTTATTATAATAACAACGAAAATAATAAAGAAATTATGGAAGCACAAATTAAAGTAAACGCAATGGAGAACGGTCCTTTACTGGTTGATGGATCTATTGAAGTAACTAAGCCAGATGGCACAGTTGAAATCAAAGAAAAAACTACCGCATTTTGCAGATGTGGGGCTTCAGCTAATAAACCTTACTGTGATGGTCAACATAGAAAGATTGATTTCGAAGGCTAAATCGAATTATTTACCTACATGAAGATTATACTTTACGGAAAAAAAGGGCATGCACATACTGTGGCATTTAAAAATTTTTTAAAAATGGCAGAAATCGATTTTGACTATAAGGATATTGAACAAGACGTTGAAGCACAGAACCATTCAAAAGAATTATATGAAGGAGAAATTAAATTTCCTACCCTTATTGTTGATGATGAAATTTATAAAACCCCATCTTCAGATACTTTTAATAAAGTAATGAAAGAATTAAAATTAAGAGGATAATTTCTATGGGAGATTTATCAAAGGATATAAAGTCAAAGTTCAAAAACAATAAAGTGAAAGCTTTAATCAATATAAAATACACAGCAAATTGGTTAACTAGCAAAGAAATTACCTTTTTTAAACCGTATGGAATTTCTCCTCAGCAATTCAATATTTTAAGAATACTAAGAGGTGCAAATGAAGCAGTAAAGGTACAAGTTGTCAAAGAAAGAATGATAGAAAGAGCGCCTAATGCAACACGTTTAATGGATAAGTTATGCGATAAAAAATTGATTGAACGGGTTCGATGTGAAGACGATAGGCGGGTAGTTTTTGTTGAGATCAATAAGAAAGGATTAGCCTTGTTGAAAAAAATTGATGGCGAGTTAAACATTGATTTTTTAAATAAATTAACTGAAGATGAAGCGAAAATATTAAGCAATATTTTAGATAAGATCAGATAAATTTAGTTCATAGAATTTTAAACAAATGAAAAGAATAATACATAGAGCAAGTAATAGAGGGTTTGCTAACCATGGATGGTTACAAGCATCTCATTCGTTTAGTTTTGCAAATTATTACGATCCGGAAAAAATGAATTTTGGAGTTATTAGAGTACTAAATGATGATTTAATTGCTCCAAAAATGGGATTCGGAACCCATCCTCATGATAATATGGAGATTATAACCATACCGTTAAAAGGTGTGTTAAAACATAAAGATTCTATGCATAACGAATGGCAGTCTGTTAAGCCAGGAGAAGTACAGGTTATGTCAGCGGGTACAGGTCTTTCTCATTCTGAAATAAATGGCTCGAATGACGAATATTTGAGTTTATTTCAAATTTGGATTATGCCAGATAAAGAAAATGTACAACCACGTTATGATCAAAAATATTTCGATACGGCTGGTCGAAAAAACAAATTGCAAAAGCTTGTAACATCAATAGATGAAGATGATCATGAAAGTTTAAAAATACATCAAAATGCCATACTTGCTAGAATTGACTTAGATAAAAATAAATCGTTTGAATATAAATTGAAAAGCAAAGATCACGGGGTGTATGTAATGAATATTCACGGTTTAATTTCAATTGAAAATGATAGTTTAGAGCCTCGTGATGCAATGGGAATTTCAGAAACTACAGTTTTTAGCATTCATGCTCAAGAAGATTCTGAGTTACTTGTTATTGAAGTCCCAATGGTACAAGCAATATTTAATTAAAGAAATGTTCATTGTTTTTTTATAATTTTCATGAACATGTTTAAGCATGGATCTATCTGATATTTGTATTCAATAAATATTTACGATATTTGCCTTCTACTTACAAGTAGTAGTTTTTATTACTCCCTTAAAATTAAATTATAATGATGAATAAAAATACAGTGTTAGGATACGCAACATTGATCATGATTGTTGTGGGTTTGGTACTAATTGCATTAGGGGCATTTCGATATAATGATATTGCAGGTTGGGGTTTTGGTGCTGTGGGTATTGGCTTCTTCGCCATAGCCTGGGTTTTTAATGCTTTGAAAGGTAGAGTATAGTCAATTATCATTATTGAAATACAATTCTAGATTTATTAATTACATTATTAAATTTTCTCAATATAAATTATCAAATTATCTATGTCTGACGATAAAAAGGTCATATTTTCAATGTCCGGGGTTTCAAAAACCTACCAGAGTGCGAACAAACCAGTACTAAAAAATATTTATTTAAGTTTCTTTTATGGAGCGAAAATTGGTATTCTAGGCCTTAATGGGTCTGGAAAATCAACACTTCTTAAGATTATTGCCGGAGTTGAGAAAAATTATCAAGGTGACGTCATTTTTTCATCTGGTTATAAAGTGGGTTATTTGGAGCAAGAGCCCAAATTAGATGAATCAAAAACCGTTATTGAAATTGTTAAAGAAGGTGTTGCAGATGTTGTGGCTGTGTTAGATGAATACAATAAGATCAATGATATGTTTGGATTGGAAGAAGTGTATTCTGATGCTGATAAAATGCAAAAATTGATGGACAAACAGGCTGAGCTTCAGGATAAAATTGACGCATCAAATGCCTGGGAATTAGATACAAAGCTTGAAATAGCAATGGATGCTTTACGCACTCCTGAACCTGACACACCTATAAAAGTACTTTCGGGAGGAGAGAGAAGAAGGGTTGCGCTATGTAGATTATTATTACAAGAACCGGAGATTCTATTGTTAGATGAGCCTACTAACCATTTAGATGCAGAATCTGTTCATTGGTTGGAACATCATTTAGCACAATATA
>CAZJCZ010000149.1:0-5504 GCA_964544575.1 uncultured Flavobacteriaceae bacterium | reverse complement strand
GGACCTTCATATCTAATGACAACTACATCTCCTTTTTTAACTTTTCCATTTTTAATACCATCATTGGTCTCAAATTCACCATTAAATACTTTTGCCTTACCTGTAAAACTTAAACCTTCTTTACCCGTTATTTTAGCAACAGCACCATCTTTAGCTAAATTTCCAAATAAGATTCGCAAATGTCCTGTTTCTTTTATCGGATTATCAAGCGTTCTAATTATTTTTTGACCTTTCCTTAAGTCAGGTACATTTTCGAGGTTTTCAGACAATGTTTTACCAGTTACAGTTAAACAATCACCATGAAGTAAGCCTTCTGCCAACATGTATTTTAAAACTGCAGGAATACCACCTACGTGATGCAGGTCTTCCATTACATATTTTCCACTTGGTTTTAAATCTGCTATAAACGGGGTTGTATCGCTGATTGTTTGAAAATCAGCTAAAGTGAATTTTATTTTAGCAGCTTTAGCAATGGCTAAAAAATGTAAAACGGCATTTGTAGACCCTCCTAAAATTATCACCAAACGAATGGCATTTTCTATTGACTTTCGTGTAACAATATCAGACGGCTTTATATCATTTTCCAGTAAAAAACGTAAAGCTTTACCTGCCTCAATACATTCTTTTTCTTTGGCGTCATTAACAGCCGGATTTGATGAATTATAGGGTAAGGACATACCCAATGCCTCAATTGCCGAGGCCATCGTATTTGCTGTATACATGCCTCCACAAGCACCAGCTCCCGGACATGCTTTATGCACTACATTTTGAAATTCTTTTTCATCAATTGTCCCAGCAACTTTTTCTCCCCATGCTTCAAAAGCCGAAACAACATCCAATTTTTTACCATTATGACATCCTGCTGCAATGGTACCACCATATACCAAAATTGAAGGGCGATCTAATCTCAACATAGCCATTAAAGCACCTGGCATATTTTTATCACAGCCAACTACGGTTATGAGCGCGTCATAATTCATTGCTTGTACCACTGTTTCTATAGAATCAGCAATAATATCTCGTGAAGGTAACGAAAAACGCATCCCTTTTGTACCCATTGAAATACCATCACTTACACCAATTGTGTTAAAAATTAAACCCACCAAATTTGCTTCTTCTGTACCTTTTTTCACAAAAGTTGAAAGATCATTTAAGTGCATATTACAAGGATTCCCTTCATAACCCGTACTTGCAATACCAACAAATGGTTTTTTCAGATCTTCGTCATCTAAACCAATGGCGTGCAACATTGCTTGCGCTGCCGGTTGAGTTGGATCTTGAGTTACGTTTTTACTGTATTTATTGATCATACTCTCATTCTATATTTTCAATGGATTTTAACAAATTATCCTGTACTTATTATTGAATTTTCGAAATTAAATTTTTACATCGTTTTATTAGTAATCCTTTAGCAATATACATTAAATTCAAAAATTTAATATTCTTGTATATCGCTGATTGTTTGATGCTTACATTAAAATAATTATTACATTCAATATGTAAAAAAACATATCTAATTTTTTGATATGCAATATTAAACCTAATTTTAATTTTTTGTAGTTTTATGGCAAATACATTACTAATGAAAAGATACTGTTATTTACTTGTAGTTTTACTATTTATTTCTTGTGGTAGTTATAGTTCTGTCAATGGTTTTTATAACAATCATAAAAATGATGCTAATGTTACAGCAATTCATATACCCCAATATATGTTAAGCCTTCTAAGAGGTACTTCTGGAGAAATGAATAGTTTTATGGCCAATGTTAGAGAAATCAGGTTTATTCAGTTAAAACCTAAAACTGACCTCGAAAGGACAAGTATAAGTAGTCAAATTAATGGTCTGGTTTCAACTAGCTTTGTTGAAGTTTTTAGAAAAAATGAAGAGGAAAACAGAACCTTAATCAGTGTGAGGGAAAAACGAGATGTTGTTAAAGAGATTATCATTTATAAAAATAATGGTAAGAACAACTCTATATTTTATTTAAATGGAAACTTTGATCCCGCCAATGTACGTGAATATGTAAAAAATGACAAGTTAGATAATCTTTCTAATTCCATCTTACTGTTAAATAATTTTAATCCCAATCAGTCAGAAAATTAAATTTAGGTGAAAAGATTAAAATATTTATTGGTTTACCTACTGCCTATCACAGTATATATTTCCTTTACATCAAAGGGTATTATTACCTTTTTGCCTGTTCTTTTGTTTTTTGGAATTGTACCAATATTAGAACTATTCTTTAAAGCAGATAGTTAAAATTTTGATAAAGAAACTGCCAAATTAGAAAAGGAAAATAAATTATATAGTTGGATCTTGTATGCAACAGTTCCCATTCAATTAGGCATGTTAATTTTCTTTTTTTATGCGATACAAGAACCATCAACTTTAACTGAATATTTTGGGAGAATTTCTGCAATGGGTCTAATGTGTGGAGTGTTAGGCATTAATGTTGGGCACGAATTAGGGCACAGAATTAATAAAGCTGAAGTTTTATGTGGGGAGTTGATGTTATTAACTTCCCTAAATACTCATTTTTTGCCTTATCATAATGGTGGGCATCATTTTAATGTTGCCACTCCGAAAGATGCGGCTACTGCAAGAAAAAATGAGCCTTTATATATTTTTTGGATCCGCTCACATTTTTCTAGTTACGCAAATGCCTGGCAATTGGAAAACAAAAGACTGCATAATGAAAATAAAAGGGCTTTTACATTTCAAAACAAAATGGTAAAATACTCAGTCGCTAATTTATTAGTATTAGTTACTATTTACTATTTTTTTGGACTGATCGTTTTACTAAGTTTTATTGCTGCAGCTGTCATTGGAATTCTACAGCTTGAAACCGTTAATTATATTGAACATTATGGATTACTCCGAAAAAAAAATGAAATGGGCCGTTATGAAAAAGTGAGACATCATCATTCATGGAATTCTGATCACATTATTGGTAAATTAATGTTATTCAACTTGTCCAGGCACTCTGACCATCATTATAACGGCAGCAAGCATTATCAATTATTAAAATCATTACCTGAAAGTCCACAAATGCCTACAGGATATCCAGGTATGATGCTGCTTTCTTTAATCCCTCCACTTTGGTTTAAATATATGAATTCAAAAATTTCTAAAATTCAACACTAAAATAGTAAGTTTGTAAGGAATAGTGATTATTCTAAACTAAGTAGAACACATTCAAGTTTTAAGCATTATTTGATAAAATTATATGTCTTTAGATTCAATTATAAAACAAATACAATCACATAAAAAAAGGCCAAATCTAGATTTCAGCCTTAAAAATAAAAGTGAAGCTTTTACTGATAAGCTGTTTCATACATTATTTGATTCAAATGTTTCGATCGAGGGAAACATAGGTCAATTAGGGCAAGATTTTGACGAAATCACATCAATTGCTTGCTATAATCCCAAAGTTTCATGTGAAATAGTATGGAAATCATTTTTGAACAAGTTGCCTGAAATAATTGAAAAATTAAATTTAGATGCTCAAGAGATAATGGATAATGATCCAGCGGCTAACAATATAGAAGAAGTATATTTGGCATATCCTGGTTTTTATGCAATAGCTGTATATCGATTTAGTCATGAATTCTATTTGGTAGATATGCCATTAATTCCTAGATTGATGAGCGAATATGCACATCGTTTGACAGGTATCGACATTAATCCTGGAGCGCAAATTGGAACCAATTTTTTTATAGATCATGGTACAGGTATTGTAATTGGAGAAACGGCAATCATTAAGAATCATGTAAAAATATATCAGGGGGTCACTTTAGGGGCGCTACAAGTATCAAAAGATATGAAGGGTGTAAAACGGCATCCCACGGTTGAAGACAATGTTACTATTTATGCCAATGCTACTATTTTGGGTGGTGAAACCGTCATAGGTAAGAATTGCACTATTGGCGGCAATGTCTGGATCATAGAATCCGTACCAAAAAATCATTTAGTATATCATGCCTCTGAAACGAAGCTAAAGCCGAAAAATAATTAATCATTTTGAAAACAAAAAGCCTATTCGATATAATTGGTAATACACCTTTAATTAAATCTAATCATTTAATTAAAAACAAAAACATAACTCTTTTACTAAAACTCGAAGGGAATAACCCAGGAGGCAGTGTAAAAGATCGTGCTGCTTATAATATGATAAAATCGGCTCTTGATAGAAATGAAATTAAAAAAGGTGATAAATTGATTGAGGCCACAAGTGGTAATACTGGTATTGCTTTAGCTATGATAGCCAATGCATTTAATATAGATATTGAGTTGGTAATGCCTGAAAATTCTACCAAAGAACGTATTCAAACAATGGAAGCATACGGCGCTAAAGTAACCCTTACAAGTGCGGATGTAGGCATTGAAGGTTCGAGAGATTTTGCAGAAAAAAAGGTTAAAGAAGAAGGGTATATCATGTTGAACCAGTTTGCGAATGACGATAATTGGAAAGCACATTACAAAACAACTGGGCCAGAAATATGGAGGGATACCGAAGGTACCGTAACGCATTTTGTGTCTGCCATGGGCACTACAGGTACGATTATGGGCACTTCAACTTTTTTAAAAGAGAAAGATCCTAGTATACAAATTGTTGGAGCACAACCTACTGATAATTCTAAAATTCCAGGAATACGAAAATGGCCAGAGGCTTATCTTCCGAAAATATTTAATCCAAAAAAAGTTGATCAGGTTATTGAAGTTAGTGAGCAGGAAGCCAGAGCTATGACCAAAAGATTGGCTAATGAAGAAGGGGTTTTTGCCGGTATGAGTAGTGGAGGTTCTGTTACTGCTGCACTTAAATTAGCAGAAACATTAGATAAAGGTGTTATTGTTGCTATTATTTGTGACCGCGGAGACCGTTATTTGTCATCCGATTTATTTAATTGATATCTTTCCCCTCTAAAAATTGTTTTATCTATTTTATATTAATAAATATTTTTTTAAATTTTTCAGGTAAATCATCTTTTAAGTTAATTTTTTCATTCGTAAATGGATGTATAAATTTTAAAGAATAGGCGTGTAAATACAATCCTTTACCGTTTAAAATTAAGTTTTCTATTCCATATTCTTTATCTCCCAATATTGGATTTCCGATTTTTGACAAATGCTTACGCAATTGGTGCCTTCTTCCTGTTTGAGGTTTTAATTTTATCAGGTTCAGTTTACCAAACTTTTTTGATGGAACGGATTCGCTTAAAGTATAATTCGATTGTGATTTCTTGCCGTCAATTTTTGAGGTGATTTTTCCTCGAAATTCCATTTCACCAATAGTAATGGCAAAGTAGGTTTTCATAACCTTTTTGTCTTCAAACATTTTGTTTAAAGCACGAATACTACTGCTCGTTTTTCCGACCAATAAAACACCTGTGGTTGCATAATCTAATCGATGCACGGGTTGTGGTGTTGTAGCATCAGGAAGATTACTTCGTTTGATGTTTTGAGCTAAGGCATTGGCAACGGTTTTAAAACTATTTCCGCTCAC
>CAZJCZ010000148.1:4143-5513 GCA_964544575.1 uncultured Flavobacteriaceae bacterium | reverse complement strand
TGTTCTTTAAGTACTTTGATCTGGTCACGTAATTGAGCAGCGGCAATAAAATCAAGTGCTTTTGCCGCTTGTTCCATGAGTTTTTGATTCTCTCTGATTCGTTTTTCAATTTCTGGTTTGGGGAGATATTCCAAATCTTGTTCTGCAGCTACAGTAGCGGCCGCATCGTAGTGAAAAGAGCTAATATTTTTTTTACTTAAGCTCTCATCTATATTTTTCATGATCTGCTTCGGTGTAATATTATGCTCTGAATTATAGGCAATTTGTAATTCACGCCTACGGTTTGTCTCATCAATTGTTAGCTGCATGCTGCGTGTTATCTTATCAGCATACATAATGGCTTTACCATTAATATTACGAGCTGCTCTTCCTACTGTTTGTGTCAATGAGCGGTGGCTTCGTAAAAATCCTTCCTTATCCGCATCTAAAATAGCTACCAATGATACTTCCGGTAGATCTAATCCTTCACGCAATAAATTGACACCAATCAACACATCAAATACGCCTTTTCGAAGGTCATGCATAATTTCTACACGCTCTAAGGTATCTACGTCACTATGTATATAGCGGCAACGTATTTGTATCCTGCTTAAATATTTGGTTAATTCTTCGG
This sequence comes from uncultured Flavobacteriaceae bacterium, assembly GCA_964544575.1. Classification (GTDB taxonomy): domain Bacteria; phylum Bacteroidota; class Bacteroidia; order Flavobacteriales; family Flavobacteriaceae; genus Aureibaculum. Next base: position 4,900 of record CAZJCZ010000148.1, on the reverse strand, counting down.
CCATCCGCTTGGTTAAAGTAGTAACCAAAGTGCGTTCATCTTTTTCTACACCCTGCTGAATTTCTTCTATCAGATCATCAATTTGATTAATACTGGGGCGTACATCAATTTCTGGATCTAATAATCCTGTTGGGCGGATGATCTGTTCAACAAATACACCTTCAGTTTTTTGTAACTCATAATCAGCCGGTGTAGCACTAACATATATTACCTGATTCGGTATCGTTTCAAATTCTTCAAACTTGAGTGGACGATTATCCATCGCTGCAGGCAGTCTGAAACCATATTCCACTAAATTTTCTTTTCGTGAACGATCACCACCATACATGGCATGGCACTGAGGTAGCGTTACATGACTTTCATCAATTACCATTAAAAAGTCTTGAGGAAAATAATCCAGCAAACAGAATGGTCTTGTACCGGCAACTCTACCGTCTAGATATCTTGAATAGTTTTCAATACCACTACAATATCCTAGTTCGCGAATCATTTCCAGATCAAATTCAGTGCGTTCCTTTAATCTTTTGGCTTCTAAATGCTTGCCTATTTCCTTAAAATAATCTACTTGTTTAACCAGATCACTCTGAATTTCATGAATTGCATTTTGTAACACGTCTGGTGAGGTTACGAAAAGATTTGCCGGATAGATAGTAAGCTTTTCATATTTTTCCATGACACGATTATTGACCATGTCAAAACTTTCTATCTCTTCAATCTCATCACCAAAAAAATGTACGCGATACCCATAATCTCCATA
>CAZJCZ010000148.1:2312-4043 GCA_964544575.1 uncultured Flavobacteriaceae bacterium | reverse complement strand
GGTTGATAATAGTCATAATAAGAAACAAAATACTCCACGGCATTTTCCGGAAAAAATTGTTTAAATTCCGAATACAATTGTGCAGCCAAGGTTTTGTTATGTGCCAAAACTAAGGTTGGGCGCTCAATTTTTTCAACAACATTTGCCACTGTAAATGTTTTCCCAGAACCTGTTACACCCAATAATACTTGATATTTTTCACCAGACAAAATACCCTCGGTAAGTTGAGCGATTGCTTCGGGTTGGTCACCTGTGGGTTTGTAATCGGATTCTAATTTGAATTGCATTTTGCAAAAATAGTTTAATTTGCATAGAATTTTAATCCCTTGTTGAACGAAAGTTATGTTAAAAGTTTTTGTATTTGTATTTATTAGTTGTGGTATTGTAAATGCACAACCATCTTTTCCTGAAAGTTGGGTAGGAAAGTATAAGGGTGAATTGATGATCTATGGTGTAGATTCGGTTAGGATGAAAGTTGATATGAAATTAGAAATATTGAAGACAGCTAAGGATTCTATTTATGATTGGACACTGACCTATGATATGAATGGTAAAAAAGATGTTAGAGCCTATAGTTTGAAGGTCGTTGATCATCAAAAAGGACATTACCAGATCGATGAGCGTAATTCCATCATAATAGATGGACATTTACATAATAACAACGTTTTTACCAGTTTTTTTAAAGTGTCAAATAGTTATATCATTGCCACTTATACAAAAAAGGAAGATTCATTGATTTTTGAGATCATAGCCGGAGATGGAGGAGCAGTAACTATTACTGGTAATACCAAACAAGGAGAAGAAGAAATACCAGAAGTAATTTCTTATTTAGTAAACGGCAGGCAAAAAGCCTTATTGAACAAGGTTGAATAAATTCTACAAATCTCTTTTTTTCAATAACCTAAACGAACTATAAATAAAAAGGAATGTCCAAAAAAGTACAATTGCAATTTGATACCAATGCACAGAAAAGTCCTTAGATAGATCTTCACCAATTTGTTTAGCCACACTTTGAACCGCATTTAATCGGGTAAACGGTTCTTTAATTAAATTGGACATTGATTCTAAAGGCAAAAACTGCATAATCTGGTTTACTTTATCTGACGTGCTTTCTAGATCTCTAAATTTCCAGAATAAGAACCCCTTAAAAATACTTTCGATAAAAAACCATACTAATAATGCACCAACTGCAAAGGCTGAACGCTTCACTAAAATCCCAAAAAAGAGCCCAAAAGAAAAGAATCCAACAAGTTTTATAAAAAAGGCGAATAGATATTCCATGTCTGAAAAAATAATTGCAACCTCATTATAATCTGAATATACCAGCCCTAAAATCATTGACACTACAAATACGAATAATGTTGATATAGCAGCAAAAACTACAACTGTATAAAATTTAGAAAGGATAAACTCTTTTTTACTGAGTCCGTCAATTAAGTTTTGTTTTAAAGTTCTGTTACTATACTCATTTGCCATCATCGAAACAATAACCAATAGTAAAAAGAACTTAAAAATGGATGCCATAAATGTACTGAAATGCCAGATATAAGGGAAGTTAAAAATACCTTGTTCTGCCAGATGAAATTGCACTGGACCGATGTCAAATTTGATTGCAGCAATTAAGGCTATAGAAGTAAGTAATGCAAAGTAAATAATTGTTAATACCCGGCTGGCTCGATTGTGCTTTAGTTTATGAAATTCTATATTAAGAAGTCGCAACATTATTGTAGT
>CAZJCZ010000148.1:0-2212 GCA_964544575.1 uncultured Flavobacteriaceae bacterium | reverse complement strand
CAACTCAAAATATCCTTTAGAAGCCGTCATTTCATCGACTCTGCCAGAATATAATTTAATACCTTCTCTAATCACTACAACATGCGAACATACTTTTTCTACTTCATCGAGTAAATGAGAAGCTAGTAAAATCGTTGTACCATTTATAGCAATATCTTTAATGATTTTTCGTATTTCATGAATTCCCTGAGGGTCTAAACCGTTTGTGGGTTCATCTAAAATTAAAATTTCAGGATTATTTAATAGGGCAGAAGCAATGGCTAATCGCTGTTTCATTCCTAACGAGTACGTTTTGAATTTACTATCTCTTCGTTCGTATAAATTAACGACTTTTAATTTTTCATCAATTTTATCAAATGACACTCCCTTAATTTTACAGATCAACTTCAAATTTTGAGCCGCTGTCATATAAGGATAAAAATTAGGTCGCTCAATAATAGCGCCCACTTTTTTTAGTGCCTGATGTGTAGTTATAGCGCCATCAAACCAACTAAAACTGCCTGAAGTCTTATTGACAACATTTAAAATGACACCTAAGGTTGTTGATTTCCCGCTACCATTGGGTCCTAATATACCGTAAACATTACCTTTTTGAATATCAAAAGAAAGATTATTTACAGCATGTACTTTCCCAAATTTTTTATTGAGTTTATTGAGTGATAAAATTGTTTCCAAGAATAAGTTAGTTTATACCGCAATTGGCATTAGTTGTTTTATATGACGAGTAAATATACAATTTGTAACAAAAAGTTTTCAACTTTGTGTTAGCACAACTAAAAAAGGAAAGGGATCAATTGATCAATTCATCAAAATTATCGAAGTCGAAATCATCAAAATTTTCAAGACGGTCATATTCTTCAGAATCACTATTGCTTTCTTCACTTACGAATTCTTTTTCAGGGGCTTCGTTTGGTACAACACCCACAGAAAGTAGTAAACTTGGTAATTCAATAAGGTTTTCGTCCTCTTCAATACTGATCAATTCTACATAAAATGACCACAAAGCTAAAAAATCATACACATAAATGAGTTTATCATTATCTTCTGTAAGTACCTCCTTAATCTTAAATGTTTGCATTGACATTGAGTTGTTAGACTCACTCATGTCAAACAATGGAATTTCATCACCTTGATTCCATTTATCATCAGTAAGGTAAAATGACGCCATTTCAGTGCCGTAAAAACCAAAAGCATTGGTAATAGCATTGTGTAGATCTTCTAAAGTATCATTATAACCTATAACAATATCTCTTAGAACATTTTCTTCAGTATCTAGTATTAAACGAATTTTATAAACCATAAAACAAAGCTTAAATGTTATACAAAGTTAAGTATATAACGTAAATAATTCCTAAAGATTTCATTACATTTACAACATACATTACAGTTTGATGAATAAAAGATTACAGCTAGAAAAACTAAACAGCCGATCAATAAATACTTTGATGGAAACACTGGGTATAAAGTATACTGATATAGGGGAAGACTATCTAGTAGCTACCATGCCTGTTACCTCAAAAGTTTATCAGCCCACTGGTATTTTACATGGAGGTGCTACTGTTGCTTTAGCTGAAAGTGTGGGAAGTATGGCTGCACATTATTTTATAGATAATACAAATCATGAAGTACGCGGGTTAGAAATTACTGCCAATCACCTTAGAAGTGTTAGAAAAGGTTTTGTTACTGCTACGGCAAAACCAATCCATAAAGGTAAAACAACACATTTATGGGAAATTAGGGTTGTTGATGAACATGATAAACTAGTTTCACTTTGTAAGCTAACAATCATAGTACTTGCTAAAGGATAAAACTTAACATGCGTCGATTTAAAAAGATCTTAAAAATAATTGGGATAGTAATGGGAATACTTATAATAAGCCTTTTTATTGCTGCACATGTTCTTTTAAAGCCGAGGTCAGATGAAAAAGTTCTTGAACAATTAGATAATTTACATTATAAACCAAATATTTTCTATAATTCGTTTAAAGAATATACCTATAGGGTAGTGGCAATGCAAAAAAAGATAGATACTACGTTGCCTACCTTGGTTTTTGTTCATGGTTCACCGGGCTCTGTTTTAGATTACAGCCGTTATTTTAAAGATTCTTTAATAAATACAAAGGCGAATATATTGGGTTATGACAGAATAGGTTATGGCGTAAATAATGCTGGTGAAGTTAATGGTACAATTGCTTTTGAATTGGATATATTA
>CAZJCZ010000147.1:0-5522 GCA_964544575.1 uncultured Flavobacteriaceae bacterium | reverse complement strand
AAAACGGGTAAATCGTTAGAGGAATGGAAAATAATTTTGAAATCAAAAAACTTTGATAAGCACGGTGAAGCTGTTAAGTTTTTGAAAACTGAACATGGTGTTACCCATGGTTTTGCGAACACCATCGTTACTTTGTCTAAGGATAATCAAGAAAGTCCTGATGATCTGTTAACAAATCAATATAAAGGCAAAGAAGATCTAATGCCTATTTATGAAAAATTGGTTGATGAGATTTTAAAATTTGGTTCTGATATCACTAAAGCACCTAAAAAGGACAGTGTTAGTATGATACGTAAACGCCAGTTTGCATTGATAAAACCAGCAACAAAAACTCGTATTGACCTAGGATTAAAAATAAAAAATAAGCCTATTACAGAAAGACTTGAAAATTCTGGTCCATTTGGAACAATGTGCACTCATAGAGTTCGATTATCAAAAGTTAATGAAGTGGATGCTGAACTTTTGGAATGGTTAAAAGAAGCTTATGAAAAATCAGTGTAGGCAATAATAGAAAAGCTTTGACAATTACTCCCTCAGCTTACCGCTAAATACACTTGCTTTAGAATTAAACGGGTTTCCTGAAGCTCTTCTCAATAATACCACCTGCCCTGCATGCCATATAGCATCAGCAATTGGACCATTGATATTATTCCAAAAAGGGTGTTCACTGGTGCCCGAATTACTTTTAAATATAATGATGAAATTTTTCATTTCATCAGCATCTGCCAATTTAAGAATATCACTCGCTTGTTTTAAATTTTCCAAAGTTGTTTGTCGCTTTTCCTTGTAAGATAGTGTTGGTGACTTTATTGTAAAATCATTTGTTCTCTTTTTAGTGGCGTTCAAAATAACATTAGATAACCCATAAATATGATCAATGGTTTGAGCACATGTTCTACCCTCTTCGCTTGGTTTATATTGAAGATCTATATCTCTTAATCCTTCGGTTGCCCAATAATATCTAAAGCCCAATCCATCAACCATTCTGGCAGCAACAGAGCCTGCAGTATACGTTTCCGGATAATCAGGTATTTGGTAGTAAGGCAATTGAGAAGCTTTCATCCCTTGGGCGTTTATTGTTGATGAAATAAAAAGAACGCATGTAAATAGTGTAGTAATAATTTTCATCATTAAGGAATTTTAGTTTTTGTAAAATTTAAATATACTATCAAAAATTGTAAATTTAGAATTCTATAACCTACATTTTTATGACAACACTACCTGAACTCTATTTTAAATCTTCAAAAGATTGGCGTTTGTGGCTGGAAAATAATCATAAAACATCAAATGGCGTATTTCTTATTTTTTATAAAGTGGCAAGTGGAAAACCCAGTATGCGATGGGAAGAAGCTGTTAAAGTGGCACTGTGTTTTGGCTGGATAGACTCAACCGTTAAAAGAATAGACCACGAACGTAGACGTCAATACTTCTGTCTGCGTAAACCTAAAAGCACTTGGAGTAAACTCAATAAATCATATATAAAGCTTTTAATTTCAGACAATAAAATGCATCAAAGTGGTTTGAATATAATTAATGTAGCTAAACAAAATGGCTCCTGGACAACATTAGATAATGTTGAAAATTTGATTATTCCAGAAGATTTACAACTAGCCTTTAATGAAAACCCGAAAGCTTTTGAAAATTATCAAAACTTTGCAAGAGGTTATAGGAAAAGCTATTTATATTGGCTTAATCAGGCTAAACGAGAAGCAACAAGGAATAAAAGAATAATATCAATCATTGAATTTTGTCAAAACAATTTAAAATCCAGATAATTTGTTAATAAATAAGCTTTAATTAAATCTTAATAAACCGCCTTAATTTTTTTATATTTGTTTCAACCCAATTGAACTAGCTACTGTAACTAGTCAAATATTTTATGAAAAAAAATTACACTACTTTAACAATGGTGGTCCTTTTTGTGTCTACTATTATTTATAGTCAACCTGCTACTGAGGTATATCTTTTTGACTTCATTCTAAACGATAGTGTTTTTGCCGTTGAAAACCCTGTGAATATTTCAAACAATAAGGGATATGATAATCAGCCTTCATTTTCACTGGACGGTTCAGGTGTACTTTTTGCATCAACCAGATTGGATCAAACCGATGTTGCTTTTTATAATATTGCAGATGAAACTAAGATTTGGTTAACAAATACTTTAGGGAGCGAATATTCTCCAATTCAAACCCCTACAAAGAAATTCTTTTCATCGATTTATATAGATAAAGATGGCACTCAACTACTTTGGGTATACCCTTTTAACAGAAAAAAACCAAAAGTTTTGATAGAGAATCTTGAGGTAGGGTATCACGCTTGGTTAAATAAAAAAATTATAGTTTCATTTGTTTTAGGAGATCCGCCAACACTTGAAGTCTCTAATTTAAAATTTAAAATAAAATATCCCATTGAAAAAAATATTGGCAGATCAATTCATAATATACCTGGTACTGATCTAATCAGTTTCATAAGCCATGAGAATACTGATTTTGAAATTTATTCCATTAACCCTTTGAATAGCGAAAAAATATATATTGCTGATGCACTTAAAGATTCTCAGGATTTGGCATGGACTCCTGACGGAACTTTAATTATGGGTTCAGGTAATACTCTATATAAATTGAAACCGGGAGTTGATAAAACATGGGTTGAATTTGCATCTTTAAAATCTTTTGAATTAACTGGTATTACAAGATTAGCTATTAGCCCATTAGGAAATAAGATAGCTATCGTAGTTGATGAAATAGTTGAGAATATTACTGAATCTGATGAATAAAATTAAGTGCCTACTGGGTGTTCTGTTATTCTTTTTTTTAATAGAATCGTGCAATAGCAGTAAAGTATTCAAAGAAAAATGGGCTAAGAAAGAGGCGCCTGAAATATTTAAAGCTCGATTTGAGACTACTAAAGGTAATTTCGACATCATTGCCGATCGCAAATGGTCATCAAAAGGTGCAGATAGATTATATCAATTAATTATAAGTGATTTTTATTCTGATATTGCCCTTTATAGAGTTGTCCCTGATTTTGTCGTACAATTTGGCATTCAAAATGATTCTGTTTTAAATAGCTCATGGCGTGATCATAAAGTGCCTGATGAGCCGAACATTGAAGCGAATAAAGAAGGTGCTATTTCCTTCGCTCGTAGTGGCAAAGAATCACGCACAACACAACTATTCATAAATCTAAAAAGTAATTCACCGAGATTAGACACTATTTTCTATAACGGTGTTAAAGGATTTCCTGTAGTTGCAAAAGTTACGAACGGTATGGATGTTGTTAAATCATTTTATGACGGTTATGCTGAAAAACCTTCTTCTAAACAGGATTCGATTCAATTAAAAGGAAATAGTTATTTACTCAATAATTTTCCCAAACTAGACTATATCTTAAAAGCATATTTAATTAAATAATTATATTAAATGTGTTGCTATTTGGGCCGCTAGTTTTGCATTATTGTAAACCAGTTGGACATTCGCCTCTAGGCTTTTCCCATAAGAAAGTTCTTTTACCTTATCCAGTAAAAATGGTGTAATTTCTTTCCCCTTAATCCCGTTATCTTCTGATTCTAAAATAGCACTATGTATTATTTCATTAATTGAATTATAATCTAGTTGAAACTCAGTTGGTATAGGGTTCGCAATTACGACGCCTCCTTTTAAATTCATTTCCCATTTAACTTTCAAAAAATTAGCAATTTGTTTTACCGTATTTAATTGATAATCAACTTCAAACCCACTTTTTTGCGTATAAAAAGCGGGAAGTTCTTTTGTTTTATAACCTAAGACCGGAACTCCATAAGTCTCTAAATATTCTAAGGTTAGCCCTAAATCTAATATTGATTTTACACCTGCACAAACTACGGCTACATCGGTATGAGCAAGTTCTTGCAAATCAGCTGAAATATCGAATGATTGTTCAGCCCCTCGATGAACACCGCCTATACCTCCTGTAGCAAAAATTTTAATACCGGCCATTTTAGCACCAATCATTGTGGAAGCAACAGTGGTTGCACCATCTACTTTTTTGGAAATTAAATAAGGGATATCTCGCCGGCTAGCTTTTACAATTTTTTTGCCAGATCTACCTAAATATTCAATCTCATCTTTAGTTAACCCCACTTTTAATTTTCCATTAATAATGGCTATAGTTGCTGGAGTTGCACCATTAGCTTTTACGATCTCTTCAATCTTTAGTGCCGTTTCAATATTCTGAGGATAAGGCATTCCATGAGAAATAATGGTTGATTCTAGTGCTACCACTGGCCTTTTTTCTGCTAGAGCTTTTTTGATATTAGAATTAATATCAAGATATTTTGAATTCATACTATAGAATTTAAAACCATTTGCTCACAAATATCTGGATGTACAGCATTTTTATGTTGTATTGTAATTTGTGCACAAGCAGAACCAAATTTTACCATATCATATAATTCCAAGTTTTTAATTTCGCCATAAATTAATCCTGCCATAAAAGCATCGCCTGCGCCATTTGTATTCACAGGCGAAATAATATTGTTTTTCTCAATAAATATTTCATTTTCATCACCATATGCAACACCATCTGCACCTAGCGTTATAAATACTTTTTTTACACCCAAATTTAAAAAGTGTTCAACAATTCCTTCATGGTCACTTTCACGTTCAACTTTTATATTGCTTAGTAGTTCTGCTTCTAAAGAATTACATTTTAAAATATATAGTCTATCAAGAATTGATTTAGCTTTTAAAGCTTTTTTAGCAGAAACACCTTCTAAAGCAAAACGTGTATTAGGTAGTTTTTCGGTAACTAATTCTAAGGTTGATACAGGTAAGTTTGTTTCTAAAACACAATACTCATTTTGGCCAATAATATCCAAATTATCTAAAATAAAAGAATCAGGAAGTTCATCATAAATACTCATAGCCGCTAGCCCTAATTCTAGATCTTTAAAATGATTCATAATAGCTATATATAACGATGTTTTACTATTCTTTTTAGTTAAACTGTGTTGAATAGAGATATTTAGGTCATTGCATGAGTTTATCAATGTTTTTGAGAATTCATCATCAGCAAATACACTCAAAAAATCGACATCAAAATCTAATCGCTTTAAATTTTCGGATATATTTCTACCAACGCCACCAAGTATGGTTTCAACTGAACCAATATTAGAATCTTCAAATATTAATTCTTCTTTTGAAAATCCTATCAAATCAATATTGGAAGCTCCAATTACTGTAACTTTAGGTATATCTGCCATTTTATAAAACGTTAAATAAAAAAATCCTCTTAAATTTAAGTATTTTTACAATATATAGTAATAAACTTATGAAAAAATTCAAATCCATTTTCAAAGTCGGCAAACCAATTATTGGAATGATCCACTTAAAAGCATTACCGGGGACCCCAAAATTTAATAACTCTACAAATGAAATTATAGAGGCTGCCATAGATGAAGTTGAAATCTATAAAAATGCCGGAATCGATGCCTTGGCAATAGAAAATATGCATGATGTTCCGTATTTGAAAAATGATGTTGG
>CAZJCZ010000146.1:1524-5548 GCA_964544575.1 uncultured Flavobacteriaceae bacterium | reverse complement strand
TCGTTTTTATCTTCTGATGCCGCTAAATGTGAAAATATGGACTTAACTTTTACCTGGGGGGCAGTTGATAATTTATGGGTTATATAATCAACATCATTCTCCCCAAACCCCAATCTATTCAATCCTGTATTAAATTTTATATGAATGGGATAATCATTTTGTTTTTTCTTTTTAGCAATCTCTAGAAATTCATTTAATACCCGGGGAGTATATAAATTTGGCTCAAGACAATTGTCGATTAGAATCTCAAAATTTACGGGTTGAGGATGCAAGACCAAAATTGGAGTTGTAATACCAGAATCTCTAAGAGCTACACCTTCTTTGACATAGGCTACAGCTAAATAGTCAACCTTAAGTAGTTCTAAATATTGGGCAACCTTAAGCGCGTCTGTACCATATCCAAACGCCTTAACAACAGCAAGAATTTTAGTATTATTATTAATTTTAGATTTTATATACTCCAAATTATGTTTAAGAGCTTTTAAATCTATTTCTAATACAGTTTCCTGGACTTTAGACATCTATTTTTTTTTAGCAGGAGTGATTTCTTCCGCATCAACTTTCATATTTTGTACTTTTACCTTAAGATTAGCTTTGTAGTAAGCTGCTCTACTTAAAGGCTCATACTCTTCTGTTTCTCCTAAAAAAACAACATTATCATTCTTAACTTTTCTATGACTATAATGTGCTAAATTTCCGGTTGTTGTACAAACGGCATGAACTTTTGTAACATATTCCGCAGTAGCCATTAATGCAGGCATCGGCCCAAACGGGTTCCCTTTAAAATCCATATCCAATCCGGCAACAATAACTCTTACTCCTCTATTGGCTAAGTCATTACAGACTGATACAATTTCATCATCAAAAAATTGAGCTTCATCAATGCCAACGACGTCAACATCACTTGCTAAAATTCTAATATTCGATGATGAAGGAACTGGCGTTGAACGAATTTCGTTGGCGTCGTGTGATACGACTTTTTCTTCATCATACCTCGTGTCAATAGCAGGCTTGAATATTTCAACTTTTTGTTTGGCAAATTTAGCACGCTTTAATCTTCGGATCAATTCTTCTGTTTTACCTGAAAACATTGAGCCACAGATTACCTCTATCCAACCAAATTGTTCTATGTGATTTACGGTGTTTTCAAGAAACATTTTGTAATTTTCGGGATTGAACAGATTAATAAAAGCTTATTTGATTTAAAAAATTCAAACAAGTATAAATTGGTTTCAGTTTTCTTTTACAAAAGTAATGAAAAAAGTTTATGAGAGTTCCCTGTAAAAAAGTTTAAATTTGTACAAACTTTTAATAGGATTATAATAAGAAATCTTATTTAATTAAAGCGTCATCTTATGCACAAAAAATTGGAAGCTGAGTTAGTGAGTTTAGCTCAAAGTATTTTGCAAATGAAAGACAGGTCTGAGGCCTTGGCATTAAAAAACAAAGCTAGAGAAATTTATGAAAAATTGTCTGTATTGACTTTTGTTGATGATTATATGGCAAAAACTACAAATCTTGATACTTCGAAAGAAGAATTATCAGATAAAAACGACGAGATAATAAGAAAAGAAGAACAGAAAATTCCTGAGGAAACTAAGGTTGAATCGAGTTTAATGGAGGATTCTGAAGATGATAATATTGAGCCTCAATCAAAGAAAGATGAAGATATTTTTGAACCAAAATTTGATTCCGTTAAAATAGATATTGAAAGTTTAAAACCAAATCAAATTAGTTCAAAAGAAGAATTTAGAGATTCTATTTCAGCTGATAAAACATCTACACTTTTTGATGACACGGAAAAGAGGGGCGATGAAAAGAAGACCTTAAATGATCAGCTAGTTAAAAATACTATTCAAGTTGGACTGAATGATAGAATTGCTTTTGTGAATCACTTATTTAATTTTAACCAACAAGATTTTAATAGAGTATTGTCACAACTAAACACGTTTAAAACAGAATACGAGGCTAAAGATTTTATCAATAATAAGGTCAAACCGGATTATGATTGGGCTGGAAAAGAAGAGTACCAAGAGAGATTAATTACATTAATTGAAAGAAAATTTTCTTAACAAATGAACGCTACAGATTTTAATAAAATATTTGATGAGGTTATCAATAAATATCATGTTTTAGATAACGTTGACCAACCATTTGAGAACCCTTATAATAAATCTAAATTGGAGCATTTATTATATAAAAAAAGTTGGATTGATACCGTTCAATGGCATTATGAAGATATAATTCGTTTACCAGATATAAACCCTGTTGAAGCTTTGACTTTAAAACGAAAAATTGATGCTTCTAATCAAGTTAGAACTGATATGGTTGAATTTATTGATAGCTATTATTTAGATTTATATAAAAATGTTAAAATTCAATCTGACGCCAAAATTAATACCGAGAGTCCTGCATGGGCAATTGACAGACTATCAATCCTTGCCTTAAAAATCTATCACATGAATGAAGAAGCAAATCGAGAGAATGCTTCTGATCAGCATAGGTCAAATTGTCGAGAAAAGTTAGATGTATTATTAGATCAACGATTAGATTTATCTTCTGCAATTGATGACCTACTCCATGATATTGCGCAAGGGATTAAGTATATGAAAGTATATAAACAAATGAAAATGTATAATGATGATGAGCTTAACCCAATGCTATATAGTAAAAAATAAAAGATTGTTTTTTATTTATGTTTAAACAAAGGCGTTATTTTCTTAAAATAATAAGCATTTGTAGTTTAATTATTTTAGTAAGCTGTAAGTCAAGCTTTGTTTCTAAACCATTTGTAAAGAGCGATATTCCATCGAAACCCAACTATCACAGTGAAGAAAGTTGGGCAGTTCTACCTTCGAAATATTCTGAAAAACTTAAAAAACTATCGATTGATTCAATTAATAAATTGGAAGCTGATGTTTTTTACGTTTACCCTACTTTAATAACTAATAAAAAAGACAATCGTTGGAATGTGGGTGCGTCTGATTCAATCCAGAACGTGAAGGTTATGAATACCGCTGTTTTTTTTCAAGCTTCGGCCTGGGCTACATCGGGAAAATTATATGTTCCGTTTTATAGGCAAGCCCATATAAGGTCTTACTCGAATCTTGAAAATGGTGGAGAAGAGGCGTTGCAGTTAGCATATGAAGATATAAAAGAAGCATTCGAAGTATATTTAAAAAAGTATAATAATGGAAGACCAATCATTATTGCAGGTCACAGCCAAGGGACAACACATTGTAGACTGTTATTAAAAGATTTTTTTGATGGCAAACCCCTTCAAAAGAAACTAATTGCCGCATATATTCCTGGTATTGGTATTCAAAAAGATGAGTTTAAGACTATTCAAATTATGACGAAACCGGAAGAAACAGGAGGGTTTGTTTCATGGAATACATATAAAAAAAACAAGTTGCCAAAAAAATATAAAGATTGGTTTAAAGACAAAGTAACTTCAAATCCAATTACTTGGGATAAATCTGTTAATACCAAAAGAGAAGACCATAAAGGGTTTTTATTTAGTAATGGCAAAATTTACAATAAAGCTTTAAAAATCGAGGTTGTCGATGGGCTGGTTTGGACCACATTACCAAGATTTCCTCTTCGGATTTTTGCTATTTTCCGAAAAAATTATCACGTAGGAGACGTTAATTTGTTTTGGGAAGATATTAAACAAAACTCAGAACTCAGGGTTAAAACATGGTTAGAAAATCAGAAAGATTAGTTCAAAAGATTTTTTAAAGAATCAATTGTTTTTTTGGCATTTCCAACAAAAATGTTTTTATTAATAATAATAACAGGACGCTTTAAAAAAGTATATTCATCTAAAATCAATTGTTTATAATCTTTTTCAGTTAAAACTTGATTTTTTAAATCCATTACAGCGTATTTTTTAGATCGTCTACTAAATAAAGATTCATAACTCTTAGTAAGGGCATGCATTTCTTCGAGTTGCGCTACTGTTATAGGCTGTGTTTTTATTTCTTGTAATTCAAATCCAACTAAAGGAAGTCCTTTTAAAATT
>CAZJCZ010000146.1:0-1424 GCA_964544575.1 uncultured Flavobacteriaceae bacterium | reverse complement strand
TAACGTATAGATTATTGAAAAGTATAGATGATTATGATATAGAAGTAATCATTACTCTGGCAGCAGTTATGGGTGGAACGTTGGTCGCACAGCATTTTCATTTATCGGCTCCCTTAGCTATGGTAACCGCAGGGCTTATTGTTGGTAATGACACTGTTCGGGAATCTTCAATGAGTGAAATTACAGAACAATATGTTGATAAATTTTGGGAGCTAATTGACATTCTGCTCAATACTATTTTATTTGTTATGATCGGAATGGAAATTTTGGTACTCACTTTTGATGGTAAATATATTTTGGCAGGATTTTTAATTATTCCGGTTTTGCTTTTTGCAAGATATTTATCATTAATGTTGCCTATTAAAATATATGCCGAAAAATTAGATTTTGTACCTAAAACAAATTTACTCATGACTTGGGGCGGTTTACGTGGAGGAATCTCTATTGCCTTAGCACTGAGTTTGACTCAAGTTATGCAAAGAGATTTATTTCTAGTAATAACCTATATAGTTGTAGTATTTTCAATTATTGTGCAAGGATTAACACTTGGAAAGCTCATTAAAAGATATACTAAATAATAAACATAAATTATAAATGAAATTCAATACAAAAACAATACATGGTGGTCAACATCATGACCCTTCTACAGGCGCCGTTATGCCTCCGATATATCAGACTTCAACTTATGCTCAAAGTAGCCCGGGCAAACACCAGGGTTATGAGTATTCAAGAGCTGCTAATCCCACCAGAACGGCTTTAGAGGCTAGTTTTGCATCCATTGAAAATGGCACACATGGTTTTGCTTTCTCTTCAGGGCTTTCAGCAATTGATTGTGTGTTAAAAATGTTAAATCCAGGGGATGAGATAATTTCTGGCGATGATCTTTATGGAGGAACCTATAGAATGTTTACGAGGATGTTTGAAAAGTATGGATTGAAATTCCATTTTGTGAACATGGAAGACCCCACCAATGTTACCGAATTAATCAATAAGAACACAAAATTGGTTTGGTTGGAAACACCTACGAATCCTTTAATGAAAATTGCTGACATAGGAGCAATTAGTAAATTAGTAAAATCAAAGGATGATTCGATTTTAGTTGCCGTGGATAACACTTTTGCCACCCCTTATTTACAATTACCACTGGAGCTTGGAGCGGATATAGTCATGCATTCAGCCACAAAATATTTAGGAGGGCATTCTGATGTTGTTATGGGAGCGCTAATGATTAAAGATGAAAAATTGGCTGAACAAATACACTTTATTCAATTTGCAGGAGGAGCTGTTGCCGGACCGCAAGATTCTTTTTTAGTATTAAGAGGAATTAAAACATTACACATAAGAATGCAACGTCATTGTGAAAACGGAATGGCAATTGCTAGATATTTGAGTAATCACGATAAAGTCGGTGAAGTATTCTATCC
>CAZJCZ010000145.1:0-5596 GCA_964544575.1 uncultured Flavobacteriaceae bacterium | reverse complement strand
AATACTCTGCCCAATTTGGTCATTACGGCGGTAGAAATCATATTTAAGGCTAATTTTTGAGCGGTTCCTGCTTTCATTCGTGTGCTACCGGTTACAAATTCGGGCCCAACGATTAATTCAATGGGATGGTCTGCTTCCAATGATAATGGTGAGCTTTTATTACAAGTAATACATCCGGTAACTATATTATGTTGTTTGGCTTTTTGAATACCACCGATCACATAAGGGGTTGTACCTGAAGCGGCAATCCCTATTAGTACATCTTTTTCATTTATCCCATATTCTTGAAGATCGGTCCAGGCGAGGTTGGTATCATCTTCGGCATTTTCAACAGCTTTTCGCAGTGCACCATCACCACCGGCAATAAGACCAATAACCCAATCGTCAGAAACACCAAAAGTTGGTGGGCATTCAGAAGCGTCAAGAACACCTAATCTGCCACTAGTGCCGGCACCAATATAAAACAACCTTCCTCCATTTTTCATTTTCGAAACGATTATATCAACAAGTTTATGAATGACAGGAATCGCTTTTTCAACTGAAATAGGCACCAATTTATCTTCCCTATTAATATTTTCCAGCAACTTTAGCGTATCCATTTTTTCTAAATCATTGTATTTAGAAGACTGTTCTGTGGTTAGCTTATTTTTCATTTTTTATTTAATTTTTATAAATTGGGAAGTATTTCTACAATACACAATTCTTTGGGCAGTAACGTAAAATTAACCTTGATTTTACCGTCAGAATATGTAGTCATAAACCTTTTCCCTTCAGCATCAATAATATTAATGGTACCTGAGGAAGGAAGTTCATAATCATTAGAATTGATACTAAAATTAACAGGATAGGGATGATCACTAATACTTGCCAACGCTATGCCTATCTG
Organism: uncultured Flavobacteriaceae bacterium; assembly: GCA_964544575.1. Lineage (GTDB taxonomy): Bacteria > Bacteroidota > Bacteroidia > Flavobacteriales > Flavobacteriaceae > Aureibaculum. The sequence goes on along the minus strand of CAZJCZ010000145.1, from coordinate 4,710 downwards.
ATTGTCATCAGATTTCCAGGTCCCGGAATAAATTAAAGGATAATTTTTTTGAAAAGTTGTAATTGATTCTCCCGTTTTGCCAGCATAGATGGATAGCCTGGACATCTCTAATTCTTCTTCAGGAAATTCCATATCTGGAGATCGTAAGAATTTTCCGTGCAATAAGTATTTTAATCCACGATATCTTACTCTTGCTAGATTTAATAAATAATCGATCTCTTCTTTTCTCTCTGAAGACAAAAAACTTTGATAATTGGAAATTGTTGGCTGAAAACCCCATACGAATGACCTGGCTTGCTCCATCAAAAATTGCTTATTATAACTTTCGTCTAAAAGCTTCATTTGATCTTTCGGTGCAAATTCTTTAGGCCAAAGTTCATCATACGGTGGAACAATTAGAGAAGAGTAATTCCCATAAGTAATGGCATATTGATGGTAGACGGCCTGAAAGAAAGGGATAGGTTCCCATCCATTATCTCCGGCATACCTTTCCATACTAACTTGCAAGGTGAGAAAAGCATCCAGATATGGAAGCCAGGCTTCACTTACGCCTTCACCTGCCAGAAATGTATCATTATTCTGAGGGAACTTTGAGCGAATCTGGCTGGTAAGTTTAGCGAAATTTTTAAGCCAGTAATTACCTCCTCCAATACTATGCCCATGAGTCTCGTCATAACACAAAATGCTAAAACACGCCTGATCCATGTAAACCCCATTAGTTTGATAAGTATTTATGGCACTATCACATAAAGAGGAATATTTATCTTTCCAAAATTGTGTACCCATGCACATAGTTGTCAATGATTTATTAGTAAACACATTGTACACATGGGTTCTGGTATCTCCATTTATATCTTTAACCGCATATGACAAGGCATTTTCATTTTCCCAACTTTCAGTATTGGTTCCCCATTGCATTTGATTCATATAAACGATAGCCCTTATGCCTTCATTTTTTGCAGATTTAATAGCCGTTGTAAAAGATTCTTTCCCTTCTCTAGGCGGAAAATATTCTGGGAACCCATCATCATAGGAGCACCCATGCCACCAGTGCCAAAAAACATTTACCGGTAAATTCAGTTTTTGCATTAAGTCTTTTGCCGGGACAAGCACATTAGAAGATCTTCCTCTGTTCCATTCCCATAGGGCAGTTTTTTCTAAACTCTGTGGAGTTAATCCTTTATTAAACCTACTCTCAGAAGACCATTTCTGTTTCGAACCCCATTCCCGGTATTGCTCGGCAGCGGTTATCCAATCTCCTTCTAATGATCCGATTATCGCCTCGTAGGAAGGAGAATAAACGTTGGCCGAAGAATCTATTGCAGGGTAGTTGGTCATTTTATAAGTCAGGCTATTCAGGCTATCTAGTTTATAAGAAAAGTTTTTTCTATAAGCCAAAGAGTCATTACAGGAAACATACAATCCGAATTTCTTAGAATCATTATACAATGCAATACACTGTAATGACATTCTTCCTGGATATTCCCATTGATATTTTTTTTCTTTGCCTTGAATTTTTAAAAGATGATCTCTGGGGTTTTTCATTTTCTCACCCATCCATTTAGGGGCAGCCAAATATTCATTACCCAAATCTTTTATACCACTAATTATGGGGAAGACAACCCTACTTACTTTTTCTCCTTCGCAGCCTTCAACAGATATTTTCCATGATGATAGAGGTTTGTTTTTTTCAAGCTTAATGGTTGCAGTGACCTTAAAATCATTATTTTCAATTCCAATAAAATTATCCCATGTTAAAACGAGGTTATAAGGATCTCGCTTTGAGAAATGAAACTCTGATGGAGTTGTCATATTTATTGTTTCTTTTCCTGAAGGGCGAAGTAAATCAATCTCCCAAAGTGACTTGGGAATAATCCTTGGATCCAGAAATTCATATGAATTATCAGACTTGCGGAAACTAGTAAATTCTCCGGTATTTTCGTCAAAACCCAAGGCTATTTTACCATTTTCTATTACTATTATATGCTCTGTATTATGCTGTTTGCATCCGAATAAACAACAAAAGGCAATACACCAAAATAATATTAAAGGAATGTTATTTTTTTTAGTTTTCCTGTTTTCAAGTTTGCCCAAGTTCATTGTTATTTTTTTTTACAAGAATTAAACTTAAAATTGTCAAGAAGCCATTTACCAATATGTTCATAAAGCCGAAATCGAATGAGAACAGTGTTAAAAAAATATAATTTAAACCGTACGTTGCAATCGGCATTAAAATGCATATATATGGGACTGCCGCATCGTTTATTTTTATTTTGGTGAAAATTCCAAATAAATAAAGCCCCAGTAATGGTCCATAAGTATATCCCGCCACTTTAAAGATTGTAGAGATTACATCGCCTTTACTACCTGAAAATAACATTATAATTATAAAAATCACAACGGAAAACCCAAATAAAACACGATTTTTTAGTTGCTTTTTTTCCTTTGAATTTTTATGTTGAATATCTAAAAAATCATGTGTAAAAGACGTTGTTAAGGCGGTCAATGCAGAATCCACACTAGAAAATGAAGCAGCTGTTATTCCTAAAATAAAACTTATGCTAGCGATAGTTCCAAAATGACCTAAAGAAAGCAACGGAAATAAAGCATCTGTATTAATAAATTTTCCATTTTCAATTTCTAATTGAATACCAAATTTTTCAGCATATAAGTATAACATAACTCCCAACCCTAAAAATAAAAATTGAGTGACTGCTAGAACTAAACTAAACGTTAAAATGTTTTGTTGGGCTTCTTTTTTGTTTTTGCACGTCAATGTTTTTTGCATCATATTTTGATCCAATCCTATCATTGCAACGGCAATTAAGATTCCTGAAATAAATTGTTTAAAAAAATTGCTTCCTGAATTAAAATCCCAGTCAAAAATCTTAAAATATTCATGATTAGTAACAGATGTAATAGTTTCGGAAAAGCTTAAATTCAAGGAATCTTTAACAATATATATAGTTACTATTGCAGCCATTAGCAAGAAAAATGTTTGTAGGGTATCAGTCCAAACAATTGTTTTAATACCAGATTTATTGGTGTACAACCAAATTAGGATTAGTATAATTAGTACAGTTAAGAAGAAAGGAATTTGAAAGGCATCAAATACGGCATATTGCAAAATCTTTGCAGCAAGTAATAATCTTAAAGCGGCTCCAAATGATTGTGATATTAAAAAAAACAGTGATCCGGTTTTGTAGGTTCTAATTCCGAACCGGGTTTCTAAATAAGTATATATTGAAACTAATTTTAAATCGTAATAGATGGGAATGAGGACATAAGTAATAAATACATATCCAACAACGTTTCCAAAAACAAACTGTAAGTAATAAAAATAATTATTACCCACCATACCCGGAATGGATACAAAGGTAACACCAGATAATACTGCTCCAATCATTCCAAAGGCAACTATTGGCCAAGGAGATTCTCTGTCACCTGTGTAAAAAGAATCGTCACTTGTATTTTTTGAAACGAAATGTGATATTAACATTAAAAGTCCGAAATAAGAGGCTATAATTATTAATATTAATGTTGCGTTCATTTAAGTTATCTGTTTATTAATTACTCTGTATGAAATTAAAAATATAGTTATGGACTCCCAGTTGAATTTGCATTTGTGATCTTTAATAGACTTTTATTTCATTCAGTCGATGTCTATAGTCTTCTAAATTTTCAAAAGCAGTTAGTTTTTCTATAGGTTCATTATTTTCTACCCAATGTCTCAATTTATCAGAGCCATTAATTATATCTATAGGTTGATGCGTATAATCATATTCATATGGAGGTTTTTTCCATTCAAAATCATTTCCTAAATGGTGATAAAGCTCACGCATCATTAGTTGGCCAACACGCCAGGGTTGGAAGGTCTTTTTATTTGTTATATGAATTTGAAAACCACCACAAACTTTGTTAGCTTGTTTTTGAAAAGTTGGAACAAATGTTATGGGTCTGATTGCAAAACCTGTTAACTTAGAACTTTTAATACTATTAGATAAGTGAGTGCTATAAAATGAATAAGGTTCAATTTTTGGATGCCCTACTATCTCTAACGATTGTGTAGTACCTCTTCCTTCACTTAATAAAGTGCCTTCAAATATAACAGTTGCCGGGAAAGTAAAAGCACTTTCTGAACGTGCAAGATTTGGAGAGGGTAAAAGCCATGGTAACTTGGTATCTTCAAAAAACATTTCACGTTTCCAATTATGCATTTTTATTATATCTAACTTTACTTTCTTTTTTGCCCAAAATGCTTGATGCATTAAAGCTACTTCACCTATTGTCATTGCATGCCTCACAGGAATGGGATGTCTGCCAATAAATGATTCGAATTCCATATCTAAGGTATTTCCTTCAAGGTCAACTCCGTTAAGTGGGTTTGGACGATCAAGTATAACAATTTGAATATCTTTATCACTACATTTTTCTAGTAAAAGGGTTAGCGTATAAATGTATGTATACATTCTGCATCCTACATCCTGTAAGTCAATAAATAGATGGTCAATCCCTTCAAGCATTTCATCTGTAGGAATCCGTGTTTCTGAATACAATGAATATACAGGTATGTTAAAATAAGAATGGATAAAATGATCGGTTTCAATCATGTTGTCTTGAACATCAGTTGAAAAACCGTGTTGTGGGCCAAACAATTTTATAAATCTGGAACCAAATATTTCTTTAAATTTTAAAGCAGCAGGCGTAAAG
>CAZJCZ010000144.1:0-5603 GCA_964544575.1 uncultured Flavobacteriaceae bacterium | reverse complement strand
TTTAATGCCCTGAATTCAGTAAATAGTTTCATCGCTCAGAATGATGAACGTACGGCAAATAGATATTTGACTGATTTTTCTACGTTGATGCGAAGTGTTCTGGAAAATTCAGAAGAAGATTTTATTTTACTCGACAAAGAGGTTGAATTATTAGAATTATATTTGAAATTAGAACACTCACGTTTTAAAGATAAGTTTGATTACGAACTAATAGTTGATGAAGCCATTGAACAAAGTCAATTTCTTATTCCACCAATGCTATTGCAACCATATGTAGAAAATGCAGTATGGCATGGTTTACGATACAAAAAAGAAAAGGGTTTTCTAAAAGTTCAGCTGCTGAAAAATGGTGAAGAAACTATTCGGATAGAAATTTCAGATAATGGTATTGGAAGAGAAAAATCTAAAGAATTAAAAACGGATTATCAAAAAAAGCAACGTTCAAAAGGAATGCAAAATATTAAACAACGAATTGCTATTTTAAATGAAATGTATAAAGATAAAGTGGATGTGTTTATTGAAGACCTTTATGATGATAAAACTGGAACTAAAGTGATTTTAACACTAAAAAAAGATTAATGCAGTTAAGAACTATCATAGTAGAAGATGAGCAAACCAGTAGAGAAATCTTAAGGAGTTATCTTACTAAATATTGCCCAACGGTTGAAATCATGGGTGAGGCCTCAAACATTGATGAAGCTTTGTTACTGATTAGAAATAATGAGTTAGACCTGGTATTTTTAGATGTTGAAATGCCTTATGGCAGTGGTTTTGATTTGCTCGAAAAACTTGATAAAACAAGTTTTGAGGTAGTTTTTGTAACAGCATACAATCAATATGCCATTGAAGCTTTAAATAGCCACGCTTCGTATTATTTATTAAAACCCATCTCAATTGATGAATTGATAAAAGCAGTTGACTATGTAACTGAAATTAAAACGAGAGAAAACGAGTTACAGAATTCCGTATTGGTACCAAAATCAAACCCAACGGATCATAAAATAACGATACCAACTCAAGATGGATTTGAGGTGCTACAGATGCAGGATATTATCTATTGTAAAGCGGATGATAACTATACTGAATTGTTTTTGAGTAATAATAAGAAAAAATTGGTAAGTAAAACCTTAAAGTACTTTGAAGGTATTTTAAAAGAAAGTGGTTTTGCTCGGATACATAAATCGTTTTTGGTCAATGTTACCTATATTGTTTCTTATAAAAAAGGAAAAGGCGGCACTGTTTATTTATCGAATGGTAAAGAGCTAAGTGTATCGGCCTCTAAAAAAGCAGAACTGTTATCGTATTTTAAATGATTATAAAGAAACTTAACGGAAAAGAACCTCAATTTGGTAATGACTGTTTCATTGCTGAAAACGCCGTGATTATTGGGGATGTAGTGATGGGAGATCAATGTAGCATTTGGTACAATGCTGTAATTCGAGGTGATGTACATTATATAAAAATGGGCAACAAAGTAAATGTGCAAGATGGGGCAGTAATACATTGTACCTATCAAAAAAGCCCTACCAACATAGGTAATAATGTTTCCATTGCGCATAATGCAATCGTACACGGATGTACTATTCATGATAACGTTTTAGTTGGGATGGGCAGTATTATTATGGATGATTGTGTTATTGAGAGCAATTCCATTATTGCTGCCGGAGCCGTAATTACTAAAGGTACAAGAGTAAAGTCGGGGAGTGTTTTTGCAGGCGTACCGGCAAAAAAGGTAAAAGATATTTCGGCAGAATTAATTTCAGGAGAAATTGAAAGAATAGCCAATAATTATATAAAATATTCCAATTGGTATAAATAGATCTATGAAACGTATAATTATTCTTTTTTGTTGCTTATTAATTATTGGATGTAAAAGTGTAGACGTTACTAATTCCAACGAAATAAAACTTAATTTTTTAGATGAATTTGTATTACCTGCAGATTTAACATTTGAGGGAGATCTAGTTGGAGGTTTATCAGGAATAGATTATCATAACGGCAAGTATTTTTTAGTCTGTGATGATGCTTCTAATCCTAGATATTATGAAGCAAACATTGACATCAATAAACGTAAAATATTATCCATTGATGTTCAAAAAGTAATTCGTATTAAAGATACAGAACACTATTTAGACCTAGAATCTATTCGATTTGATGCCAAGACCAATCAAATATTATTGACGAGTGAAGGCCATATTAATAGGAAAAAAAACCCAAGATTTTTTACCGTGAATTCAAACGGAAAAGTTGATAATACTTTTAAAATACCATCTGAATTTTATGCTAGTAGTAAACAAAAACCAAGACATAATGGCACCTTAGAAGGATTGAGTAATAGTGTTGATGGTAAAGGATATTGGATCGCTATGGAATTACCTTTAGAAGCTGATGGTCCGGAACCAAAAATTACAGAAACTATTTCACCTGTTAGAATAACATATATCGATGCTTCCAGTAAAGAATCAGAAAAACAATTTGCTTATAATTTAGATTTAATTACTAAACCCCCAAAGGGGAGCTTTGCCGTAAATGGACTAACAGAGATTCTCGAATATAAAGAAGATAAATTCTTAGTAATTGAACGGAGTTATTCAAGTGGATTAGGTAATCAAAGTAATACAATTAAAATATTCAAGATTGCGGCGTCAAAGGCTAGTAATACGTTAGCTGTAAATAGTCTTTTAAATTCAAATTATAGACCTGCTACTAAAGAATTGTTGTTTGATTTTGAAAGTGTTAGAAATCAATTAACGGATAAAACTATAGATAATATTGAAGGAATTTCATTTGGCCCGATTCTATCAAACGGGAATAAATCTTTATTGCTTATAGCCGATAATAATTTTAACAAGATAGGTAAACAATTAAATCAATTTATTTTAATGGAAATTATTGATTAAAAATCCAAATGATCAATTGAACAATTGATCTTAAAATCCACAATTATATTTTTTAATGTAGTAATCTCTGAATTACTGAATAATTCATGATTAGCTTTCAAATTACTATTATTCAATAAGTCGTGTTTTTCCAAAACAGCCTTCGTTTGCCTGGCTACTGCTTCACCCGAATCAATGATAGTTACATTTTTGCCAACGATATTTCTGATTTGTGGTATTAAAAAAGGATAATGACTACAGCCTAACACTAAATAATCGATATTCTTTTCAATCATAGGTTTCAAATACAATTGAAGCAAATTTTCCATTTCTACAGAATCCCTTTTCCCATCTTCAATTAATGGAACCAGGCCTTCACCTATTTGTTCAATTATCGTGATTCCTTCAGAAAATTTTTGAGATGTATTGTTAAATAATTCACTACTCAATGTTCCTTGAGTCGCAAGAATTCCTACAATATTATTTTTAGTTTGTAAGACTGCGGGTTTGATAGCAGGTTCTATTCCAATAAATGGGACATCATAATTGGTTCGTAAATATTTTATGGCATTTGTTGTGGCCGTATTGCAGGCAACAACAATAAGCTTACAACCCCTTTCCAACAACAATTCCGTATTTTTAATGCTGAATTCAATTATTTTTTCTTGAGACTTTTGACCGTAAGGTGCATTTTTACTATCTGCTAAGTAAATAGTATTTTCATTTGGCAATAAGTTCACTATTTCATGCCAAATAGAAAGCCCTCCAACACCGGAATCAAAAATACCTATAGGTTGTTTAATGTTCATTATTTACAAAGATAACACCATTTATAATATGAATTTGGTATCTGTGAAATCTTAATTGAGATACAATTTGTATAAAAAAATCCCACCTAAGTGGGATTTATAAGAAAAGTATTATCGTCTTAATAAATTAAAACCAATAATCTCTAAAAGATTCCTTTATTCGCCGAAATGAAATTTTATTGAATACCTAATTTCGCTTTTACAGCAGCCATTAAATCTTCACCGGTATATACCAATAATCCTTTACCTGGAGATGAGTCTAATATATATTGAAACCCTTTTTCAGCAGCAATATCACCAATTGCTTTTTGAGCCTTTTCAGCTATTGGTTTGTATAAGTCAAACTCTTTTTTTTGTAATTCTTGTTGTGCAGTTTGTGCATACAATTGAATTTTTTTCTGTAACTCTTGAACTTCAGCTCCACGTTTTTGATTTTCGGTATCAGTTTGTGTAGGTGCCTCAGCCTCATACTTTTTTAATTTAGCCTGTAATGAGCTGCCTTGTTCTTTATATTCGGTATCATAAGCTTGTGCCACTTTTTTAAGCTCTTCCTGCATTTGTTTAGTCTCTGGCATAGCCGACACTAATTCTTCTGTGTTAATATGTGCTACTTTAGTTTGAGCTTGTGCAGCTGTAAATCCTAAAAATAATACACTAACTAATAATAGATTTCTAAGTAATTTCATTTGTTTAAGTATTAATATTAATTTTTATGTTTGTTATTCTATTCTTCTTTTTTCTTTATCGAGTCTGTTGCCGTTTCTTTTGATTTAGCATTAGCTTCAATTTGTTTCCTACGTTTTTCAATTTCTTCTAAGCGTTTTTTTCTTTTTTCATCGGCAGCTTTTTTTATTTCTTCTCGTTTTTTAGCTTTGGCGTCCTGTTGTTGTTTTAATCTTTTTAATAAAGCAGCTCTTTTACTTGTTCTTATACTGTCTTGAGATTTGTTTACTGAGACTTTTTGTATAGAATCGGTTGCTTTTAGGTTAACTGAATCAGTTGGCATTGCCACAGTTTTACCTTTATTTTCAGTTAATTTTTTTCTTCTATTTTCAATTTCTTTTAAGCGCTTATTTCTTTTTTCTTGAGCGGCGTTTTTTAATTCCTCTCTTTTCTTAGCTTTCGCTTCTTGCTGAGCTTTTAATCTATTTTGAAGATCTTCTCTTTTTTTGGCTTTTTCATCAAGCTTATCTTGAGTAACATCAATACCCTTAATTGCATCATCTTCTTGTTGGTTTTTCTTTTCTTCTAACTGAGCTTTTTTCCTTCCTCGTACAATACTATTTAAAACCAGCTCACTAACGTCAAATCTTTTATTAGCGTACAACATTATCAGATCACTAGATTTATCTAAAACAATATCATATTTTTTATTAATTGCAATATTCTGCACGGCATTATATATTTGATCTTGTACAGGTTTAATCAATTGTTTTCTTAACAAATATAAATCTCCAGTTGGACCAAAATATGCCGCCTGTAATTTTCTTAAATCTTCTTCTTTAATTTGTATATCTTCTTCACGTTCATTAATTAACTCTTGAGTAAGTAATGGTTTTTCATTACTCAAGTCAGTTTTCATAATTTCAATTTCACGCTTTATACCATCTAATTTCTGCTGCCACGTTGCAACTTTTGCGTTTAACCTTGATTGTGCGTCATTATATTCAGGTACATTTTCTAAAATATACTCCATGTCAATGTATCCAATGCGCTGAGGCTTTTGAGCAACAGTTACAGTACTGAATACAATTGCTAAAAAAATTAAAATGTTACGTATCATCATTTTAAAGGTATTTTGAAAAAATCGTGCCAAACTTTTTACACATGCGCAATTTACTAAATTTACTTAGAATTGTTGTCCAATTATAAAATGCGTTTGCCATCCAGATTTTTGACCTGGTAAACGAAGATC
>CAZJCZ010000143.1:0-5625 GCA_964544575.1 uncultured Flavobacteriaceae bacterium | reverse complement strand
GCTTCAAAAGTTCTATGTAGTAGTGAATAGGCATTTTGAATGGTAATAGGTCTAGGTAAATTATTTTGTTTTGACTCTTCCAAATAACGCATGGTTCCCCAAGGAGATTCGTTAGAAAGGCCAATATTTCTGATCTTGCCTTGCTTAATGAATTCATCTAATGTTTCGAGAATTTCTTTAAAATTATCTTCCCATTTTGTTTCTGCTTGATAGGGGTAATCTCTAATACCAAAACAGTTTATAGGCCTTTCAGGCCAATGTAACTGATATAGATCTATATAGTCTGTTTGTAATCGTTTTAAGCTGCCATGCAGTGCCTCTGTAATTGCATTCTTTGAAAATCCTGTTTTCCTAATATGAGCTGTATAATCTCCAGGCCCCGCAACTTTACTTGCGAGAATGATCTTATCTCTATTTAGGTTTTTCTTAAACCAGGTGCCAATATATTTTTCTGTTCGGCCATAGGTTTCTGCTTTAGCAGGAACAGGATACGCCTCGGCAGTATCAAAAAAATTAACACCTTTTTCAAAAGCATAATCCATCTGATCATGACCTTCAGACTCAGTATTTTGCTGGCCCCATGTCATGGTACCTAGACATATTTTGCTGACTTTAATGTCAGTATTTGGTAGCTTAGTGTATTTCATTAATTCAATATCGCTTCGATTCCCGGTAAGGTTTTTCCTTCTAACATTTCTAACATGGCACCACCACCGGTTGAAACATAGCTGACTTTGTTTTCGAAACCAAATTGTTTAACGGCCGCAACGGAATCACCTCCACCAACAAGTGAAAATGCTCCATCTGCAGTTGCTTCAGCAATAGCATTACCCAATTCAATGGTTCCTTTAGCAAATTTTGGCATTTCAAAAACACCGACAGGACCATTCCATAAGATGGTTTTTGACTGGGCAATCACAAATGAAAACCCTACGTTAGTTTTTGGTCCGGCATCCAACCCTTGCCACCCATCGGGAATTTGATTAATATCTACAAATCGGGTATTGGCGTCATTGCTAAATGCATCAGCCGCAACTACATCTATTGGTAAATGAATTTTTACTCCTTTAGCTTTCGCTTCTTCTAAAATTTCTAATGCTAATTGTTGTTTGTCATCTTCACAGATGGAATTGCCAATTTTTCCTCCTAGGGCTTTGATGAAAGTAAAGCTCATTCCGCCACCTATGATAAGATGATCCACTTTGTCTAAAATATTTTTAATAACGGTAATTTTTGAAGACACCTTAGACCCGCCAAGTATTGCGGTTACTGGTTTCTTACTATCTTTAAAGACTTTGTTAATGCTTTCAATTTCTTTTGCTAGTAAGCTGCCAAAGCATTTCTTATCCTTGAAAAATTGTGCAATAATTGTGGTTGAGGCGTGTGCCCTATGTGCTGTACCGAAGGCATCATTCACATAAATATCTCCTAATTTTGAAAGTTTTTCGGCAAATGCTAAGTCACCATTTTTCTCTTGATCATAAAAACGTAAGTTCTCTAAAAGTAAAACCTCTCCTGGTTCTAATTCAGTAACGGCCTTTTCTACCTTTTCACCAATGCAATCATCAATAAATTTTACTTGGATCCCGATAATTTCACTAACAGTTTTTACAATATGGCCTAAAGAAAACTCAGGAGTAACACCTTTTGGGCGACCTAAATGTGACATTAAAACACAACTTCCGCCGTCTTCTAAAATTTTAAGGATTGTAGGTTTTGCAGAAACAATTCTGGTTGTATCAGTTACATTGAAATTTTCATCTAAAGGAACATTAAAATCAACTCTAATTAATGCTTTTTTGTTTTCAAAATTAAAATTGTCAATAGTTGTCATAGTGGATTTATTTTTGGAAAACCAAAGATAAAACTTATAAAACTATTTTTAGTTGAGATTAACTTGTTTTTTCACAATAATGGCATCATTAACAACAAATGGTTTAGGCATCATTATTTCGTTTCTCGGAGTAATTGAAAAATTAGGATTAGTAAGCAAATCATACGATGCCTCATATATTGTTAGGTCTATAGGATCGTTTTTACTAATTGACAATTCAATCTCTAAAATTTCTTGGTTATCTATTAGGTAATATTGCAATAGGGTTTTGTTCTTATCTCTTGTTAAAACATAATCACTTCCTTCTTTTGCTGAAAGGGAAACTCCATTCACTTTAAAAGTTTTGAGTAGAATTTTTTTATTCGTAATCAGCTCTATCCTATTTGCTTTTCGTTTTGGTTCAATTATAAAATGAACAGTTCTGTCATCATAAATTGTAGTATCTGAAATTATATTAACCGCGGGATGAGCAATATTTTGAACGGCCGCAGTTTGATGCATTTTAACCGTGGAATAGTATTTACTTTTTGAGATTGAGCTATCAATACTTCCTGGAATAGGGTTTTCACCTAAAAACTGCTTTGTAAAATCATCAATTTTAGCGTCATAGCTCGCCCAATAAGCATTATTTCTATCGGCATCTAACAAATAAACAATACTATTAGGCATTTTTCGATCAATGTTATAACTTGATTTAAAAGAAGCCGAAATAAAGATAATTACAGATAGTACTAAAAATAATTTGCCAAGACTTTTACTGTTTTTATAAATGGAAAAAATAGGAATTAATAGCCCAAAAAGTAACACTATCAATGTTGTACTAGCAATTAGCGCTTTTAAACCTAATCCGACTGGTAACAATTGTATCAAGGGCACAAAAATTAAGAAAATGGGTATCGAAAGAATAGTCAGTAAGATTTGCTTGTACTGAACTGATTTTTTAGAAATTATTAAAATTGACAAGGATATTAAGCCATATAAAACTGCTATAATGAAGTAACCGGCACCTTTTAAAAATATGGCAGCCGCGATATTTATAAGAATCCAAAAACAAATTGGTGCTATAATAAGATTTATAGTGAAAGTATCTTTGAAATATTTATGATATACCAAGAAAGAAATGGCTATTGTTATTGTAGAAAAAGCTGCAATGTATAGATACCCATTATATGTGAATCCTTGTAAGATATCACTATATTGAGGATGAATTTTTAAAAGTAATTTCCATCCAAAATATGCAAGTATTCCTGAAAGTAATAATGAAACAATAAATGGAATAAAACCTATAAAAATATACTTCACATTTAGTTTATGCTTTTTAACTCCATAAAATATCAAAACGAAAAACAAGAGTATTGCTATTATTAAAAATGGTATAATTAACGAAAATGGGTAATATACCATTCCAATTATTGGTAAATTAAAATATATGTAATCAGTGTCAGATTTTAAATCAGTAAGATCAGCATCGCCGAAATAGTTGAGTAATGGCATTAAATAGGAAGCTTGATGTTCAAGAGAATTTCTATCCAATCGATCATAAGAATCCTGAGCAGTATGATAGTCATAATGGTCATTAATAAAAGCAAAATTAAAACCATCTATGTCGCCATCTTCCCTAAAAATGGTAAGGTCGGTATCGTTTGGTAACATCTTATAAATACTGTACAAGAATGAATTGCCAACAGGGAATTTAGGGTTTGCTTTGCTAAAATTTCTAATTAGGTTTTTATTGCCGCCATTGGTTTCCATTAACATATAACTTGGGCCACCACTTCCTCGGGCTTCAAAATTAAGAACCAAACCAACATCTTTAGCCCAAAGGTGATTATTTACAAAGGCACGAGCCCCTAATAACCCTAATTCTTCGGCATCAGAAAATAAAATAATAATATCGTTTTTTGGTTGTTTATTAGTCGCTAAATAGGCTCGTAAACCTTCCAAAATTGTTACCACACCACTACCTGCATCACTGGCTCCTAAAGATGAATGAGGTTGAGAATCATAATGTGTGAGTAGGAGTAAGGCTTTGCTGTTATCAGTACCTTTTATTCTGGCTAATATATTCTGTGTATTTGCACCGGCAAGCCAGCTTTTATTGAAAGCAACCTGGTCTTGAACTTCAGTTTCTATGCCTAATTCCAGTAATTGTTTTACGATATAAAATTGAACTTTTTCATGTTCATTCGTTCCTACAAAATGTGGTTTTTTTGTAATTTCTTCTAAATGAACTAAAGCTCTGTCAGTCGAAAATTCGGTTAAAGGAGTTGAATAATCGCTTATTTTTTGAGGCATTAAAGAAGAAAAACTAAAGTATATGGCGGTTACAATAATTAAAAAAGAAACGGCTGAGGTGTATTTTTTTTTAAGAATCATTTTATCGATAAATTAAGTCAGGATTTGTTATGTCTAAATTAACACTTTTATTTTAAAGAATTTATCATTACATTTATCGAAATGCAAAAAACATTATTATGGCAATTAAAAGTTTTCAAGGACGTAGGAATCAACCTCAAAAAGAAGATTTAAAACCAGCGTTGGTTTCTGATTATATGACCACCAAGCTGATTACATTTAGGCCTGACCAGCCTGTTTCTGAAGTCGTAGAATCATTAATAAAAAATAGAATTTCCGGTGGACCGGTAGTCAATGATAAAAATGAATTGTTAGGAATTATTTCCGAAGGTGATTGTATTAAACATATTTCAGAGAGTAGATATTATAATATGCCAATGGATAATAATACGGTAGATAAACATATGGTAAAAAATGTTGACACTATTGATGGAAAATTAAATATTTTTGAAGCAGCTGAGATGTTTTTGAAAGCTAAACACAGACGTTTCCCGATTGTTGAAAATGGCAAGCTTGTAGGGCAAATTAGTCAAAAGGATATTTTAATTGCGGCCTTGGAGCAAAAAGGTGAAAATTGGAAGTAATTATTATTTAATAGACTCTTATATATTTAGCATAAAAAAATCCGCCGTAAGGCGGATTTTTTACTAACTAAACTCTAAAATTATACTAATCATGTCCTTTTATAATTCCTTAATCAGAGGAGAAAGGAGATCAATCTTTAACGGCGTAAATATTTTCTTTTAATAAGAATAAATTCACTTTGTTTTTCATAGCAATTTTCCCGTTTTTCGATTGAAGCGTTATTAGTAATGTTGCTTCGATTATTAAACAATCATATGACTATAGTTCCCCCTAAAAAAGAATTTATTTTTTAATATAATTTATAAATTGCACATTTTCAGAAAGATAAATTTCAAATAATAAATAAATAAAACTTGATTAAAAACGGTATGGGTGTTCTAAATCAAAAAAAATATTTTGTTACCGATTTGCAACAAAACGAAATACCAGAATAATTAGAGTTGAATTTTAAGATTTAATAACTTTAAAAACTGCCTGATTACAGTTTTCATCTACAATTCTTATAAAATAAATAGCACTTTTTAAATTAATGATATCTATTATATCGTTTTTAACACTGCAACTTTTTATCTTTTGCCCGTATACATTGTATACATCGATAATGACTAATTTTAACAAATTTGGGTTTAAAACTTTCAGATGGGTTTTTGTAGGGTTTGGATATAGTTTGATTTGTTTCTTAATAAATGAATCGTCAACAGCTATAGCACTGTTAAATTTAGAATCAATTAAGTCCCATAATTCACTTCTGTTACCATCATAGTTTAATGCCCAAATACCAATACCACCAAGATTTTTATTTAACGCTAGATTATATTTTAAACTCAAACTTTGTTCGTTATCTGCCCAAA
>CAZJCZ010000142.1:0-5635 GCA_964544575.1 uncultured Flavobacteriaceae bacterium | reverse complement strand
GTTAATAAATGTGTTCCGCTACTATTAAAATCACTGGCTTCATTAATATTTAATTGGAATCCATAACCCACATAAAAATCTTTTTTATTCAATCCAATTAATGGCGATATTGACAATGGTTCAAAACTTTGATCGTTTATAAACCTTGTATTGATACCGGCCCAAATATAGCCTTCATCTATAAACTTTCGCGCTTTAAAGTTAAAATCTGTTACTGAACGACCATCACCTTCAAAATATTTCAGGTAAATAGAAGGTTCATATTCATATTCCTGGTTATTACTTTCAAATATATAACCAGTATATAAATAGTAATTCCTTAATTTCATTGGTTCAGAATCATCAAATATTTTTAGATTCTTATTTAAAACATTTGAGGCATTAATACTTACAAAATATCTATCTATTCTATATAAAGCGCCAAATTCAAAATTATGATTTGATGTAGACTGACCTGTTCCTACATGAGGATCTTCATAACCAGTACCACTTCCGTCATCAAAATTAGTAACATCAATTTTAAAGTGATTGAATTTATATGATAATCCAAATGATATGTATTGATCATTGCTCTCATTAATTGTCAAGTGATGCGCGTATGAAAGCTGAACCCCAATTTGTTTGGTGTTACCATTTTTATCATTATACATGATAATCCCGGCTCCAGATCTTTCACTAAACCTGGTATCATATGATAAGGTTTGCGTGTTTGGTGCATTATCTAATCCCAACCATTGGGCTACACCACTTAAGCGTAATTTATGTACATCATCTACACCTGCATAGGCTGGAGAAATTACAAAAGGATTTTCTGCCAAATACTGAGAGTAAGGTGATAGTTTCAATTCTTGTGCACTTACCTGTAGGGTAAAGACAAATACTAGAATATATAAAAACTTCTTCATGGGTTGCTATGTTTGTTTATCTATATAAAGTGAAATTACCTTTAAACACTCTATCATCGTTCGGATCGTTTAACTTAACGATATACCAGTAATCACCTGATGGTAATAACTTATTCTTATATCGACCGTTCCAAGATTTTTGATTCCCTTTATATTTTACTAATAAACGCTGGTATCTGTCAAAAATAGATACTGAAATGTTCGGATAGATATCAATATTTCTAGGGTACCATTCATCATTAATACCATCTCCATCTGGTGTAAAGAAATTTGGAATTTCTATATCTTTAAATTCTATAATTTCTTCAACTATACATCCGTTAGTGTCTCTTACAAAGAATGCATAGAATCCAGATCCTGTAATCCTAAATACGTTATTACTACTAAAATCATTATCCTCGGGAACCGGGGTAGGATTATCTTGTGGAATTTTAATCATTGCATATTCATAATCCGGTCTACCGTAAGAAGCATTAACAACATATTCTCTAATTACATTACCTTCTACTACTTCAAAACTTACTGGTGTATATGATTCAATACTTACAGTTATAGGCTCAGATGTACAACCACTTGTTGTGTTTCTAACAGTAACAATATGTTGTCCGTCAGAGACATCTTCAAAAAGACCTGATGATTGAGGTGATCCACCATCTAACCTAAACTCAACTTCATTTTCATATTGAGCTGCAACACTTGCGATCACTTGATTTTCGGACCCTTCACATATAAAACCTGGAAGAGCTTCAAACTCCAGATCAACTAATTGATCTATAGTCATTGGTGTGATCGTTTCACAAGAATTCACTCCTTTTACTTTACGGACAATAATTTCATAATCACCTTTAACTAATCCAGCAAAAGTTGGAGAAGTTTGGAATGAAGTCCCGCCATTTATACTATAAGAAAGAGTGTTCCCAGCATTATTTTGTGTAACATTTACTGTGATACTACCATCAGAATCCTGATAACAAATTACATCATTCTTCGTGATGTTATATTCTATTTCTTCATCAAAATCGATAATGGCTGTTGTGGTTGTTATACAGGCTTGTGCATCTCTGATTGTTATAACATGGCTACCTTCAACATCTGTTTCAAAAATATTTTCTGCTTGCCAGTTAGCACCATTATCAAAACTATACTCATAACCAGGGGTTCCACCTGTAGCGGTAATTTCTATTCTACCGGTTAATTTATTGCCATTACAAGGCATAATATTATCTAAAACACTATTCGTTGCTTGTAATAAAGTTGGTTCGCCGATAATGACAATCTGTGTGTCATAACAACTATCAGCATTCGTAACCCTTGCATTATAGGTTCCAATATCTAAGCCACTAAATTGATGATTATCAGTTGCGGTTGGGCCTTCTGAGGCTTGTAATACACCGCCTTTAAATAATTCATATGTGAAACTAGAAGAAGCTTCATTTACCTGAATATTTATCCATCCGTTCTCGCTATCCTTACACAAAGCATCATTAGAGGTAAAAGTAACGTCAAGGCCTAATACTGTTATAACTCTAGTAGTGATTGTACAACCTATTTTCGTTTGTGTTACGGTGTACACACCGGGGCCATCAACCTGAATAGATTGTGTATTCCCTACAGGTGTTCCATTTTCGTCTACCCATTCATATACGTTATATCCATCATGACCAGATATCGTTATTGTGTTATTACAAAAAGCTTCTGTACTGTCATACTGACAAGAACTGGTATCAACAAAAAGATCCATTGAGCCTACACTTGGTAAACCACATCCGGTAATACCATTGAGTCCAGGTTGTCCGGTAATATTTTCACCAGAAGTTTCTCCATCATAATATGAGGTTATGCTATTTTCTAATAAGTTGGTACAGGCATCTGTATAATCAAAACAATCATTAGAAGCTGTTACCTGATATCTAATATCATAGGCAGCATTATTAGGATCTGATTCTCGAACTACTAATGAATTCTCTATCTCAAATCGCAATTCTCTTGTAGCTGAATTAAATGTATACGTAACACCCGTTGGAAGCTGAATTGAACTTTCATCAAGAGTTACATTAATTGGCAACGTATTTAAAATATAAGTATTTTCAGCATTGTCAGTTCCTATATTTTGAAAATTTATATCATACCAAACCGTAGCCCCTAAAGGAACTGGAGATTGATTTGTAATTATATTTCCAGAAGTGTCTTCTACACTAGTAATAACTTGTAGGACAGGTTCAATTATATTGATTGCAAATGTGTTTAAAAAAGTAAAGATCCAGTCACCACCAACATTATTGGTAACTTGAACCGTAGCTCCTGTTTCATTATTTCCAATTAAGGAATTTCCCGGATTTAAGTCGGTTAAATTTAAAAGTTTCTGATCCCAACCTAAGGTATTGGTACTATTTAAGTTACGAGCTGATACAATAACGCCGTTATCTGTTATTTTACTGTTAAAAAAGTTATTCGCTGGGCTTTCAGCGTCATATAGGTTCGTAAAACTGGCGTTACCATCTGCCTTAAAACGCATGTGATCTCCTACAAGTCCTAAATCGCCTTCCATTGCTGCTACTCCAACTCTACCTTCTACAGGCCCTAGTGGAGGTGTAACAAATCCTGAATAATTAAAATCAACCACATTATTAGGCGAATTTGTCACCGCTGAAAAACCATCAAATGTCGAAATAAATTTTCGAGATTCTGTGGCGTCTTCATAAACCAGCACCAATGACCAACCGGCTGAATTTTGTGTGCCTAGCGTACTTGTGACGTCAGCAACAAAATAATTTCCATTTGGGTTGGTATTTATCTGTACAATGCTTGTAACATCTTTATAATATATTAAATCTAAATTTTCTCTTTTCGTAGGATCAGTTATATCAGCAGTTATTATCTGATAAGCTCCTCCGGGTATTTTAAATTTAACTACATTATTTGCCGGTGTTGTTGGAGCTGAATATGCTCCCCAATATAAGCCAGCATAAACTACCCTATTACAAGAGCTAGTAGTAAAAGTAGCACTACTTGAGCTATAGGTTGTTGGATCTCCATCTATATCAACATAAACCATATTGATATTGTTATTAAGGTCGGTGCCGTAATAAGGTGTATCACTACTCGGACCTAAAATAGAATTTCCTATAATGGTGAGATCTCCATTGATACCTGATGTTTCGTATCTTTTTTCAAATGGTACTGTAGTTTGAGCATTGCCAATTAGGGGTAAGAATAGTAATGCTAATAGCAATAAAAGTGTTACATAAATGAATGTACACTTTTGTGTAGTCTGGGTTGATTTCATAGACATAAGTGTTTAGCGATTGTTTGCATAAAACGTTTTGTTTTTCAATATATTATGAATAATGTTTAATAAAATTTTTTAATCATTCATATGGTTGTTGTATTCATACAACAACCTTACAAAAGTTTTTCCCAGTCTAAAAAAAGAAAATATTTGAGGTTTGATATTAAAAAGAGAAGATAAGTATCTGCGAAACTTATAATGTAATACGTTTAAACTTTTTGAAAGCTGTTTTTTATGATTGATAAAAACACGTACAATAAAATGATGAAAGGTATTGCAACAAATTGTAATAGAATTAATAAAACTATTGATAATAACATAAAAATGAGCTCAATAGCATTATTTTTGATTGAAAGGTTTTTAAATTTTAGTGAAAAGAGCGGAATGTTTACATTCATCAAAACACTTAAAACTAGGGTTGTGACAATTAAAAAATATTTATTGGTTATCAGTTCTTTTAAAAAAGTAATATCACTGTAAAGTAATATCACAGGCAATGAAAGTACAAACAATGCCATAGCTGGTGTTGGCAATCCAATAAAATAAGCTGATTGACGCTCATCAATATTAAATTTAGCCAGCCTATAGGCAGCTGTCACTGTTAGTAATAATCCGATAAATGGTAATGGATGGATCTTCAATCCGGCCAAGGTCATTGATGCTGTATCTTCCAGGGTCATCCAATTACCTATTTCACATGATAATCCGTCCGTCCAGTCTTTATGAATAGACCTCATAAACAATTGAAACATCACAATACCGGGCACTACCCCAGAGGTTACCATATCTGCTAATGAGTCTAATTGAATTCCAAATTCAGATTGCACTTTAAGTAATCTGGCCAAAAATCCATCAAAAAAATCAAAGAATATACCTATTAAAACAAAAATTGCGGCTTCAACTAATCTATCAGAAACAGCTAACATAACGGCAATTACTCCTGCAAAAAGATTTAACGAAGTAATAATATTGGGGATGTGTCTTTTGATATTGCTATTTTTTTGTTCGGTAAATTTAAAGAAATAAAACATATTTTTCTTTTTAATTGTTATGTTAATAAAATGTTATGATACTTTTTTATATTTTACCGCGAAGTATTACTTTAGCACTTGTGCTAAATATTAAGATTATTGA
Organism: uncultured Flavobacteriaceae bacterium; assembly: GCA_964544575.1. Lineage (GTDB taxonomy): Bacteria > Bacteroidota > Bacteroidia > Flavobacteriales > Flavobacteriaceae > Aureibaculum. The sequence continues at coordinate 307 of CAZJCZ010000142.1, read as the reverse complement.
TGGGGAAACAAGTAACATATACAGAAGATAATATAAGATCGTTAGACTGGAAAGAGCATATCAGAATGCGTCCAGGTATGTATATTGGTAAATTAGGAGACGGTTCTTCTCCTGATGATGGCATTTATATATTGATAAAAGAAGTCCTTGACAACTCTATTGATGAGTATGTGATGGGTGCAGGTAAGACCATTGAGATCTCAGTAAAGGACAAAACAGTAACCGTAAGAGATTATGGTCGTGGTATCCCATTGGGAAAAGTTGTTGATGTTGTTTCTAAAATGAATACCGGTGGTAAGTATGATTC
>CAZJCZ010000141.1:0-5640 GCA_964544575.1 uncultured Flavobacteriaceae bacterium | reverse complement strand
TTCAATTACTTACAGCTTTTAATATTTTCCCATTTCAGTTAAAGCGGACGTAACCCCAAAGTATTGGGTTTGGGATTGTGTCCAAGACCTGAGTAGTGAAGCTCTTTGCCTGTAAAGCAATGGAACGGCAATGTGCTGAACTGAATTTAATGACATAATCGGTATTGCTTTCTGTTCAAGGAAATTAACGTTCAACTCAAGCAATAGGAAACCTTAGATATAGTGAATAATTAAAACCTTAATCCTAGTCGTTCCTTCATTTCAAACTCAAATAATCTAAATTGTTCTCCCAGACCAATTTCTCCAGTTTCCAAACTTTAATTGAATTCTTGGCTCCAATCTCTTATACCTCAATGAAAGAATTGGTTTCTGAAATTATTAGCCAATATTTCGATATTTCCTTAAAAAGTAAGGTGAAGGTGCTGATTTCTGTGGTAATATAAGTTGTAAATGGCTAAGCTTTTGATTTCATGATTTGCAAAGTCCTCTTAATATTAGAGGAAACCACAATTATCCAGCATTTAATAAATAATAATCCGAAGTTCACAACATTTTTTATCCATGAAACATATACCTGCTTAACTTCGTAAGGGAGTTTTAAAAATTGTAATTATGTATTCAGAAGTTTATTTAGTCGATGACCTGGAAATGGTAAACGTACTGCACCAAGTTTTAATAAGACAATTAGGACTGGAAAATAAAGTCAGGTCCTTCACCAACCCTGAAGATGCCTTGGATGATTTACGTTTCAAGGTTGGGAAGTTAGAACCGATACTGGTCTTATTGGATATTAGCATGCCCGAGATGAGTGGATTTGAATTTTTGGAATTCATGGCCCTTGAAGATTTCCCTACGACTATCGATGTTATCATAGTTACTTCTTCCAGTTCGGATGAGGACAAAACTTTGGCTGAACAATACCCCCAATTTGTGCGAGATTTTGTTTCTAAACCTCTAAAAATTGAAAATCTAAAGGAAATTACAGCAGGACCCCTTAGTGCTTAATATTAATAAACCACATACCATAACAACTCTCCCAAATCTTACCATAATCAACCTGCGCTCAAACCTTATGTCGTTAAAGTAGCCTTCCTTAGGATAAGTGCCAAGCAAAAATGGCATATGGTGCATACTACTTTTTGTTAGATTTTTTATCCTGTTCCATGTAGCTACGTCAGACCTTAGTAGACTAATTTAGTTAAAAAATAAGTTACATCTATTATGATTGAAATGACCAAAGAAATCAAGGAATATGTCAGCTTTAGGAGAAAACTGACCATTATCAATTATGCCAGGGATATTGGGTCTAACATTGAGGCAATCAGAACTTTTAAAATTTCTAGATCAACATTCTACAAATGGAAAAAAGCATTTGATAAAGATGGGCCACAAGGATTATTGAGAAAGAAGCCCATAGCAAATACCCACCCGAACAAGATCAAACCAGATGTTGTTGAAAAGGTTTTGGAACTCCGGAAAGAATATCAACTTGGATCTTGGCGGATCAAACAGGCCTATGTATCTACTGTATTATTTTATAATGATATTCCTATGGAAATCGTCTCACAACTGTTAGGTCATTCAAGCATATCAATTACTGAAGATAGTTACGGTAAGGTAGTAAAGATTAGAAATTGCCAAAGAAATTGATTAAAAAAGTCAACGATTAATATAGAATTAAATTTGTCATATATTTATTTCAAAATATGACAAATATATTTTAAGCAATATCTTAAATACAATAGTCTTAAATATTTAATTATAAATGGATATAATTCTAATAATTTCAATTTTTTTTCAATTAGCAGCTGTTGTTATTTCAATCAAATTGATTAAAATCACTAAAATATATTTGCCATGGTTATTAGTTGCATTGGCAATATTACTCATGACTGTTAGAAGGGTTATTGCGTTAATTGCTGTTTTAAATGAATCTATTATTATTTCTGGGTCATTGACTGCCGAATATGTGGCGCTTACTATTTCAATGTTTATATCTATAGGTTTATTTTTTATGATACCCTTTTTCAAATCTATTAGTAAAAATAAATCAGAATTGGAAAGCAAGAATAGATTACTGCTAAATTCCAAGGAAGAAATTAAAAAAAGTGAAAAAAAATTTAAAAAATTATCCAATCTAACTTTTGAAGGAATTTTAATACATGATAAGGGTGTTGTTGTTGATATGAACTTATCATTAGAAAAAATAGTTGGGTATAGTTGTGAAGAATTAGTAGGAAAAAATGTAATAGACTTACTTGTTCCAAAAAAACACCAAAAGGTTATTTCTAAGAGTATTGTTGAAAATTACTCGCACCCTTTTGAATTAGAGATTAAAAGAAAAGATGGTTCCATATTTCCAATAGAAATTGAAGCAAGAGAATTTCTAACAGAGGATGATAAAAAACTTAGAGTTGCTGCCATTAGAGATGTTACCAAAAGAAAAGAAACAGAATCTCATACCAGGCAATTAGATATAGCTATTAACAACAGTATAAATGAAGTATATGTTTTTAATGCCACAGATCTTAAATTTACTTACGTAAATAAGAGAGTTATCGAAAAATTAGGCTACCCATTAGAAAAGCTTAAAACAATGACTCCAGTCGATATTAAGCCTGAGTTTTCTCATGATAGATTCGTAAAAACAATCTTACCTCTAAAAAAAGGAGAGATTGATAGCTTGCAATTTGAAACCTTCCATCAACGTAGTGATAAAACTACGTATCCCATTGAAATTAATTTAAGCACATTTACCATACAGAACAGTTTACATTATTTGGCAATGATCATTGATGTCTCTGAAAGTAAACAATTAGAAAGGGAACGGTTAAAAAATATTGAAATCACTAATCGGTATATACAAGAATCACAATCTATTGCCTCACTCGGCTATTATATCTACGATTTTAACACAAATAAAATGGATGTTTCCGAATCTTTTTCTGAAACAATGGGGTTAAGATCATTAGATAAAAGTTTAGAAGCTTGGATAAATACTATACATCCGGAGGATAGACATTTGTTAATTGACATATTTAATAAAAGACAAAAAGACCCTGGCATTCTCTTAGATGCCACTTATAGAATAATTAGCCCAAAAAACGGAAACATTCGCTGGATGCATCATGTATCGAAAGCCATTGAAAAAGACGACAAAGGAAATGTTTTACCTTCCCTGGGTATATTACAAGACATTACCGATCGTAAAAAAGTAGAAAAAGCTTTATTTGAGAACAATCTGCAGTTTAGCCAATTGGCTGATAATACCTCCGATGTGTTTGGCGTTGGGGATATGTCAGATCTTAAAAACATCAAGTGGCTTTATTTAAATCCTGCTTTTGAGCGAGTATGGCAACTAACAGCTGAATCGCTTTATCAGGACTCCTCAGTTTGGTTTAATCCCATTCATGAAGAAGATAGGGAGCGTTCAAGAACCGCATTTATGAATTTCTTATATGGGGAAAATCAGGAATATAATATAAAATTCAGAATAGTCAGAACGGATAAAACTATTCGATATATCCATGCAACTGCAAACCTTATTAAAGATCATAACGGAAAAGTTATCCGTTTTGCCTGGATTTCCAGAGATATTACGGAGCAGAAAAAGTATGAAGAAAAACTTGTGGAGAAAACCACTGAATTGCAGGAATCATTGGCAATACTTGAAGGCAAGAATCACGAACTGGAACAATTCGCTTATATCTCATCACATGACCTACAAGAACCCCTAAGTACGATCACGAGTTTTGCTGAACTCCTTGATCAGCAATACAGGGGCAAACTCGATGATGACGCCGATACATACCTGCAATTTATCCTTGATTCTACCAGTAGGATGAGAAACCTGATTCATGGGTTACTCGAATATTCCATACTGGGTAAGGGAAAAACTGCTGAAAGGGTAGACTGTAATGAAATACTAAGCTTTGTGTTAGAAGATCTTCAGGGGGTTATTTCTGAAAAGCAAGGGAAAATCGAAAGCGGACCACTCCCTACCTTAAATGCCCATCCAATTGAAATCAAGCAATTATTCGAGAACCTTATTAGCAATGCCCTTAAATATTGTAGAGAGGGTGTGACCCCCGTTATCAATATTTCATCCCGAAAAAAAGACAGTACCTGGGAATTCAAATTCAAGGACAACGGTATTGGTATAGATGAGAAATATTATGAAAAAATATTTGTCATCTTTCAACGCCTACATAATAACCAGGATTATGAGGGTACGGGGATTGGTCTTGCCCATTGTCGAAAAATCGCTGAATTGCACAATGGCCGAATTTGGGTAGAATCAATACCCAATGAGGGAAGTGAATTCTATTTTACAATTAAAATGTAACAGGGGATGAATGTGGACCTGCTAAATTAGACTGGACGTAAAGTCAAGGGCGTATGACTATTAAAATCAACTTTGAAACATGTCAAGAACAAATAGAAATCACACCTTGGAACTTAAGCAAAGAGCTGTCCTAAAGATTGGGGGATGCCCATACATCCAAGTTAAAATAAACATTGGTTAACTAGGGTAAAAAGCATGTTTTCAATAACAGGAAATAGATTATGGAGGCTTCTCACTTTATTATAACTCCATAGAAAAGTGTTCTTGCAATATTTGTTTCACAAAACTCTCTCTTAAAGGTTTATTTATAAAACCTGAAATTTCCTTAATATTTTCCGCCTTTACTCTATCGGCAGGATTTAAGGATGTAGTGAGCATAATTATTTTTACTTGAAAAGGATTAAATGGTCCCCGTTTCCCGAACTCCTCCAAAAACTCCCAACCATCCATCACCGGCATATTGATGTCAAGGAAGATTAATTCCGGTTGGCAATGTTTCATTTTAAGTCCTTTTTCAAGAAGTTCCAAGGCAATCAGTCCATTTTCCGCAACATCTATATGTTCGGTGCAATCCATTTTGTCAAGGGTCCTTTTGTTCAGGTAATTGTTCGCTTTATCATCGTCAATGAGCATTATACAATTTAATTTTTTATTCATCGTAGATGGATATATCGTTTGTACAAATTTATTAATAAACTTGAATAATCAAATAAATTTAGAATGAAATATATAAGCTAATAATCTTCGAATAAAATGAATCTTTAGAATTTTTCAAAACTGGACATTTATCCAATCGTCTATTGTGTTTAAATAATTATCGTGCAATTTCGCCCAATATGGAAAATCACTTTTTCCTGTATTATACATAGAATGATTGGCTCCTTCTAATATGACAATTTCGTATTTTTGATTTTGAGCCGTTTCCAAAGCATTTGAAATCACCTTATAGCTCTCTGGCGGAATGATTTCATCCGTAGTTCCCTGAATAATGAGCATGCTTTGCTCGGTTTTCATAAAATAGGGAACAGGGCTATACAGTAGTTTTTCATCAGTTTGTACTTCCTCCAGATTTGGAATCCAAATCGTGGAAAACCAAGGTTTTGATTTCTCCCCCTCGATGGCCCTTTCCAGTTCATTTCTAGAGATTTTTCCGGCAATATGCTCAAAAACTTTTCCTTGTAATTGTGAAGCAGTTTCCAAATCATCGCCAAGCGTCTCTGTATTCCTATTTTTCCAATAATTCAGGTCGCTTTCCAGTAAAGTGCTTCCCGGACAACTAACGGCGATACCAAAAT
>CAZJCZ010000140.1:0-5648 GCA_964544575.1 uncultured Flavobacteriaceae bacterium | reverse complement strand
ATAGGTGATATAGCCGATTTTGAGAAAATAATAATTTTTGGAGAACTATAAAATTTAAAAAAATGAGTAAGAGAATATATGAGCGTCCGGTATTAAGAAAAGTAGTAGAAGGTATTCCTAATAAATTCGGAAGTTTAAAAAGATTACAGCCCATAAGCACCATTGATAATGTAGCGATAGACAGTCTTCTTGAAAAATATGGTTCGCCCGTGTTTGTACTTTCAGAAAAAACCATTAGAGAAACCTATAGAACGGCCTATCGTGCTTTTTCTACACGCTACCCTAAAGTGCAATTTGCCTGGTCATACAAAACCAATTATTTAGATGCAGTGTGCCGGATTTTTCATCAGGAAGGGGCCTGGTCAGAAGTGGTTTCAGGATTTGAATATGAAAAAGCGATAGACAATAATATGCCCGGGAATAAAATTATTTTTAACGGACCTGACAAGAGTGAAAAAGATCTGATAAGGGCCATTAATAATAAGTCGCTCATTCATATTGACCATTTTGATGAGTTATATACCATTATTGGTTTAACAGATACACTAAAAGAACGGCCACAAGTGGCCATACGGGTAAATATGGATACGGGTATTATTCCGCAATGGGATCGTTTTGGATTTAATTATGAAAATGGGGAAGCCTGGAATGCCATTAACCGCATACTTTCAAATGGGTCAATAGACCTCATAGGTTTACACATACATATTGGCACCTATATTGCCTCCTCGAAACCATATGCAATGGCCGTTGAAAAATTAGCAGCGTTGGCCAATAAAACATATGACAGATTTCAAATAAGTATTGGTTATATTGATGTTGGTGGTGGTTTTGCCTCTCAAAACACGCTACAAGGTGCTTATCTGCCAGCTACAGACACCACGCCTAGTTTTGATGATTATGCACATGCCATTACAACGGCGATGACGGAAGTCGATTTCCCTAATAACGAAACCCCGATGCTTATTTTAGAGGTAGGCCGGGCTTTGATTGATGAAGCCGGTTGGTTGGCCGGAACGGTATTGGCCAATAAACGGTTGGCAGACGGTAAAAGATCTATGGTAATAGATGCGGGGGTTAATTTAATGTTTACGGCGTTTTGGTACGATCATGAAATTTACCCGGTGCATGAATCTAGTTTTCAATCTGAACCAACAACCATTTACGGTCCGTTATGTATGAATATTGACGTGATAAGGAAAAATATTGATTTTCCGATGTTGAATAAAGGCGATCATTTTGTGATAAAAAGGGTAGGCGCCTATACCATGACACAATGGATGCAGTTTATTACCTATAGACCTAATATTGTGCTTATTGATGAAAAAGAAAAAGTACATTTAATTAGAAAACAAGAAGATAAAGAAGTTTTTAGAAGACAAGAATTAGTACCTGACTACCTTCAGAATAAATGAAAGATAAGCTATTAAAAAAAAGTCTGTTTCTATTAGAAGCTACGCTAACGAGCTATTCTCAAATTTTTTTCACAGAAAATAAGATTTTAGCTTCTATTTTAGTAGTGGTAAGCTTTGTAGACTGGTGGACAGGTTTAAGCGGTTTAATAGCGGTTTTAACGGCCATCACCTTATCTCAGGCATTTGGCTATGCTGAAATAACCACTAAAAAGGGACTCTTTAGTTTTAATGCATTATTGGTTGGTTTGGGTATTGGCACGTATTTTCTACCGGGTCTGGAAGTGCTTTTAATAATTGTAGTTGGGGCAGCCATCGCATTTTTTAGTACTGTTTTCTTGATGGGCATATTTGCTAAATACGGCCTGCCTTTTTTAAGTATTCCGTTTTTAATTGGCATGTGGTTAATGCTTCTGGCATTTCCTTCTTTTAATAATATTGCTTTAAACATGGAAACATTGTACCCATCTAATATGTTCTTTAAATTAGGTGGAAATACGCTTGTAACGGTGGTAGACGGGCTTCATAATCTTTTTGAAAATACCGGCTTTGACACTTACTTTTTATCGCTTGGCGCGATATTTTTTCAGTTTAATATATTGGCAGGGGTCCTTATTTCAATAGGCTTACTAATACATTCAAGAGTAAACTTTTTACTTTCTATCGTAGGCTTTTTTCTGGCATATTGGCTGTATTCATTTTTAGGCATGTATTCAGGGTCTTTAAATTACACCTATTATGGGTTTAACTTTATTCTTTCGGCCATTGCCATTGGTGGTTATTTTTTAATTCCATCAAGGCAGTCTTTTTTATGGAGTATGTTGTTAATACCCGTACTGGTAGTTACCACCATTGGTTCAGACCGATTTTTTGTTTATTTTGAATTATCGGCATTCTCTTTACCTTTTAATGTTATTATCATTGGCATATTGTATGCCTTAAAAATTCGTTACGATCAATCAAAGTCGCCCATTTTGACCTTGGTTCAGCAAAAAAATCCGGAAACAAATGCCTATGTATACGATAGCCAACCGGCTAAGAAATACGCAGCGTTTTCAACGCCCATCAGATTGCCTTTTATGGGAAAATGGACTGTAAATCAAGGCCATAAAGGTGCGTACACACATAAAGATTTTTTTCGTTTTGCCTGGGATTTTATCATAAAAGATTCGTCTTCTGATAAAGAATTTGGCGGCGATGGATATGTGGTAACCGATTATTATTGTTATGATAAGCCTGTAGTGGCACCTGCATTAGGCACCGTGGTGGCTGTGGTGAATACTGTTGAAGATAATGAAATTGGCACTACCAATACCATTAAAAACTGGGGAAATACCGTAGTGATAAAACACGAAGATTATTTATATTCTAAAATGAGTCATTTAAAAAAGGGCTCTGTTAATGTTACTATTGGCGATGTTGTGATAGAAGGACAAAATATTGCGAAATGCGGTAATTCTGGTCGTTCGCCATACCCGCATTTACATTTTCAATTACAGGGAACTTCAGAAATAGGCGCAACAACAATTTTTTGGCCCTTATCTGAGTATTTGGTAGGTGAAGATGAAGCCTTACGGTTTGTGCAAAAAGGGATTCCAAAAGAACAAGAAACATTGTCAAATATTGCTACTTCGCCAATCTTACAAACTGCTTTTAAATGGAATCCGGGAGATGAATTTGAATTGACCATGACCGATGAAAATGGCATAGCAAGCATATTTTCTATAAGAAATGAAATAGATATTTATAACCAATCATTTCTCTATTGTCTAAAAACGGATGCTAAACTATACTATGACGATAATGGTAAAACATTTTCGGCATTAAATTATATAGGTTCTAAAAAGAGTGCCTTATTTTATTTTTATCGTAGTTTATATAAGGTTATCCTAAGCGAAAACAGCAATCTTTCTGTAAAAACTAGATTTCCGGTACATCAGTTATACGGCTTTCCAATATTAACAATTCAAGATTTTTTAGTGCCTTTTGGATTGTTTTTAAAAGGACGTTATAATCTTTTATATATTGAAAATGAACAATCATTTAATCCGAAAGAATTAGCACTTACATCGAACATCCAAGGAAGAAATAAGATGCAACTTTTTTCGGCTGATATCGTAGTACATAAAAACGGACACATGGATATCCGTTGTGAAACACCTAAAAAATCAAAAATTATATTAACATGGGAAAACAAGTTGTCTTTGTAGTCTTATTATGGTTTGTAACATTTGCCAATGCTCAAAAATCATCGCTATCATTTAAACATGTTGATAGTACAACCTATGCCTTATATTTAAAACAAGATTGGAAACCCATTATAGCCATGGGAAAACAATCCAGAGCCCAAGGCATTGATTTTTATTACCTAAAAGTGAGAATGGGAATTGCCTATTTTAAAGAAAATAAGATGTTAAGCGCTATTAAATATTTAGAAGAAGCACACACCATAAACGCTTATGATGCTGTTGTTCAAGAATATTTGTATTGGGCGTATCGCTATAGCGGAATGGTTTTAGAAAGTAGGTTATTTTATGATAAAATGGCAAAAGATCTGAAGGATGAAATTAAGTTGGATCTCCCTTTCGTGACAGATGTAAACTTTAATATGCTGGCAACCTCTAATTTAGATTATGATGACATGTTGCGATCGGATATTACTTCTGAAAATACTGACATTCGCTTTATACCTAAAAATTATCAGCTTTTTTCGTTTGGGTTGAGCCATCCTTTATCGAAAAGCATAAATTTATTTCACCAGTTTTCTGTAATGCCCATAACTTCTGTTCAACAAGAAAATGTAGATGGTGTTTTACAGAATACAACGTATAAAGGGAATGAATCGAGATATTATGCAGATGTTACCTTCGCACTCGGAAATAGATGGTATTTAGACACGTATATGAATATTATATTTGGAAAATATGATAATTTGAATGCAGAAACTACGACAGGGTCCACGGGGAATGGCCCCGGAGGAATCTCATCATCATCATCAGAAATTACATATACTGATGTGGTTTTTGGAGGTTCTTTAACCAAAGCTTCTTATTTTATTAGAAATAGTGTAAATATGTCTGTTTCTAATTTAAATGGTATTAATCAATTTCAAGTGGGTTATTCCATGTCGTTATATCCACTAGGAAGTACACTGCTTGTTCCTTTCGGATCGATACAGTATCAAAATCAAGACCCGGATACTAATGTAGTTTTTACAGGAGGCTTATCTGTAACTATTGATAAAATTGTAATGACCGGCTTTGGTACTGTTGGCGAAATGAATAATTTTGTAGCTAATAACGGCGCCATCATATACAATCAATTTGCAACAGCTTTGAATGAATATGGAGGATCATTTACCTATTTAGGAAAAAATATAGTCATAAAAGCAGGGTATACTTTTATGGAAATGGAAGCTAATTATTACGATGATAATTTTGATCTAACATCAAAAACATTTGGCTTTAATCAACAAAATATAACAGCAGGAATTATATGGTACTTTTAAGAAAAATAATGATAACAGGCATATTCATTTTTTTAGTGAATAGCCTTACATATGCACAAAGTAATTTTACTAATTTACAAGAAGCATTTAGTAAAAGCTATGAGCTAGAAGCCAAGGGTGACTTTAAACTGGCAGCCGATGAAATTAAAGCGCTCTATAAAGAAAATTCTTACGAAATTAATTTACGGTTGGGATGGCTAAATTATATGGCAGGAAACTTTAACGAATCTATAGCATTTTACAAAAAAGCGATGGTATTGATGCCTTATGCAGACGAACCTAAATTTGGATATATTTTTCCATTATCGGCTTTAGGACGCTGGGATGAAGTCATTGGTTTGTACAATCAGATATTAGAAAATTCGCCTCATAATACGAAAGCAATGTATTATTTAGGAACAATTTATTATAACCGAACACAATTTGATAAGGCTATATCACATTTTAAACAAATTGTAGATTTATATCCATTTGACTATGATGGCCTGTTAATGTATGCATGGACAAATCTTAAGCTTGGAAAGAAAAAAGAAGCCAAAGATCTATTTCAAAAAGTATTGCTAAATAAACCAAATGATACATCTGCTATGGAAGGGTTGACTTTGGCTAGTAACTAAATCATGCTATAGAATATAATAGAAGATGTAGTACATTGGTAAAATGAAAGAAATTTCGATAAAAAAATATGTCAGATACTTATTTGGAGTGGCAATCCTTGTTTTTTTTCT
>CAZJCZ010000139.1:0-5674 GCA_964544575.1 uncultured Flavobacteriaceae bacterium | reverse complement strand
TGTTGAAAATTTTATTGGTTCGGCAGTACCGCAGAATGTATTGGAAGGTTTACATGGATGCCCAACAACCTCCCGAAATGACTGTATTCATTAGGTTTTATGGACTTTTTTTCTTAAATTAAGGGTATATGAAGGACAATATCAATATTAGGAAAGAATTAAAGACTATTCGTTATAACCGCGTGAGTTCGATCTCACAAAATCTAGAAAGACAACAAAGAAACAATGCTGACTACACTTATGTATTCGAAGATAAGTGTAGTGGTACAATTCCACTATTTCAAAGGAAATTTGGTGTTTATCTAAAAGAGTATGTTGAACTAGGAAAGGTCAATGAAATTTCAATTCACTCGATTGACAGGCTCGCTAGAAACCTAAGGGATCTATTGGATGTTATAGATTTCTTCCATTCCAATGGTGTTTCTCTATATATTGAAAATCTTGGAATGAGAACCCTTTTTAATGGTAAGATGAACTATACCATTAAAATGATGATATCGGTAATGGGTTCATTCTCGGAGATCGAGAATGAGATACGGATGGAACGCCAAATGGAAGGCATTGAGATAGCCAAATCCCTCGGCAAATACAATAACCGAAAACCACGTGGTAAAGAGTCCACAATCACCTTTGTTAAGAAGTATAAACGTCCAATAGAGTTATTGGAACAAGGGTATAAAGGTTCTCACGTCTGTAAGATATGTAATCTGAATAAAAATACGGTTTCGAAAATCAAGAAATTCATTCAACCTCAACTTCAAGAAATTTGAAAAGGAGCAGAATGAAGAAGAAATCCGATGTCGCAATAAAGGTTCCTTTAAAGGAACCTTTATTGGGTATTTCAGTATGAACAATTGAAAATTTTAACCCAGTTCTTTGCTGTATGCAGGTTTTATTTCAATTATACATTTACTCCGAACAAATATCCAACCAATGCTGTCAATCCCATTGCAACCGTTCCCCAAAAAGTGATTCTAACAATTGCCTTCCCAATATTAGAACCCCCTGTTTTGGCAGCTAAGCCACCTAAAATAATAAGAAAGAAAATTGCTAAACCATAGAGATAGTATTCCATATTTTTCAATGGTAGAAAAAGAGCTGCTAAAAAAGGTAGTACTCCTCCAACCGTAAAAGCGGCTCCAGAGGCAAAAGCGGCTTGGATCGGTTTAGCCTGACTAATTTCATTAATGCCCAACTCATCTCTAATGTGAGCTCCCAATGCATCATGTTCGGTTAGTTCCTTTGCCACTGTTTGTGCCGTTTCTTTTTTCAGGCCTCTTTTTTCATAAATTTCAGCTAACCGTTGCAATTCAATTTCAGGCATTTCCTCTAATTCTTGCCTTTCTCTTTCAATGTCAGCTTTTTCTACATCTGTTTGAGAACTCACAGAAACATATTCTCCTGCAGCCATTGATAAAGCACCAGCAACTAATCCTGCTGCGGTCGCCAACACAACAGGGCCTCTAATATCGCTAGCTGCCGCAACGCCTATGGCAAGACTTGCGGTTGATAAAATACCATCATTTGCGCCAAGAACTGCTGCTCTTAACCAATTACTTCGGTGTATAAAATGTGGATCTAAATAATTATCTGTTGTATGGGGCATTTTTAATATTTAATTATTTTGTTACTTGTATTGAAATCCACTAATATGGTTGGTTCAAAACACTCTTTTGATATGGCAACCACATTCATTTCACTTCTTTTAGTTTAATAATGCTCCTTTATATTTTTCATATCGGGGATAACCTCCCAATGTAATCACAGATCATATATTATTTGCACACCTAAGTTAAGGAATCGTTTATTTGCACTTTTGTTCAATTCTGTTCTTTTTAATGCATTTTTTTATAGTTTCAAAAAGGTCTTCGATGTTGACAATTTTTCTATTCTTTGCAATAATGATCTATAAAAAGTCGATTCGGTTCATTTTTATGGATTTCTTCATAAAGTTTACCCGGTAATTCAGCTGATAATTACCCGAAATGGATAGCTCCTTAAGTTAAGCCAACATATCATTCCTTCTCTTTGTTTTTCATTCTTCCATACGTCTTTTTCGTTTTTTATTACCGCCCCAAGGACGTACTTCTTTTGCATAAAAATTATTCGCTTGGGTTATCTCCCCGACCAATTTCACCAGTTCTCCTTTTTCCAAAAAAACGGCCGGGGGTATCCAGGCATCTTCATAATCTATATTCCATTTTTTATTGTTGAAATCAATTAATTGGAAAGTATCACCACTTACATTTTCAATCGTGCCCGATAAATGTCCTTCTTCGGGATTCATCCATATTCTCTGTTTCCTCGCCTCAATACTTTCATAAGAGCTTACTTGTTGGGCAAAGGTGTTGTCGAGCCAGTGGGCACCCCCTCCAAAGAAAAATAAGGTACCCAGCAAAATACTGGCAGCAGTACTAAGACCAAACAAACGGGACCAGCCAAATTTGTAGCCCTTTTTTGACCGTTGAAAAGTTAAGATTGCAGCAATAAGGAAAACGAGAAGTGCAATAATCCATAAGAAAGGAAGCATCACCAGAAAAAATTCCAATTTGGAATGTGACAGATGGGTAACCATGTTGAAATCAGTTTGCTGAATAGAAAATAAAACAACGGAAAATGCTGCTGCCCCAATGAATATGAAAATTAAAAAGGCCAGCCAAGTCAGGATATTTCCCAGTGTGAAATTCCATTTCGGTATTGGTTTGATGTTTTCTTTCCGTATTTTTTCGATTATTTTTTTTGAGTTTTCCATGACATTAAATTTAATTAAAAAACGAAATATGCTTATCCGATGCCATTTCAGTAAATTTCTTTTTTGCCCTATTGATCCATGTGGCCACCGTTCCTTCAGGTATTTTTAAAACATCCGATATCTCTTCGTAACTCATGTTCTCCATAAACTTAAGAACTAAGACCGTCTTGTATTTTAAGGGCAAAAGATCTAAGACCTTATGGGTGAGCATGTCTTTTTGTTGGTTATCTTCATTCACCTCAAAATCACTAGGGATATTTTCAAAAAGATCTTTGTTCAGCTTTACTTGCTGATCTTTGCCAAAGGACTTTTTTTTTCGCCAATATGAAATGGTCTCATTGTGGACTATTCTATAAATCCAGCTCGACAATTTCAAGCTTTGGTCAAAATCATTGAGGTTTCGCCATATTTTTATAAAAGCTTCCTGAAGAATATCATTAGCTTCTTCATTGTTGACCGCAGCGATACGCCTGATGTAACGCAAAAGAGCTAACTCATACTGGTCGTATAAACAGGAAAAGTAATCAATGTCGTCCAATGATTTCTTTACGATTTCCTCGTCACTTAATTGATCGCATTTTTTTTTTGTCACAATCATAAAGAAAATCATTTTTCATTCAGTCCAAGGAAAGTGGATTTCATTAATCGAACATCCCTCGAACCCCATCATTCACTTTTTCCTTATCAAAAATATAAAACAAACACTGTAAACGATATATGAATCGTTTACAATGTTTGTTGTTTGTTCCGTAGTACATCGGCAGGCATTTTGAAAACTTCTTTCAAATGGACAAACTATCCAACACATCTCCCTCTTTTTCCTGCCTTATTTGCTCTCGTTGGTCGTTGCTTGCCATAGGGACAAATTCCCGAGCCATTGGCTTGGTTCTTGTTCCGTTCATTGATCTTGCCTTCACCATTTCCGCGACCGTTGCTTCGACCATTACCTTGATTACCCATACTGTTTCTTTTCGAGGTACAATTATATGCCCGAAACTCGTTCCTAGAGAGTTTTCCGTTTTGGTCGGTATCAAATTCGTCGAAAGAGTCGAACTGGTATTCGCTTCGGCTGATAAAACCATCCTTGTTAGTGTCCTTGTCAATGAATCGTTCCGTTTTGCTATTCCTTTGCGCTGTATTCTGGGCACTGACGACTCCTGTGAAAAAGAGCATTATGACTAATGGCATACAAAAAAAGCTGTACGCGATGTTATTGATTACTTTTTTCATGACTAAAATATTTAAATTAAAAATGAATGTTTTTTACTTGTTTTTATTCTTTACTATGCAAGACAGAAAAATTTATTTCAAGATTTACTCCCCTCTGTTGTATTCTTGTATTTTTCAGCGACCCTTGGCACTTTTGATGAAATAGGTATCGCGACCTCTTCATTTGTCTTTATCCTTTTAGCGTTATCATAACGATTAGTCCTTTGTTGCCCATTTTTGTTTTCAACTTTATCTATTTCGGGTCTTATCAAAAATGGAGTGATAATCAAAAGGGCCGTTAGGGTAATAAATGTCAAGGCAATCGTTCTTTTAAGTTTTTTTCTTTGGATCAACCTGTTGAATACACTAACTATAACTTTCCAATGTAAGATTAAATGGAGGGCCAATAGGCCAAGAAATACTAAACTAATGAGTAAATGGATATTGCCCCACTCGTGCCTGTCCAATCCAAAAAGAGAAAGTTCAACATTGTTGCCATACTTAATCTGACTTTCTCGCCCAGGAACCAATGTATATTTTATTAAAAACCCAATTCCCGCGATAATTGACATACACAGAAACATTAAAGAGTCAATATTAAAATTTAATGTTGATTTTTTCATGGTATCTTACTTTTTGTTCAATCTGTTCCGATGCTTTTACAGCTGCCGTCATCATAGGGGTTTTGATAGTTTTGAATCGTCCCTACCTTTTAAATTTGCCGAATAATCTTTTAAAATTATTTAGAATACCATCTTCAACTAAGCAAGAATCATCACGTAGGCAGTCTTTGTCCGCTACTTTTCCTACTTTATCGACATCCAAGCAAGAGCCATCCCGTAATCGTATCTGATCTTTGCCCGATGTTGTTCCCGATATATTACCTATATCCAGGCACGTACCATCTTGTAATTGTAATCTGTCATAAGCTACTAATTGGCTATCATCTACTACCAGACATGAGCCATCTTGTAATTTTAATTTTACTTGATCTTTGTCTTGTGCTGTTAATCCTGCAGTCGCAAAAACTGCGAAAACTAATAATGTTACTTTTTTCATGATAATAAATATCTAATATTAAAATTTGTTTTAAAAATTACTTTCAATTCCTTTTGCCTCCTTTCAATCTTTATTACGCAAATGGTGATGACTTCTTTCACTTTTTTTAATTTTCTTTAGAGCATTAGCATCTAAATGTTCAAATCTGGAAATAATCAACTTTATATAAGGACTATCCGATTTTAGTGTCTAGTGATTTAAAAACAGGAACTATTATTTAGATTGTATGGCCATGTAGCAGGATTATTTGGCAATACTCGAAATTTTGTTGATCGTTTAAATTTGCGTTAAATGAACGAATTAGGTGTCCCGTAAAACGGCCGTTTTACAGAACTACTTTTCCAAAACATAGAATTTATTGTTGAGTGTCCCAAACATGGTCTCTTTTAGTAGTCTCGTTAATTCACCTTTTATGGGATAATCAAAAATATAGAGGGATTTTTCATTGTTACTCTTTTGAACTAACCACAACTGTGGAAAGTGCTGTGAAATTTATATGAATTAAATCGACCCCATCTTTTGGAGAATGAAACAGATTAATTACTCCACGGTCATAGTTCTACCAAGACAACTGAAATTCATACTCATGTAGCGGACCTGTCCTTTATGGACATCATAGATTTATTATCTTAGTACATATAAGTAGGATAGCAT
>CAZJCZ010000138.1:2817-5681 GCA_964544575.1 uncultured Flavobacteriaceae bacterium | reverse complement strand
TATCTTTGCATTCAATTTAAACATTATGCATTTTTTATTTATTAGTGGTGCAGAAATATTTGTAATATTTGTAATAGTATTAATGTTATTTGGTGCCGATAAAATACCTTCCATTGCCAAAGGTTTAGGCAAAGGTATGCGTCAGCTAAAAGATGCTACTAACGATATTAAACGTGAAATTCAAGATACTGCCGAAAAGCAAGGTATTGATACTGAATTTACAGATGATATCAAAAAAGAAGTAACCAAAATTAAAAATAAGGTTCAAGACAACATAGACGATTTTACAGGTCCAATAAAACGTAATTTATAAATTGTCATTTCTAGAAAAAATTATCGATTATGATAAAGAGCTCTTTATCTATTTAAATTCACTTGGTTCTGAACCCTGGGATAACT
Organism: uncultured Flavobacteriaceae bacterium; assembly: GCA_964544575.1. GTDB lineage: Bacteria > Bacteroidota > Bacteroidia > Flavobacteriales > Flavobacteriaceae > Aureibaculum. The sequence continues at coordinate 5,282 of CAZJCZ010000138.1, read as the reverse complement.
TTTGGGTAACTCTTACAAATCAATTTAGTTGGATTCCACTTTTTGCCTTACTTCTTTTTTTGATTTTTAGATCTTACGGATGGAAAAAAGGATTGCTTTTTATGGTCATAACAGCTTTATTGATAACTTTTTCAGATCAATTTGTTAATTTGATAAAAGATTACTTTGGTAGACTTCGGCCCAATAATGATACCTCCATTAATGAGATGATAAGAATATTAAAAGGGCCCCGCAGTTTTAGTTTTGTATCCGGACATTCTACCACTTCTTTTGCGGTAACCACTTTTATCATAGCATCAATGAAAAAACATTATAAATATCCATTGTTGTTATTAATTTGGCCTATCCTTTTTGCTTATAGCAGAATATATGTTGGGGTTCATTTTCCAATAGATATTTTCGTAGGAATGCTTCTCGGTATTTTAATTGGATATGTTTTTTATAGGATTAGTTTAATGCTACTTAAAAAAATACCGGAGAAAAATAAAATTGCTTAAATTAAATTTTTGTACAATATGCTACACGTTGATAAAGTGAGAAATCTTATTTATCAATGATTATAAATTCTTCGTCAGATAAACTCAGAATGACATTGTATTTTATTTAACTCTACTAATAGTAAGCCCATCTCTAATGGGTAACATTATTGTTTCAATTCTTGAGTCTTTTTTTAGTAATTTATTATAGCTAATTAATGCTTTAGTGTCTTCATCTTTAGGATCGGGAGTTTCAACCACCTTACCGCTCCAAAGAACATTGTCAGATAAAATAACGCCTCCTTTGTTCATCTTATCAATTACCAAGCTAAAATAGTTTGAATAATTACTTTTATCTGCATCAATGAATACGAGGTCGAATGACCCTTTAATTGTTGGTATAATATCTAATGCATTTCCTAAATATTGCTTTATTTGATTTTTATAAGGTGATCTGTCAAAATATTTTTTTTGAAAATCTACCAATTCCTCATTGTGATCAATAGTGTGTACTAATCCGTTTTCATCTAACCCTTCTGCTAAACACAAAGCTGAATAGCCCGTATACGACCCAATTTCTAAAATTGATTTTGGTTGCACTAATTTTGATAACATGGCCAAAATACGACCTTGATAATGGCCACTAAGCATTCTTGGTACTAATATTTTTTGCCAGGTTTCTTTATTTAGTTGTTGCAGTAATTCAGGCTCATCCTCTGAATGTGATATAAGGTATTGATGCAAAGTTTTTGGTAAAAAATCCATATGATTTATTTAAAATAAAAAAGCAGAACCAAAGTTCTGCTTACAAATATAAACACTATAAATTCTATTTAATTCTTTTAACAACTTCAGTTTGCAAGACTTCCTTTTCCTTCTCAGTTAGCTCATGTTCGTCTTCGCATTTGTGTAAATGTTTATTGCACACTTCTGTCAAAATTGTATTTTGTCTAGAGAATTGTCGGCATTTTTTACAAATAAAAATATGTATACCCAATTTCAATTTCTCCCAAAACGACGCTTCTTTATACTGATTTTTATTACAAATTGCCGTTGCTTCATCACAATTAATAAAAAATTTGTTACTCATTATATATTATTTTGAAAACCAATTATCTTCTAAACATTTTCTTAGCTGATGTCTGGCCCTATGGATTATTACCCAAAGGTTAGACGCCGTTATACCTAGTTCATTACAGATCTCTTCTGTTTCATAATGTTGTACATTTTTCATTAAAAACACTAATCTATATTTTTCTGGTAAATTTTTAATACAACTATCCAAGGCGCTTTTAAGTTCATCATTTTCTATATTCTTTTCAGCTTCATTACCCCACATCTTAGGCACTCGCTCTTCTAGCCAAGTACCCTTTTTGTCTCCATCTTCATAAAAATTAACTCTAATTTCTGCTTTTCCTTTTGCCGAATTTATCTTGCGGTAATGATCAATAATTTTACGTTTCAAGATAGATATTAACCAAGTTCTTTCGGACGCCTGTCCTCTGAAATTATGTTGTGCTTTTAAGCCAGAAAAAAAAGTTTCCTGAACGATATCTTTAGCCAATTCTGAATTGTCAACTCTGGTAATGGTATAGTTGAATAAGTAATCAGAATGAGCGCCAACCCAATTATTAGGATTTAAAGTATGTTTAGGTTTTTCGGGCATTAAAATCTATTGTTAAATACTTTTAAGAATGTAAATATACTTTTAATTTTTATTTACCAATATAAAAAATAGCATCCCTGTTTATCATAGGAAAATAATTTACTGCGATCATACAACACTCGCAAGAAGTTGATAATCTTATGTTTGAATAACAATGTTATCTACAATATATCCCTCGACCCTTCATTTAGCTGCTGGTTCACTATTATTTCATCTTATGCAACACTAGAACTCGAATTTCAACAGGTTCGTTTCTGAATTTTTTTTAGATCTAGCTAAAAGATTAGAGAATAATAAGGAAGTTGAAATTATTGTGGTTGGAG
>CAZJCZ010000138.1:0-2717 GCA_964544575.1 uncultured Flavobacteriaceae bacterium | reverse complement strand
ATATAATATCTAATCTTTCATAAGACATATTGCTCTGTTGTACTCGTAATTCATCCGAGTAATATCTAATAATTGTACCTCTTGTGGGCAAACCATTGCGCAAGCGCCAGTATGAGTGCAGCTACCAAAACCTTCATCATCTTGAGCATTGACCATCCAAATAACTCGTTCCATACGCTCTACCTGACCTTGTGGTAACTTGGCCAAATGACCCACTTTTGCTGATACAAACAATGCGGCTGATGAATTTTTACAAGCAGCAATACAAGCGCCACAACCAATACAAGCAGCACTATCAAATGCACTTTCTGCAATTTCGTGATGAATAGGTATCGAATTTGCTTCAGGAGCCATTCCTGTAAAAGACGAGATATAGCCACCTGCCTGTATAATTCTATCCATTGATGTTCGATCTACCTTTAGATCTCTAATTACCGGAAATGAATTTGCTCTGAATGGTTCAATAACAAGAGTGTCGCCATCTTTAAAAGACCTTAAATGGGTTTGGCAAGTTGTATAATGTGACTCCGGCCCATGTGCTTGACCATTAATCACTAATGAGCATTGCCCACAGATTCCTTCCCGACAATCATGATCGAATTCAACCGTTCGTTCTCCTTTAACTGCAAGTTGCTCATTAAGTACATCTAACATTTCTAAAAAAGACATGTCCGCGCTTAAATCTGATAATTCATAGGTTACTATTTTTCCCTTTATTTTGGCGTTTTCTTGTCGCCATATTTTAAGTGTCAGTTTCATAATCTTAATTATTTATACGAGCGAACTGTTGGTTTAACTTCAGTGAATTCGAGCGGTTCTTTATGTAATTTCCAGTCTTTTCCTTGTTGCCATTCCCAGGCAGAGGAAAACATATAATTTTTATCATCGCGCATTGCTTCACCATCTTCGGTTTGGTAATCTTCACGGAAGTGAGCACCACAACTTTCTTTTCTATTTAAAGCGTCTACCGCCATCAGTTCAGCTATTTCAAGATAATCGGCCAAACGTCCCGCTTTTTCTAATTCTGAATTCGGGCCATTTTCATCTCCGGGTACTGCAGCATTTTCCCAGAATTCTTTCCGTAATTTTTTAATTTCTTCTATAGCCCAAATCATGCCTTTTTCATTTCGAGACATGGCTACTTCTTTAAACATGACCTTGCCCAACCTTCTATGAATTTGATCTACGGGCATTGTTCCTTTAATAGCTAATAATTTTGCCACTTGATCTTTTACGATTTTTTCAGCGTCTTCAAATTCAATGGTGTCCGTTGGAATTGGCCCGGTACGGATATCATCTGCCAAATAATTTGAAATGGTATTAGGCAAAATAAAATTACCATCAACAGAGGCTTGCAATAGTGAGTTAGCTCCTAAGCGATTTGCCCCGTGATCAGCAAAATTTGCTTCACCAACAGCAAATAAACCGGGTATACTAGTTTGTAATTCATAATCTACCCACAAACCTCCCATAGAGAAATGGGCAGCAGGTGATATTTTCATAGGTTCTTTATAAGCATTTATTGCTGTAATTTTTTCATACATAGTAAAGAGATTACCATAACGTTCCTTAATGGTATCTTCCCCTAATCGTTCAATAGCAGTTTTAAAATCAAGATATACCGCATTTTTCAACGGTCCCACACCAAATCCGGCATCCATTCTTTCTTTGGCAGCTCGAGAAGCGACATCACGAGGTACCAAATTGCCAAAAGCAGGATAACGTCGTTCCAAATAATAATCTCTATCTTCATCTGGAATATCACCCGGTTTACGTTTTTCATCTCTATTTTTTGGCACCCATATACGCCCATCATTTCTAAGCGATTCAGACATCAATGTCAATTTAGATTGATGTTCGCCAGATTGTGGCAATGCAGTGGGATGTATTTGTGTCCAAGATGGATTGGCAAAATAAGCGCCTTTTTTATGAGCACGCCAATTTGCTGAACCATTAGAGTTCATCGCTAACGTAGATAGATAAAATATTTTACCAAAGCCCCCTGTGCCAAAAACTACAGCATGTGCGGCATGACGCTCTATCTCTCCTGTATCTAAATTACGGGCAATAATACCACGGGCTTTCCCGTCGACTATTACGATATCTAAAATCTCATGCCGACTATATTGTTTTAATTTTCCTACCCTAACTTGCTTCATCATAGCTTGGTAAGTAGCCAATAATAATTGTTGACCGGTTTGACCACGAGCGTAGAAAGTTCGAGATACAAGCACACCACCAAAAGATCGATTGCTTAAATAACCACCATACTCACGTCCAAAGGGAACACCTTGGGCTACCATATGGTCAATCAAGTCCACAGAGACCTCTGCCATTCGATATACATTCGCTTCACGTGATCGAAAATCACCACCTTTAATCGTATCATAAAACATGCGATACACATTATCTCCATCATTTTTATAATTTTTTGCAGCGTTTACACCACCTTGTGCAGCAACAGAATGTGAGCGACGAGCGGAATCTTGAAAGAAGAAAACTTTCACATTATATCCTAATTCAGCTAATGAAGCTGCTGCACCGCCTCCTGATAATCCACCTCCAACAACAATAATATCTAATTTCTTGCGGTTTGCAGGATTAACAATTCGGGTTTTGGCAAGGTAATTTTGCCATTTATCTTTTAAAGGTCCTTCCGGAATTTTTGCGTTAAGAGCCATAATTCTATTTTATTTGAAGTAAAGAATGATAGGAAT
>CAZJCZ010000137.1:0-5776 GCA_964544575.1 uncultured Flavobacteriaceae bacterium | reverse complement strand
CAAAATTAAAAAAAAATATTTTGTTTTATTACGGTAAAACCGTAAAAGGATAGTGAATTTAATTGGTTGAAAATAAAATGATTCAACTTCATTCAATATAATTTGGATCTTTAAATTAGTAATTACGATTCTAATAATCAGTTTATAAATATCTCGGTAGTCTATAGATTGCTGGGCGGTTTTATCCAAGAGCGTGATGCAATATTAACAGTCTATCCTATTTTCTTTCAAAACTTCAAGTGCATTTCAGCATTAAAATGGAAATCAGGTATCAGCATAGTCAAGTTACATTATATTCCCTCTTTAATAATTTGGTTATATTTGATAGTTATCATCGTTATATCTGATAACATATCTTTATTTGTCTGTTATGAAAAAGAATCCGGGAATTTTTAATGATGTAATTGGCCCCATAATGCGTGGCCCCTCAAGCTCACACACTGCCGCTTCTTGGCGCGCTGCAAAAACCTGCTTAGACATATTAAATGAACCGTTAAAAAGCGCCATTATTGATTTTGATAAGGATGGTGCTTGGGCACCAAATTATAGAGAACAAGGCACTACACTTGGGATAGATGGTGGTTTATTAGGTTTGCAGATGACTGATGATAAAATGAAAAACACAGGGCAGGTGGCAAATGAATTGGGTATTTCAATACGATATGAAATAAATTCGTTTAAAACAAATCATGTAAATACGGTCCGCTTAACATTGGTAGGGATTCGAGGGAAAAGGATTCGAGTTTTAGTGGCATCGCTAGGAGGAGGCTCTTTTGAAATTCAGGAAATTGACGGTTTTAAAGTAAGCATTTTTGGTGATTACTATGAATTGCTTCTTTTTAAAAATAAGAGCGATGAAGTTTCTGAAAAAATAAAATCATTATTTCCTAAGGATCAAATAATTTCTGAGTCTTTTAATGACAACAAACAGCTCATAAATTTAAAATTTTCTAAGGAAATTTCAAGCGAAGTAACTGATCTATTAAAAAACACTGCATTTGTTGATGACGTGATTCTTGTAAATCCAGTACTTCCAATTACTGCTGGAAATGAAACCGGATTGCCCTTTACCACGGTGGCATCTCTTTTGGAATATGCAGAAAAACAAAATCTTGATTTAGGGCAATTGGGGTTAATTTATGAAAAGGCCCAAAGTGGTTTAGCAGATTCTGTTATTGTTGATAGAATGAAAGGCCTTGTTGAAATAATTGAAAACAGTATTAAAACTGGTCTAGCTGGTACAGCATATGAAGATCGTATTTTACCACAACAATCGCATTTAATTGATAGAGCACATAGGAAAGGTAAAATTCTTCAGAACTCTATTATGAATCAAATTATTGCTAATGTTTCTGCTATTATGGAGTCGAAAAGTGCTATGGAAGTTGTTGTTGCAAATCCAACGGCAGGTTCTTGCGGCGTAATTGGTGGTGTTTTAAGAGCAGTGGCCGACGATATTAATGCAACCCATGATGAATTAATTAGTGCTTATTTTGCTACCGGAATTATTGGGGCCTACTTCGCTATGGGTCCTGGATTTTCTGCAGAAGAGCATGGTTGCCAAGTTGAATGTGGCGCATCAGCAGGGATGGCTGCAGCGGGAATAGTTCAATTATTTGGAGGTACCGCTCGTCAAGCAATTGATGCCGCTTCTATGGCTATTCAAAATATGATTGGTTTAGTTTGTGACCCAATTGCAGATCGCGTGGAGGCTCCCTGTTTAGGAAAGAATATAAGCGCAGCTGTAAATGCTCTTTCTTCAGCAACAATGTCAATTGCAGGCTATAATGCGCTTATACCATTAAATGAGGTAATTGAAACGGTTTCAAATGTTAGTAAGCAAATGCCAACTTGCGTGAAATGTACTGGAAAAGGCGGACTTGCTATTACAAAAACCGCTTGTGCAATAAAAGAAAAGCTCACATTGAAAAAACTTTAGCTAATCTTAAAACTTAAATATAATTACAACCCTTTAGCCCATTCGGTTTCCACCTCTTTTATTGTTTTAGGCTTTGGCTTACCAAGAAGTTTATAACCGGTTTCTGTAATTAAAAAATCCTCTTCGTTACGCAAGCCACCAAATGATTTATAATCTTCTAACCTATTGAAATTAATAAATTCTGAATTATGATTAGTTGATTTCCATTGATCTATTAGTTCCGGTATAAAATAAATTCCAGGCTCAATTGTGAGCACAAATCCGGGTTCTAATTTTCGACCCAATCTCAAAGATTTCAATCCAAACTGGGCGCTTTTAGGTTTCCCATCATAACCAACATAAATTTCTCCTAAATCTTCCATATCATGAACATCTAATCCCATCATATGACCTAAACCACAAGGAAAGAATAATGCATGAGCACCATTATCAATTGCATCTTCTGTATTCCCTTTCATTAGGCCTAAATCTTTTAAGCCATCAATAATTACTCGAGCCGACTCAAAGTAAACATCTTTAAATAGGACCCCTGGTTTTAACATTTCAATCGACTTGTTATGACTATATAAACAAAGATTATAAATATCTGTTTGTTTGGATGTGAATTTTCCGCTTACTGGTATTGTACTTGATAAATCGCCACTATAACCCATGGCTGTTTCAGCGCCTGCATCTAATAAAAACATATCGCCATTTGTTAAAATGTTTCCATGGTAGTGATTATGGAGGGTTTGCCCATTAATTGTAGCAATGATTGGGAATGATGTTTGTCCTCCTGCTGCCACTGCAACCTCTTGAACAGCCGCAGCTATTTGGGCTTCAGAAACCCCATGTTTTGCCAATCGAATAGCTAAAGTATGCATGTCTACACTCGTGTTAACCGCTTTGGTAATTTCAGTAATTTCTTCTACAGATTTATAATTTCGTTGGTTTACTACACTTTTTATAAGTTCAATTGAGGCGGCTTTGTGTTGATTAATTGGTGAAATTGCAAGCCATTCAAAAAGTTTTATTTTATTATCAGAACGATAAGGTGGTAGAAAATGAATTTTTCTTTTAGTTTTAGATTCTTTCTCTAATTTTTCGATTAGTTGATTAATAGAATCTGTTTTTGTAATACCTACTTGACTCGCTTGTTCACTAATTGCCGGTTGGGGCCCCATCCATACAAAATCTTCAACAGTAAGGTCATTTCCAAAAATCCATTCTTCCCCAGAATCACAATCTAAGATTCCAACAAGATTTGCTAGATTCAATCCGAAAAAATACAAAAAGGTACTATCCTGTCTAAAATGAAAAGTATTGTCTGTAAAGTTCATAGGACTTTCATTATTTCCCAGTAGAAGAATCATTCCAGAACCAATAGATTTTTTTAATTTCTTTCTTCTTTGAATATAAGTTTCTTTAGCGAACATGTTTTTTAACCTTTATCTTATTATGCTTTATTTTCCTCCTCCCGGAAGATTTTGTTTTAAGTAATTATACATAGTCATGCGTAAATGCAGAGAGGTATTTTCCCGTTCATAAATCCCGTGTGATCGCATCGGATAATCAATCATTGAAAAATATTTATTGTGTTTTATAAGTTCGTTAACCAGTCTCTGGCAGCTTTGATAATGGCAGTTATCGTCTGCAGAACCATGAATCAATAAAAGATTTCCTTCAAGATTTTTGGCATGTGTTATTGGACTGCCTTGTGTATAACCTTCTTCGTTATTTATTGGCAGGTCCATATATCGTTCTTGATAAACCGTGTCATATAATTTTTGGTCACTAATAAACGCAATTGCGATTCCTGTACTATAAATTTCAGGATATTTGAACATGCAGTTTAGTGTCATGGATCCACCACCACTCCAGCCCCAGATTCCTATTCTATCAGGGTCTACAAAATCCCATTCCATAATTTTTTTAGCTGCCGCTGCTTGATCTTCAGTTGCGATAATTCCAATTTTTTTATAAACGCTTTTTCTCCATTCACGGCCTCGAGGAACTTTAGTTCCACGATTATCAATACTTATAACCAAATACCCTTGTTGCGCTATAAATTCATTAAATAAATCACGGCCATAATTATTTTGAACAGTACTTCCAGCAGGTTCTCCATAGACATGAAATAAGACCGGGTATTTTTTAGATGCATTGAAATCGAGCGGCTTTATCATCCAACCGTCAAAAGTCATTTCATCAGAAATTTTAAGTCTAAAAAACTCTTTTTTGGGAATCTTATGATTTTTAAGTTTGGTTGTTAATTCCAGGTTATCTTCAAGTACTCTCAAAACTTTATGGTCTGGTAAACTCACTACTTGTATCTGTGGAGGTGTATTTGCATTTGAAAATGTATGTATGGCATATTTGCCATCTGCCGAAATATTATACGAGTGATGCCCAATTTGACCTAAAGGGGAAAGACGTTGTGGTTTTCCTTTTCCCGTAAGCTTACTTCTAAATAAATAGCGTTCCGTTGGTGTGTCCGGAGCAGCAATATAATAGATCCATCCAGTTTTTTTATTTATAGATAGTAAATTCACTATTTCAAAATTTCCATGTGTTATAGGAATTACTTCTTTGCCATCTCTAGAAACTTTATATAAGTGTAACCATCCAGTTTTATCACTTCGCCAAGTAAAATACTTTCCGTTGTTAAGCCAAGTTAGATCGTCGTAAACATCTAACCAAGTCTCAACTTTTTCTGTATGGATTAATTTAGAAACTCCAGTTTTAGCATTTCCAAAATAAACCTTGTTAGTGTTTTGCTTACGGTTGAGTTGTTGCACTATAATTTCTTCCGAAGATTTAGCCCAATCCATTCTTGCCAGATAATGATTGCGAGGATCTCCTGGAATATCAATCCATGTGGTTTCTGTATCATCAACATTTACTACACCAATTTTAGAAGCTGGGTTTGTAGTACCTACTTTAGGGTATGGAATAGGAATAAGTTTAGGATAAATGGAATCCAAATTATTTATCATATTAAATATTCCAATTCCTTTAGTATCCATTTGCCAGTAGGCTATTCGTTTACTATCAGGGCTCCATCTAAAACCATCTCGTAAACTTAATTCTTCTTCATATACCCAATCAAAAGTGCCATTAATTATATTATCTTTTCCGTCTGTTGTTAATGCCGTAACTATTTCAGATTCTAAGTCCTCAACATAAATGTTTTGCTCACTAACATAAGCCACTTTTTGAGAGTCGTTTGAGAATTTCGCAAACTGAAGCGTGGTAGCTTTCAGTGATTTTCCAAGTTGCTGAAGTTTTCCAGATTTTAAATGTAGTACCCAAAAATCACCTCTTGTGTGATAGCGCCAAACACGTCTTGTGTTTGTAAATATTAATAGTTTTTCTCCGTCATTAGACCAAAAATAATCATTTACACTAAGAGGTTCGTCTGTTCCTTTTGGCACAAACCATGTTGCATCTACCAAAATAGTACGTATGCTTGTTTCTGGGTTATACTTAATAATATCACTACCCTCCTTTGATGTTGATGGTTCTAGGGTAGTATATCCCGAGCCATCTTCTAACCACCTAACAGGGCCAAAACCTTTGATTTGGAATTCTTGTTGCGAATAAATTTTTTCTAAACTCAAATCTTGAACTTGTCCCCAACTGATTAATGTTGTGATAGAAAACAGTAAAATAAAAGAAATAGCTATTTTTTTCTTCATCCCTAATATATTTTATTGATTAATTCAAATTTAAGGTAAAAAAGTTACAGTTCTACCGGGCCAATTTTTAAGAACATAACATTTAAGATTTTAGAAATTTATCCATTTCAGTCAATTTGTGTTACTAATTTACTAGAGATGTTACCCCAAATAAAAAAGC
>CAZJCZ010000136.1:0-5838 GCA_964544575.1 uncultured Flavobacteriaceae bacterium | reverse complement strand
ACCCCTCATGTAGACTGTGGTGATAATGTTGTAATTATCAATGCAGAAAAAATTATTTTAACCGGAAAGAAATGGACAGATAAATCATATATCCGTCATACAGGTTATCCAGGAGGTCAAAGATCACTTACTGCAATAGAGTTATTTGGAAAAGATCCAACTCGCTTAGTTGAAAAAGCAGTAAAAGGAATGTTACCTAAAAATAAATTAGGTAGCGCTTTATTTAGAAATTTATATGTATACGCTGGCGGTGAGCATAGTCAAGAAGCTCAGAATCCTAAAGCTATTAACCTCAACGATCTTAGATAATGGAAATAGTACACAAAATAGGCAGAAGAAAAACAGCAGTTGCTCGCGCCTATGTTTCGAAAGGAAAAGGAAACATTACAATAAACAAAAGAGAATTAAACAATTACTTTACAACATCAACTTTGCAATATAAAGTAAGGCAACCTTTAGTGTTAACTGATAATACTGACGCATTTGATATTAAAGTCAGCGTATTTGGTGGTGGTATTACGGGTCAAGCCGAAGCTATTCGTTTAGCAATTACTAGAGCTTTAGTAGCTATTGATGAAGAGTATAAAGCTATTTTGAAACCTCAGGGTTTACTTACGAGAGATCCAAGAATGGTTGAACGTAAAAAATTCGGTCAGAAAAAAGCTCGTAAAAAATACCAATTCTCTAAACGTTAATCAAAAATTATTAATTATAAACCTGTTGTCGGTTAAGTTTAGCATCCAAATAAATAAGATCAATTGTATTGCTACTTATTTATTGCTAAATCAACGGAACGTAAACTAAAAACAGAATGGCAAACATTGAAATTAAAGAATTATTAGATGCGGGTGTCCATTTCGGGCATTTGACAAGAAAATGGAACCCTAATATGGCTCCTTACATTTATACGGAACGTAATGGAGTTCATATTATCGATTTGTATAAAACTGTAGCGAAAATGGAAGAAACTGCTAATGCACTAAAAAAAATTGCTGCATCAGGTAGAAAAATTCTTTTTGTAGCGACTAAAAAACAAGCAAAAGATTTAGTTGCAGATAAAGCACAAAGTGTAAATATGCCGTACATTACAGAAAGATGGCCTGGTGGTATGTTAACCAATTTTGTGACTATCCGTAAAGCTGTTAAAAAAATGGCTCAGATTGATAGAATGAAGGAAGATGGTACTTTTAACGCGTTGTCAAAAAGAGAAAAATTACAAATCATGCGTCAAAGAGCTAAATTAGAAAAGAACTTAGGTTCGATTTCTGACATGACTCGTTTACCTGGAGCTTTATTTGTAATTGACACGAAACGTGAGCATATTGCTATAGCAGAAGCAAAAAAATTAAACATGCCAATATTTGCTATGGTAGATACAAATTCAGATCCTAGACCGATTGATTTTGTAATACCCGCTAATGATGATGCTTCAAAATCGATTGAGAAAATTTTAACTTATTCTATTGACGCTATTGCTGAGGGATTAAATGAACGAAAAGCAGATAAAGATAAAGCTATTCTTGAAAAAGAGCTTAAAGAAGCTGCAAAAGCTAAAGCTGAAGTAGTTGCAGAAGTTAAAGCTGAAGTAGTTGCAGAAGTTAAAGCTGAAGTCAAAGAAAAAAAATAAATTATTGTATAACTTTTTATTTGTTTAAGATGTGTTTATCATTTATACATTGTTGAGCAAGCAAAAATCAAACGAAAAATAACATGGCAAAAATAACAGCCGCTGAAGTAAATACACTAAGAAAAGAAACTGGGGCAGGCATGATGGATTGTAAAAATGCATTAGTCGAAGCCGAAGGAAATTTTGAAAAAGCAATCGAAATCTTAAGAAAAAAAGGTCAAAAAGTTGCAGCAAATAGAGCTGACAGAGATTCATCTGAAGGTGCAGTTATAGCTAAAGTTAATGCTGACGCTACAACTGGAGTTGTAGTTTCTTTAAATTGCGAAACAGATTTTGTTGCAAAAAACGATGGATTTGTAGATTTAGCTAATCAACTTGCTGAAATTGCTCTATCTACAACTTCTAAAGAAGAATTTTTAGCTGCTAGCTTCAACGGGATGACGGTTTCTGAAAAGTTATTAGAACAAACTGGAGTTATAGGCGAAAAAATTGAAGTTGGAGCTTTTGATAAAATTGAAGCCCCTTTTGTAGGTTCATACATTCATGCAGGGAACAAAATTGCAACATTAGTTGGTTTGTCTGCTGCTGTTGAAGGATCTGCAGTAGTAGCTAAAGACGTGGCCATGCAAGCAGCCGCAATGTCTCCAATTGCTCTTAATGAAGAAGGTGTTGATCAAGCAACGATTGAAAAAGAAATTGAAATTGCGAAAGATCAATTACGTCAGGAAGGTAAACCAGAAGCTATGTTAGATAATATTGCTAAAGGTAAATTAAAGCGTTTCTTTAAAGATAATACGTTGGTTAATCAAGCTTTTATAAAGGACAGCAAACAAAGTGTTGCTCAATATGTAAAAACTTTGGGTGATGTAGCGGTCGTTGATTTTAAAAGAGTTGCTTTAGGATAATATTTTACTGATTTTTTTCAGATTCAAAACCAAAAAACCTCGTCATTTGACGAGGTTTTTTGGTTTTGAATTTTGTATATTTGTTAAACTTTCAAATAAAAATGCACTATAAACGAATTCTTTTAAAACTAAGCGGAGAGGCTTTAATGGGTGACCGGCAGTATGGAATAGACCCAAAAAGATTAGCTGAATATGCAATAGAGATCAAAAAAGTTGTTGACAAAGGAGTTGAAGTTGCCATTGTAATCGGAGGTGGAAATATTTTTAGAGGGGTAGCTGGTGCCAGTAATGGAATAGATAGAGTTCAAGCTGATTATATGGGCATGCTTGCCACTGTTATAAATGGATTAGCATTACAAAGTGCCATTGAAGATGCAGGTATTAAGACGCGTCTGCTAACAGCTATTAAAATGGAGCAGGTAGCAGAACCATTTATTAAGCGCAGAGCTGTAAGGCATTTAGAAAAAGGGAGAGTGGTTATATTCGGAGGAGGTACAGGAAATCCGTATTTCACTACGGATACCGCTGCGGTTTTGAGAGCCATTGAAGTTGGTGCAGAAGTTATTTTAAAAGGTACTCGTGTAGATGGTGTTTATACATCTGATCCGGAAAAAAATGTTGATGCCACTAAATTTGATAAGATTACTTTTAAAGATGTAATGAATAAAGGCTTAAAGGTTATGGATATGACGGCCTTTACGTTGAGCGAAGAAAACAAATTACCAATTATTGTTTTTGATATGAATAAAAAAGGTAATCTATTGAAATTATTATCTGGGGATAATAATATCGGAACCAAAGTTGATATTTAAACTTTTGGCTTACTTTTTGAATAGAAATTATAAAAATAATTTAATATGAACGAAGAAGTTGAATTTATACTAGACAGCGCAAAAGAGCATATGGATAATGCTGTTGATCACTTAAAAAAAGAACTTGCAAATATTCGAGCTGGTAAGGCATCTCCAGCTATGCTAAGAAGTATAATGGTTGATTACTATGGCTCACAAACTCCATTAAGTCAGGTGGCTAATATTAATACGCCAGATGCAAGAACCATTACCGTTCAGCCATGGGAAAAAAATTTACTCCAAGAAATAGAAAAAGCTATTATGGTTGCCAATATTGGCTTTAATCCTATGAATAATGGCGAAAGTATAATTATTAATGTGCCGGTTTTGACTGAAGAACGCCGCAAAGAATTAGCGAAACAAGCTAAATCTGAAGCTGAGGATGATAAGATAAGCGTTAGAAATGCACGAAGAGATGCGAATCACGAAATCAAGAATTTAGATATATCTGAGGATATGAAAAGTAATTCTGAGGATACTATTCAAGAATTTACGGACAAATATATCAGAATTATTGACGAACTTTATCATGATAAGGAAACAGAAATAATGACAGTTTAAGATCATTTAAACCTGCAAAAATTAAAAAGCATCTATTTTAAGTAGATGCTTTTTTTTAAATTTAATTTGATTAATTAGCGCTTATAATAAGATCTAATTTTTAATTAATACCTTTTGAATTATTACTTCTATCAACATCAGCCATTCGCCGTGACGGATCAATTTCAACTGACTTTACATTTTTGTAAGTTGTTAATGAATAGGTAGGTTGCACCCATGGCCAGTCTTTAATAATAGTAGCTGTTGTTGGTTTATGACCTAACATCATTCGTAAAGGGACATGAAAATACTCTATTTCGCCATCAATATAGGTTATTTTAAGATCGATTGGCATTGGCATACTACCTTTGTTTTCTAAAATGATTTCTTTAACATTAATTGCTTTTACGGCATAATCTATCGTATTGGTGGTTTGGGTCCATTCATTTAAATACCAATCTAATTGAAGGCCTGAAACTTTTTCAGCAGTACGTTTAAAGTCATTAGGTGTTGGATGTTTAAATTTAAAATCTTCAAAATATTTTTTAATAGTTTTCTTCAAATTACCTTGGCCAATTATATACCCAAGTTGGGCCATAAAAACTTCTCCCTTATCATACGTGGAAGCACTATAAGAGTAGTTATAATGAAATCTGTCAACATGTAGTGATTGTGGCTCTTCCACTCCTGATTCTGCAAGTATTGCATAACCTTCATAGGCTTCTTCAAAAGGATTATCTTTATTATGTTGCATTATTTCATTCATCGCCAAATGAGAAATATATGAAGCAAACCCTTCGTCCATCCATGCATGTTTTGTTTCGTTTGTAGCTAACAAAAATTGAAACCAGGTATGAGCCAACTCATGAGCAGTTGTTCCGACTAGACTGCCATAACTTCGCTCTCCATTTATAAGGGTGCACATAGCATATTCCATGCCTCCATCACCGCCTTGAATTACTGAGTATTGTTTATAAGGATATTGCCCAATGTTCTTATTATAATAGCTGAGGAGTTCGGCAGTTTTTGGTTGTAATTTTTTCCAACTATCTATATATTTTGGATTCTTTTTATATAGAAAATGTAGCATAACATCATTTTCGCCTTTTAATATATCATGAGCAAAATCTTTATCTGCTGCCCATGTAAAATCATGAACTTTTGGGGCTAAAAAATGCCATGTCAATTTTTTGCTTTTTGGTTTGATTACCTTAGAAGTTTCATAGCCATATCCTATTTCATTTGGATTTTGTAAATACCCTGTTCCGCCAAGGATATAATCTTTATCAATAGTTATTTTTACATCAAAATTACCCCAAACCCCATGGAATTCCCGCCCTATATATGCATTAGCATGCCAGCCTTCAAAATCATACTCTGCAAGTTTAGGATACCATTGTGTCATTGACAAGGCAACTCCTTCAGCATTGTTTCTACCCGAACGACGAATTTGTTTTGGTACTTGTCCTGTAAAGGTCATTTTCAACTCAGTTTTACCGCCAGGTTTTATAGGTTTGTTTAATGTTACTTTTAAAATTGTGCCAATAGTTTCATATTTTAGTTTTTGTCCATCTTGTAGTAAGGTATTTACCTTGATAAAACCTATTTCATTCAGTTCTAGTTTTGAAATTCTACTTTCGAAAATGGGATTTTGTTCAGTACCAACATTAGTTACCATTCTATGATCAGGGTCAGCTATATTTTGTAACCTAATATCCATTTCACTACCGGGTTGAAAAGCATTAAAAAACAAATGATAAAAGACCTTGTCTAAAGTATCAGGGGAATTATTTGAATAAATAATTTTCTGGGTTCCGGTATATTGATGTGTTTTAACATCCATGTCAATTGACATAATGTAATCCACATGCTGTTGCCAATAGGAAGTTTGTTGGGCTTCAACAAAGTAAATAGA
>CAZJCZ010000135.1:0-5841 GCA_964544575.1 uncultured Flavobacteriaceae bacterium | reverse complement strand
AGATTATGAATCAAAAATACGGAAACGTTGAAACAGTAAAACCAAGCGGTTTAGAATTGAAAGATCATTTGGTTGGAGTACAAAGAGTTACTAAAGTAACTAAAGGGGGTAGAACTTTTGGTTTTTCTGCAATTGTTGTAGTTGGTAATGAAGATGGTGTAGTAGGTCATGGTCTAGGTAAATCTAAAGATGTTGCTTCTGCTATTGCTAAGGCAATTGAGGATGCAAAGAAAAATTTAGTTAGAATACCAATTATTAAGAAAACTTTACCTCATGAACAAAAAGGAAAATATGGTGGAGCTAGAGTATTCTTAAAACCTGCATCACACGGTACAGGTGTTATTGCTGGTGGTGCTGTACGTGCAGTCTTGGAATCTGTTGGCGTTCATGATGTTTTATCTAAATCTCAAGGCTCTTCTAATCCGCACAATGTTGTTAAAGCTACTTTTGATGCTTTATTGCAATTACGCGATGCAAATAGCATTGCAAAGGAGAGAGGAATTACCTTACAAAAGGTTTTTAATGGTTAATAAGTAGGATATAATGAAAAAAGTAAAAGTTACCCAAGTTAGAAGTAAAATAAGACGCCCTCAGAACCAAAAGTTAACATTAGAGGCTTTGGGGTTGCGTAAGATTGATCAAGTAGTTGAACATGATGCTACTCCGACAATACTTGGAATGATAAATAAAGTTAAACACTTGGTTTCGGTAGAAGAAGTAAAATAAGATATAGTTATGGAATTAAATAACTTACGACCTGCTAAAGGTTCAGTTAAAAATAGTGGTAAAAGAATAGGTAGAGGTCAAGGTTCTGGTAAAGGCGGTACTGCTACCAGAGGGCATAAAGGTGCTAAATCACGTTCGGGCTATTCTAAAAAGATTGGTTTCGAAGGAGGTCAAATGCCTTTACAGCGTCGAGTACCTAAATTTGGTTTTACAAATATCAACCGAAAAGAATATCAAGGTATTAACCTAGATGTTCTTCAAGGAATGGTAGATAATGGTTCAATTAAAGATACTGTTAATTTAGAAGTTCTTTTTGAAAACCGATTAGTGCGTAAAAGTGATCTAGTAAAAATATTAGGTAGAGGTGAGCTAAAAGCAAAATTAAATATTACGGCACATAAATTTACTGCATCTGCTAAAGAAGCTATTGAAAAAGCTGGCGGAACAGTAGTAACATTATAAAGATTATTACGTATAGATGAAAAAATTTATAAGTACCATACAAGATATTTGGAAAATTGAAGAACTAAGAAATAAAATTATTCTTACTCTTGGATTAATGGTAGTTTACCGTTTAGCGGCTCAAGTACCGTTACCGGGAATTGATCCTACTCAACTATCTGGCCTTCAAGATACAACTAGCGGTAATAATCTATTAGGATTATTAAACATGTTTACAGGTGGAGCATTTGCTCAGGCATCTGTTATGGCATTAGGTATTATGCCCTACATCTCAGCATCTATTGTAGTTCAGTTAATGGGTATAGCGGTCCCTTATTTGCAGAAATTACAAAAGGAAGGTGAAAGTGGACGTAAAAAAATTAACCAAATCACGAGATGGCTAACCGTTGGAATACTTATTATTCAAGCTCCGGCCTATATAGGTAGTTTACCTGCTTTAGGAATTCCGCAAAGTGCTTTTTTACTAGGTAATGGCCCATTATTTTGGTTCTCATCAATTTTATTATTAACAACAGGTACGGTATTTGCGATGTGGTTAGGTGAAAGAATTACTGATAAAGGTATTGGTAATGGTATCTCTCTGTTAATTATGATTGGTATTATTGCTAGGCTACCTGCAACATTTATGCAAGAGTTAACCTCACGAGTAGAACAATCAACAGGTGGTTTATTAATGGTGTTTATTGAAGTTGTGATATGGTTAGTTGTAATTTTAGCAAGTGTATTGTTGGTGACAGCCGTCAGAAAAATAGCAGTTCAGTATGCAAGAAGAACGGTAGCTGGAAATATCCAGGATGCTGCTGGTGCAAGACAATATATTCCATTAAAGTTGAATTCATCAGGTGTAATGCCTATCATATTCGCTCAAGCATTAATGTTTGTACCGGGATTATTAACTAAATCTGAAAATTCTATAATTAATGCAATTGGTATTGAATTTACAAATATGTTTGGATTTTGGTATAATGTTTTATTTGCAGTTTTGATAATTATTTTTAGTTATTTCTATACTGCTATAACCATCCCTACAAATAAAATGGCAGATGATTTGAAAAGGAGTGGTGGTTTTTTACCGGGAATTAGACCTGGAAAAGAAACGGCCGATTATTTAGATACTATATTATCGAGAATAACCTTACCCGGATCAATTTTCTTAGCACTTTTAGCAATATTACCAGCATTGGTAGTTAAAACTGGTGTGCAACAAGGTTGGGCAATGTTTTATGGAGGAACATCATTATTGATTATGGTAGGAGTTGCCATTGATACAATTCAACAAATAAACTCACATTTATTAAATCATCATTATGATGGTTTAATGAAAACTGGAACTAAAAGAAAGTCAGTAACGTAATTATGGCAAAGCAACAAGCAATAGAGCAAGATGGAACTATCAACGAAGCATTATCAAATGCTATGTTTCGTGTAGAGTTAGAAAATGGCCATATAGTTACAGCTCATATTTCTGGTAAAATGCGTATGCATTATATTAAATTATTACCGGGAGACAAAGTAAAATTAGAAATGAGTCCTTACGATTTATCAAAGGCTCGCATAACTTACAGATACTAAAAAAATACGGATGAAAGTTAGAGCATCAATAAAAAAAAGAAGTGCCGAGTGCAAAATAGTGCGCAGAAAAGGCAGGTTATATGTAATTAACAAAAAGAATCCTAGATTTAAACAAAGACAAGGATAATTATGGCAAGAATAGCAGGAATTGACATACCAGAAAATAAAAGAGGGGTTATTTCATTAACTTATATCTATGGTATCGGTAGAAGCAGAGCTAAAGAGATTTTAGCTATTGCAAAAGTAGATGAAAGTACAAAAGTTCAAGATTGGACTGATGACGAAATAGGAAGAATTAGAGAACAGACCGGATCGTATACCATTGAAGGAGAACTTCGTTCAGAAACTCAATTAGACATTAAACGTTTAATGGATATTGGTTGTTACCGAGGTATTCGTCATAGAATAGGACTTCCTTTAAGGGGTCAAAGAACAAAGAATAATTCTAGAACTAGAAAAGGTAAGAGAAAAACTGTTGCTAATAAAAAGAAAGCAACCAAATAATAGCTAAATAATTATGGCGAAAACAAGTTCAAAAAAACGTAAAGTTATAGTTGATGCTATTGGAGAAGCACACATTAAAGCATCTTTCAATAACATTATAATCTCTTTAACTAACAAAAAGGGAGATGTAATTTCTTGGTCATCTGCTGGTAAACAAGGATTTAGAGGTTCTAAAAAGAACACTCCTTATGCTGCACAAACTGCCGCTGAAGATTGTGCTCAAGTAGCTTTTGAAGCAGGACTTAGAAAAGTAAAAGTTTATGTAAAAGGTCCAGGTAATGGTAGAGAATCTGCCATTAGGACAATTCATAATGCAGGTATTGAAGTAACTGAAATTATTGATGTTACACCATTGCCACATAATGGATGTAGACCACCCAAGAGAAGAAGAGTATAATTAATTTTAAAAAGAAAGGATTTTTAGATTATCGAAGGATTAGCCTTAATTCATAATCCCTTTCCCTAAACAAATAAAAATGGCAAGATATACAGGACCAAAAACTAAAATTGCACGCAAATTCGGCGAGGCAATCTTCGGAGATGATAAATCTTTCGAAAAACGTAATTTCCCTCCGGGGCAGCACGGTAACAACAGACGTCGTGGTAAAAAGTCTGAATATGCTATCCAGTTAATGGAAAAGCAAAAAGCTAAATATACATACGGAATTCTTGAACGTCAGTTTAGAAATTTATTTAAAAGAGCTTCAAGAAGTAAAGGTATTACTGGTGAAATCTTATTACAATTTTGTGAATCTAGATTAGACAATGTAGTATACCGTTTAGGAATTTCTCCTTCTCGGAGTGGTGCTCGTCAATTGGTATCTCACCGTCACATTACTGTAAATGGTAATTTAGTAAACATACCATCATATTCTTTAAAACCAGGTGATGTTGTTGCTATTAGAGAAAAATCAAAATCACTTGTAGCAATTACAAATTCATTATCTAACAACAGTAGTGTTTATGAATGGTTAAATTGGAATTCTGATATTATGCAAGGAACTTTTGTAACAGTACCGGAAAGAATTCAAATTCCAGAAAATATTAACGAACAATTTATTGTGGAGTTGTACTCTAAATAATTAAAGATAATAGTTAAACTTATGGCAATATTAAATTTTCAAAAACCAGATAAAGTAATAATGATTGAATCTACTGATTTTGAAGGTAGATTTGAATTCAGACCTTTAGAACCAGGTTATGGTTTAACAATAGGTAATGCATTACGAAGAGTTTTATTATCTTCTTTAGAAGGATATGCAATTACTTCTTTAAGAGCTGAGGGAGTAGAACATGAATTTTCTACAATAAAAGGAGTAGTTGAAGATGTAACTGAAATTATTCTAAACCTTAAACAGGTTCGCTTTAAGCAGCAAATAGAAGATACTGATAATGAAACAGTTTCTATTGCTATTACAGGCAAAGAGCAATTAACTGCTGGTGATTTTCAGAACTTTATTTCTGGTTTTCAAGTCTTAAATCCTGATTTAGTGATATGTAATATGGAGAAATCAGTAAAATTAGATCTTGAAGTTACTATTGAAAAAGGAAGAGGATTTGTTTTATCTGAAGAGAATAAAAAATCAAACGCTCCATTAGGAACAATTTTTACTGATTCAATTTACACACCTATTAAAAATGTAAAATATGCAGTAGAAAACTTTCGGGTTGAACAAAAAACTGATTATGAAAAATTAATTTTTGACATAGTTACTGATGGTTCAATAAATCCTAAAGAGGCATTGACAGAAGCTGCAAAAATACTAATCCATCACTTTATGTTATTCTCTGATGAAAGAATTACACTTGAAGCAGATGAAATTGCACAAACAGAATCATATGATGAAGAATCACTTCACATGAGGCAATTATTAAAAACTAGATTGATTGATATGGATCTTTCAGTAAGAGCTTTAAATTGTTTAAAAGCTGCTGAAGTTGATACTTTAGGTGATTTAGTTTCATTTAATAAAAATGACCTAATGAAATTCAGAAATTTTGGTAAGAAATCATTAACTGAGTTAGATGAACTAGTTAATGTAAAAGGGCTGACTTTCGGGATGGATTTGAGTAAATACAAATTAGATAAAGAATAAGCCAAGAACGCGATGAGACACGGAAAGAAATTCAATCATTTAGGAAGAAAAACAGCGCATAGAAAAGCGATGTTGGCTAATATGGCTTGTTCATTAATTGAGCATAAACGTATTAACACTACGTTGGCCAAAGCAAAAGCTGTAAGACAATTTGTCGAACCTTTAATTACAAAATCTAAAGCGGATACTACACATAACAGAAGAGTTGTTTTTAGTTATTTAAGAGATAAATATGCCGTTACTGAACTGTTTAGGGAAGTAGCTACTAAAGTAGCTGATAGACCAGGAGGTTATCTAAGAATCATAAAATTAGGTAATAGGCAAGGCGATAATGCTGATATGGCTATGGTAGAGTTGGTTGATTATAACGAACTTTATAATCCTAATAGTAAGAAGAAAAAATCGACTAGAAGAAGAGGAAGTAAAAAGAAATCTGAAGCTGTTGTGACTCCACCAGATACTGAAACTAAAGCATCTGAAG